>CBDVCJ010000121.1:0-11105 GCA_965372445.1 uncultured Thermoplasmata archaeon | reverse complement strand
TTTCCTTTTCAGGAACTGATTCCATGAACGCAATATATTCAAGAAATATTCTTTTTTTACTTATGGTATTTTTTACCAATATTGTTGGAATTATTATTCCTTTATCATAAATCTTCAATGTTGAGTAATTAAATTCCGTAAGCCCCAAATGAATTGGAAATAGAAGAATCAATATAACAATAATTAACACTGCATGTTTTATACCTCCAAAAAATAATAATATCATCCAGGTAATTACAAATATGCAAAATGTTATAAGAAAAATTCCAGATATTTTTAGCTTTTTTAAATATTTCTTGTCACTTTCGAATAGTAATTTTCCTTTTTTCATCATTTCACCTTACATGAGGGGTTAATCTACTTTTTTTATCATTTGAAAACTACAATCCCCACACTGCCCCATTGTGTCTTAGCAATGATCTCACTTTAGCTCCACCCCCAACTTCTTAAAAATGCCATGGGCTTTCTTGAGATATTTATCCGAATTTACCTTATCCTTCTTGGTCTTATACATTTGGCCAAAATCATTATAGGCTTTGGCTAGATAATACGGTATATCCAACGCCTCTAAAATCTTGATGCTTTTGTTGTAATAATCAATAGCTTTATTCCAATCCTTCTCTAGTTTCGAGATCATACCATAATCACTATACACCGAGGAGATCTTAAATTTCTCTCCCACTTTCTCAAAAATCTCTAAGGATTCATCCAGATATTCTTTGGAAAGCTCAAAATTCTTTTTCTTGATATGAACTTCACTTGCACTGATCAAACCATATCCCATTTGACGGATATCACCCGTCATATCGGAGATCTTAATACTATCTTCAAAATATTTAAGAGCTTTATCCAATTCATTCTTATCTGCATATACAATGCCAAGATTATTAAGGACCCGTGCTCTTTCATAAATATCACCAGTCTCTTCCAATACATTTAATGCCTTTTCATGATATTCAATCGCCCTATCGGGCTCTCCTTTATTACTATAGACTGTTCCTAGATCAATATAAGTTCTACTCATAACATGTAAATTCTCGATATGTTGGGAATCTGTCAGGCTTTTATTAAGATACTCAATTGCCTTGTCAAATTCACCCTTGATTCCATAAACAACACCTAAACCCCTATAGCTGTCCGCAGTACCCTGCTGGTCTTTGATCTTTGAAGAAATCTTGAGCGATTTATTATAGGAAACGACCGCATCATCGAGTTCACTGCGCTTGCGATCAATATCTCCTATTTTGCGATACGCTGTTGCTTCAACATCAGGTTTATCCATCTTTTCGCATAAAACTAAGGCTTGATTATAATAACCCAAAGCAGTATCCCAATCACCTGTAATAGTTAACGTTTCTGCCTTGAGCAGCATGATCTCTGCCCAATATTCTTCTGGAGTATTGTCCACATTAAACTCATCCAATATACTTAGAAACTCCTCTAAATAACCTTTGGTGATGATCTCCGTGCCGTTCGCTATGGCAAGCTTGGCCGCCTTTTTAAATTCATTCGCAGATATGAAATGATATTGCGCTTCGATACTTCCGAAGGTGCTGCCTTCTTCAATATAATAGTTCGCCGCCTCTAAATGATAACGGCGCTTGGTCTTCGGTGGAAGTCTAATATAGAAAAACTCGCGTATCAGATCATGCACATCATATTCATCATATGAAATCTCCTGTACTAAATTACGGTCCACAAGTTCATCAAGCGTTTCATAATTTACATGATCTTCAATAAAAAATGCATTGGCTGAAACCGGATATCTAAAAACTGAAATTATGTTCAAAAGTGTCTTCTCTTCATCTTCCAGCTTGGAAAATATCTCCTCGTAGATGTAGCGTTTAATATTCTTCAAATCCCTAATGTCTTTTAAAGAGCTTATTAATTCCAAAAATAAGGGATGGCCTTTGGTCAAATCATAGATCTTTCTAAATATATCGTCATCTTTTATGTCAATCTTCAATAATTTTCTACTATTGACCTCATCGAGCCCGTCCAATTGCATCTCGGCTACTAAATGCTTGACCAAAACTTCGCTCCGGTCATAAAAAGGCAAGATCCTACGGCCAACTGCCATCACAGTCACACCTTCAATTCGGGCTAAAACCTCGACCAAAAGCGAAAATAGTTCGGCAATATTCTCCTGAACTCTCTGAAAATCGTCAAATACCAAAAGAATATTTGCACCCTTAAGCTCATCCTCAAGTATCTTTGAAATCTCAAAGAGGTCTATCGTTGGATTCGAGGTGAGGTACAACTTCAATCTCTTGTGATTCGCCTGGTTTAAAAATTCTGCCAAGGATATTAACGTATGGCGGATAGTATCCCATCTATGAAACCTATACCAATACAGATGTTTTTTATCATGATATTCAGTTACGATCTTCCAGGCCAATGTGGTTTTTCCTATACCGGGGATCCCGAAAATAACGATGATCTTATATTCTTCCGAATCGACCCAAGATTTGATCTTTTTCAGCTCTTTTTCGCGTCCTACAAAATTACGGGGCGAAGGTGCATTCTCTGTAAAATCCAAAAATTTCTTTTTTTTATAAAACTCACCACTATGGATATTAACCTGTTCATCCATAACAACCTCAGCCTGATCGCTGACTGCTAACTCTTTCGATGCAGGCGTTTTTCTATGCTTAATTACCTCGGTTTGAAGTTGCTCTTTAAAATTCTCCCATTCTAAAATACCTGCGGGCGTTATTCCATTTAATATTTCTAACAACGATATCTTTCTTGGCAACTCGCGTGTTAATGCTCTATCCTCCAATAGTTCCGATATTTTCTTGGTGACGAGCTCGCCATTTTTGTGTGTTATAGAGATCGATTCTTTTAATAACTTCACTGTCAATTTCTGTGTATAATCTCTACCTTTATCAGTTAAAAAATAAACCTTGCGCTTTCTATAAACACCTTCAACTCTTAGTACCTTCTCAAAGATCAGCTCCTCATTCTTGAGATTCTTCATTGTCCGCGGAACATTATCTCGCCTTATTCCAATCGCTTGGGCAATGCCTTCCTGAGAAAGTTCGAAAGGTACCTCATATTGATATTCATATTTTGAATATTTTTCAATATGTAATAGGATCTTTTTATCGATCGACAAAGATAAACGCGAATTTTTATTAAACATCTTCATTATAGATGTATTTTAATTACTATATATTTTTAGGGTTATTTTTAGAAGTTCAGATTGGGTGATGTGTGGCGACTAATATCGGGAACACGGGAGCGCGGGAACACGGGAACACGAACTGAATTTCAAATTGCAAAATAAAAATTGTAAATTTCAAATTTCCAATCTCCAATTTGCAATTAAATATTAGACATAGGTTCGGGCTCCTGGCTCCCCTACTCCCGACGCTCCCGATTGTTGACAAAGAACTTTCGTCTTTCGCCTTTCATAAAGCAATCTCTAATCCAAAATGGATCTCAAATTTTAATAACAAACGGGTTCGACCAATGACGCAAATAATGATTATTTAAACAAAAATCTTTATAAGGAGTTACACTATAGCTTAAATTCCTATACATATAAATATATAAATAGTAATTAAAATGATAAATAATAGATTATTTTATGGGGTATTATTATGAAGCTAGATTTAACTAAAAGCATCTTAGTGCATATAATGATAGTACTGTTATTAATGACTGCGCTCTTAGTACCTGCGATCAATGTAGTGGCGGAGAATGGCGACCATCAGTTATCTGAGCAAAAAGCAGAAGGTCCAAGTCCAATTAATAATGTACGGATCGAAAAAATGGACAGTTATGAGGCACTCAAAGAATTAAATATTGGTACAGAGAGTGTAACTTTCGATACTCGTACCCATGAACAGTACATTAATACAATCCCACCACTTTTGAGCACTAAACAAACTTCACTTCAAGGGGCCAGTTCTGAGAGCCGGTCGCGTGCCGAGCCCGATGACAATCCCAACCAAGCCACTGCAATATATCATAATGATGCAAATATAACCGGCGATGTAACCAGCCAAGTCACGGGAGGTAACCTCAATATTATGGATGAGGATTGGTATAAGATCTATATGCACGAATTCGGCCCTGTAAAAACCGAATTTGTAGAAATAAATATAAATAATAGTAATTCACCGATACCAGGCCAAGATCAACGTATAAGAGTACAAGCTTATGAAACTTATTTTACTTTTGGATGGTGGAATGGACAGCAAACTAGTAGATTAGATTGTGAACTTATTAATGCTTATGAAGTAAAAACTATAGATTTCAGCTCGCCTGTAAATGCTTGGGTTTATATTCGGCTCTATTCTATTGACGGTGCAAAAATCAATTACCGGATAGATAATGTAACTGTAACGGAAATCCAACCCTCAATCGATATGAACAATCACCCCGATAATGCAACCAAACCCTCCACCACAGTAGTGAACGGTAAGGTAACCCAACATAGGGACCATTGGGACTGGTATGATATTTCACAATATTTTACACTTGAAGAAAATTATACAAATAACATTACATTTTCAATTGACATCACGAACGAGAACCGCCATACAAATAATGATTGGTTTAGCTGGACTGATGTGTGGTTGATATATGATGACGAAGAAGGTACTCAATATACTCTATATGGTGGACGGGGCGGTAGCCAAGGCGTGACGTATTCTGGGGGTGTACCATCAGAACCAATTAATGACTGGTATGTGGCTCTTGGTTCAAAATGCTGGATCGGTATAAAAGTCCAATCAGGTTTTATTCATGAAGGTGGAGTTATACCTTATCATACTACAAATGGCTGGGCCGAGTATACATTGACCTTTGCCGTGGACCATGTCGATCTAAATAACGACCCGATACTCACAGTCACCGATACGGGCGTCACCCCAAAGGTAGGTACCACCAGTGATTATTTTACGTTTCAGGTTACATACACAGATGTTGATGGCGACCCGCCGAAATATGTGAATGTAACCATCGACGAGGTCGACTATCCAATGTTTCCGACCTCCGGCGGCGACTATGTGACCGGTAAGGTCTATGAAAAGATCATATCAGGCTCGAAATTAACCGATTATCCGTATCCTCATGCCCATTATTTCAAAGCCGCGGATTATCGTGCAACTGCTCGGGTACCAACCCAGGTCATTGGAACTTATCAAGTCTTGAAAGTTCTTGATAACGACCCGCCCTATCCATTAGAGACTGCCCCCGAGAATTTGGTGATGGAAGAAGATGCAGATATAAATAATATACAATTAAACGACATCTTTACCGACCCGGATGTAGATGCAGACCTTCAATATGAGGTCTGGGTAGGCCCCGATCAGGATGATTATACTATTAATTACGAAAGCGACATCTTAAAAGTTTCATTTTCCAGCACACAAGTCAAGTTCAAACCGATAGCGAACCAACACGGTATTGAAGAGATTCGGCTAAGGGCGACGGATACCTTTACATATACAGATATAATCAATTCCATTACAGATACCTATAATTATCGAGCGTATCATAATATCACAGTTACAATTAATTCGGTTAATGACGACCCGAATATAAATTATATAAACGACCAGATCTTAACTCAGGATGTGCCCTTTAAACTTACAATTATTGCGACGGATACCGACATAGAAACGGACGCTGACGAATTGACCTTCCAAACCAATGTGACTGATGGTATGGGCACCGATGACCTGCCGAACTTTGCGATCATGCAAAATGCAACCAACCCGACAAATTCTGCAATAATTACATTTTCACCTACAAATGAGAATGTCGGTACCCTCTGGGTAAAAATAACGGTCAAGGATTCTTATCTAAGTACAGATAATATAAATGTAAAATTCACAGTGAACAATGTAAATGACATCCCAGAGTTTATCACGGTCGGTGACAAAGAAGTTGAACCGGGCGAGGATATAACCTTCATCGGTAAATCTGCGGCATCGGAAGATGAACAGTTCGATCTTGTTGTTGTTGTTGATGATATTGATATCGATGTCGGGGCCGGAGATAAACTCACTTTTGAGACCAATATAACCGATGGCAAGGGAAGTGATGACCTCTCGAACTTTGAAATAAAGCCCGACCCTGAGAACCCCAAGCAAGCCTTGATCTCATTCCTACCCACAAATGATAATGTTGGATATTTAAAATTCAATCTTACTGTATTTGATGGCAAGGGCGGTAAGAACCAAACTAAGGTTCTCATCGAGATAAAGAATGTAAATGACCCGCCCGGCAAACCCCAGATCACAAACCCGAAATCGGGTAATATTACATTTTCAATTGTCCAAACTATTAATTTTACCGGTGAATGCAATGACCCAGACCTACGCATTCCAAATTCGAATGAAGTATTAACGTTCACCTGGACCTCGAATGTAACTACCGAACCTTTAGGTGTGGGCAGAACGATCTTCGTCAGAGACCTGGAGGAGCTACTCGGGACCGGCTACAGGAAAATCACACTTACAGTCACAGATAATGATGGGCTTCAAAGCCTAACGAACCTTACTATTGTGATCACGCTCGATCTGGATAACGACGGTATTTGGGACGATTGGGAAGTTGAATATGGTATGAAATATACTGACAAAATGGATGCCTACGGAGATTGGGACCATGATGGGTTTACAAATCTACAGGAATTCTTAGGTGACGATGGATTACCAGGCGGGGGGGATTCAACCGATCCGTGGAAGTCAGGGTCGCATCCCACGAGAAAAGAGAAAGCTGACGACATATCCTGGATCTGGATGATAGCAGTTCTTGTAGTTATTGTGATCGTAATTTTAATAATATTCGGCATGTACCGAAAAAAGAAAAAGGAAGATGAGGAAGAGGACGAGTTCTTTGAAGGTCCACCGTCGTCCGGTGCTCCAGGCTTGATGCCGCCCTCACCGCAACCGCCGGGTATGGCTGCGCCGGGTTTTCCGGCGATGATGGGCCAACCGCCGATCGCAGGAGGCTTACCACCGCCCTCCGTGGGGATGGGTGCGCCATATATGCCACCACTTCCGCCAGCCGATACCGGTAGCGAATCCGAAGGCGGTTTTGAAGATACCAGGTTTAGTGGGGTACGGTCCGCAGGGCTGGCCTCGACCTCTACCGCCGATGAATTGAAGCCTGCCTACCAAGAGCCCGAAACAACGGTGGAAGACGTTCATGTTTCAGACGAGTCAGGAGATGAGGTCAAGGTTTGGGCTCCAGGTGCCGAATCGCCAAAACCCAAAGCCAAAGCTTCAAATTGCGACAATTGTGGCGCTGAGGTACAGGCCGGATGGTTTATATGTCCAAGTTGCAAGAATCCATTAAGATCAAAATAAAAATGAAATCAGGAGGCTGTTGAGAATGTGGCTGTCTCGTAATAAATTGATAATTTGTTTGATGGTAACAATATTTTTAATTGTAACCTCTTGCGTTAATTCTGTAAATGCCGAGAGTACAAAATCAGGATTTTCAGCGAGTTCAACTGTAGATCCCGATAATATATCTGACCAACTGGAAGATGACTCTGAATTAGAAACAGAAAAATTGTATGCTAAATCGTATATTGTCGATCCCGCCAAATTTTCAGACACCTCAAACCTTCCGTACGATTGGCTCAAAGCGAATGCACGTCAAAATGAAGGCGAAGAAGACAGCGGTGGCGCACGAACAGGCAGGGCGATTGAACTGGAGTCAGAGCCAAATAATGATTTTAATAATGCCGATGCATTAACTGCTGGGAACGATATGCAGGGCAATCTAACTTATCAAACAGATGAAGATGATTATTTCTATATTTATTTGAATGGCGGTGGAGGTATTACTACCAATAAGATCACAATTAAGCCGACATTTATCTCACCTCCTGATATAGCGAATAAAATTGCTGGAATTACACTTGCATTCTATACAGTATATGATGGCGAATTATATTATTTAGATTACAGACAATTAGCCTCAGAAACCGCTGGCCCAACTATTCAACCCTATCCATGGCCAACTACAACTGAATTGATCGCCCATGCAGATTCATCACACATATATTATTTACGTATACATCGCCAAGTGTTTACATCAGGTGGGACAGTCGTAGATCCAGATGTAATTGTGGGGTATAACTTAAAGATCACAGTTGAACAATCAACAAATACAGATAATAATAACGATATGCTCAATGGCACCCTAATCGATGGTCCGATCTCTGATGAACGAGTCACGCATTCCATAGACCATTGGGATTGGTTCATTATCGAGACCCTAACGACCGAGAAACCCACAGATACATATGTGTCACTCAAGATCACTGATTCGGAACGTACTGAAACGGACGCAACCACACTCTTTGTGTTTTACGTCAAGGCGTATATCGAATTGATATATTATGACTCAAGTTCAGGACAATATATCGCAGCAAAGGGTACTGGCGACCATCATGAACAATATGGCCCGAATCCAATTATTGTAGAAATCAATGCTACGTACGAGAAGGCATACTTAGGCATACATCTACAACAATTCTATCGATATGGTGGGAGTGATTATTTTGTAGCGGAAAGTGGTGAGAATAGCTTTATAGAGTATAAGATCGAGAAATTGTACGTTGACCTTTATAACAAACCGCCTTACCTTCAAGAGTTGAAGGAATCGCCGGTAGAAGGCAACATGCTTGACGATTATACCTTTTCGGTGGTCTATAGAGATGTGGAGAACGACCCGCCGTTATTTGTTAATGTGACCGTTGATGGTGAGAACTATAAGATGGAGCTCGATACCAGTGCCAAACCCTCCTATCAAGATGGCGAATATGATAATGGCGAGCAATATATCAAAGTAGTTCCGGGCAGCGAACTTTCAAGCCCCATCCATGCAACTTACGTGGATGTCGAATATTATTTCAGCACCCGCGATTATTTGGAAAGTCTGGACCTACCCATGAGTTCACGCAAAACAGGTAAACATTATTTTTCAGTGATCGATAATACCCCGCCGAAATTGTCCTCTAATCCACCTGAAGAATGGATTATATATGAAGATACCAATGCGAGTTATTTTGATATTTCAACTATTTTTGACGATATAGATGAGACCAAATATCCCGGTGAACTCATCTATCAGATCTATACACCTTTCTACGATATGTGGGATAAAAATAAAGTGGTGACCGATAATGTTACCATTACACTTCTAGAAGATAACTGGACACTGAGATGTGAGGTGACCCAGGACAAATTCGGGATCGATTATATTAAGATACGAGCGACTGACACTGCTGGTGAACTTAAAGACGAATATGTTGAATACTTATTGAAGGTCAATCTCAAACCTGTGAATGACGCACCTGTTTTGGATAATATTATTGATTACATTGACGATTATGCAATGAATGAGGATTGGTGGGTGATACTTAATTTCTCGGCCAGTGATGATGTTGACGGTAATGTCGATACTTTGATCTTCAGCACCAATATAGATAAGATCATCCCGTTTTTAGACCCGGACGACCCTGATTATAACGAGGATTATCAATATAGTTTCGATGAAAACACCGGCCAATTATCGTTCATACCTGCCAACGAACAGGTCGGAAAATATAAAATTACAGTTTGGGTGACCGATGATGGTGAGATAGAGGAGATCGGCCTATCTGATACCAAAACATTTTGGCTGGAGATCGAGAATACTAATGACCCGCCGCTTGCAGTTATCTCTTCACCCTCCGACGAAGATACATTCAATACCTCGGTCAAAATATTTTTTGATGGTATGAACAGCACCGACCCGGACCTTTTGAACAATGACGATAAATTAAGATACATCTGGAAATCCAATATCTCCGGCGACCTGAAGGGGGGTGAAACTTTCGGTCAATTCTCGATGACCATTGATAAGGCAGGTTTACATGAGATCAAGCTCACAGTTAAAGATAACGCACGCAAGATCAGTTCAACGACAATCGAAATAAAGATCATCGGTATAATTGAAGGGATCGGTGAAGATACCGATGGGGACGGCATGCCGGATAGCTGGGAAACCCAATTCGGTTTCAACCCGGCCAAAAGGGACGCAGATCAAGATAAAGACAATGATAATTATACGAACCTTCAAGAGTTTCTAGGCGAAGACGGATTACCCAGTGGCGGCGACTCGTCAGACCCTACAGATGCATATTCGATACCTGGCGATCGAGATGGCGACCTGTTACCTGATGGTTGGGAATTCACACACTTTGGCCACCTTAATCTCGACGGGACCGGCGACCCTGACGGTGACGGTTATAACAATCTTGCAGAATATTACGGGCCCGACGGTAAACCAGGTGGAAGCGATTCAAGCGATCCGTTAGCCCCAGAAGATGTGCCTGTTGACAAAGAAGTTATCGGAGATAAAAAAACTGAAGACGACGAACTGGATCTGACTTGGATATTATTGATATTGATCGTAATTATAATTATTGTGCTGTTATTAGCATTTATGTTCATCAAAAAGCGTCGTGAGGAAGAACGTGAGGCAGAAGAAGAGCTAGCGGCTATGTACTCACGCGAACAGCCGCCACAGATGATCATGGCGCCGCCACCAATGATGCCGATGACGGCAACCCAACCATATCCCCAACCTCAACCCCCGCAACCGATGCCGCTCCAGATGATGCCTCCTGCTGTATCCATGGCGCCGCCGCCCTCTCCACCCACCCCAACGATCTCGGCACCGGCCCCGGAGCCGATGTTACCGCCCCCAACTCATGAGGAAACGGTCGAGCCTGAGCCGGATGAAGAGCCGCGCCAACCCAAACGTAAGCCCAAAAAACCCAAAGTTGAACCGTCAGAGTTGAAAGGTGAGGTCGCCAAGGGACCGAAACCGAAATTAAAAGCGCCAAAACTCAAGCCCCAACAATCCAAATGTCCAAGTTGCGGTATTCCGGTTCAGCCGAGCTGGTTCTTATGTCCTAGTTGTAAGATACCCCTGAGCTAGACAATTTTTAGATAGAAACTCGAGGTTCGGTTGGGTTTGCGAAGCTCGTAGGTTCGAAGACCGAAGGTCGAGAGCCCGAAGGATTTGAACAAAGTTCTGAGCCCGTGGGTTCGAAGACTGAAGGTCGAGAGCCCGAAGGATAGCCA
>CBDVCJ010000120.1:0-11249 GCA_965372445.1 uncultured Thermoplasmata archaeon | reverse complement strand
AATCCTTAATCCTCAATCCTTAATCCTCAATCCTTAATCCTCAATCCTTAATCCTCAATCCTTAATCCTTATGTGATTACATTGAAATACCAATATAAAAACCAAATCATACTTTACTTAAAGATCTCACCAGTCTCTTTATACCAAAGTACCAGATCAAGATGTGCCATTGGTATTTTTATCTGTTTGGAAAACGTTTCCATCTTCTGTTCGATCTCCAGGTATTTTTTTCGACTGATCGATGTTGGGATTCGGTCGATCACGCCAAGCATTACCAAATTCTTCAATATATGCCTATCCAGAATAGCGAGGTTTTCGCCAAACCCGATATTCCTGAGAAAATGGCTGGCTTCTTTATAGCCGAACCCTTGTACATTATTGACCAACCACTCCCGACATTCATATACATCATCAAACTTTTTTATCATCGGTTTAATTCGAAGCTTACCATTTTTTATGAACAACTCATGGGCGTGTTTGAGATATTTGGCTTTATTATTTTTGAAACGTACACCAGATAACTCTTGCGAAATTTCGCCTACCTCACCCTCGAACAACAGCGTTTTTTCGAGCAGGGTTTCAACGGCTTCCCAGCACGATCGTGCGCGCGATTGGGGCGTGAAGATACAAAAGGTTAGTTCAGCAAAGATATCTTTCTCAGAGCCGTCATTCCAAAGTGCTTCGAACTCCTGTAACCGCTCAATAATTTCAGGTTTATTGTTTTTATACAGTTTTTTTATTTCTGTGACTGAGGTCATTAAATTTTATCTCCCTAGTAATAAATTTAGAATATGAAAGTTTCATTCCCCCATTTTTTATCCAAATTTTTAAACAAGCCAATTAAGCATACCACTAACACCGAGCAAATCCCGCCTATTAACATAACAGCTAAATTGAAATTATCGGCGATCAAGAATGATGCGATTGTAATAACAATCAAAGGCACCACCACGAGACCAGTAAATTTCATTAATATCCTAGCGTCGAACAGGTATACATTGGTTCTCAATCCAGTCAAATATGCCGTGACAATAACAGTATAAGTCGTTGTAACATATGCAACAATGAACGCCAACCACAATAGTTCGAGCTCGGAATATAGAATACTTAAGATTATTATGAAGACCGTAGCAATGGCATAGGTTAAAAGCGCGAACAATAATAATTTGGCTTTGATCACCTGCGGAACTTTAACCGGCAGCACCTGATAGAGATCCGGTGCATCAATAACGTTCAACCAGCTGTAGATGGTAACACCAAAGAACCCGATCATACCCGCGTAGAACACGATATTGAAATCCAGTGGCAGATTTAAAATAGTTCTAAATATCCAGAGGATGACGGCTAAGAACACTAACGGGCCGACATAAGAGCCCACTACAGGGGTGAGTGTGCGGCTGCGGCGTAAATCGAGCCATTCTTTTGCCATGAACGTTGAATAGCTCTGGAAAATGCTCAATCTCTCTTGCGTTTGGAGAACCTCGGGTTCATACCGTTCCGACCTTTTACCCGCCCCGACTTTTAAGAGATTAATTGCAACGATTGAAAAGAATAAAATTAATAAAATTGCTATCCCCAGATATAATGGGTTAAGGGTATATTGGAACATTAACGAGGGTATGATATTTTCGACCTCGTACCAGTCAGTGAAGCGCCCGCCGGCAAATACTGCCAGTATTATCGCAGCGATCGCCGCAAAGAGATTTCGCCACCTAACATATATCGATGAAATGAAGAACGAAAATGAAATCCCGAACAAGAATGAAAGTGAGATCGTAAGAAATAGAAACATAACACTGGCAATTTTAAAACCAGTGAAGGGAATTGATAAGCTGATCCCCAGAATTATTGGTATTATCGAGAACATGAAATACAAAAGAATATCTTTGATATAGAATACCATGAATATGGTTTTGAAATCAATTGGTTGGAGATTGGGGGTTGATAGTAATAGATTCACCTGTCCAAACCGTCGTTCCGCAATTTGCTCGCCAAACAGTGCAAAGGTCCCCGTGCTAAAACCATAGATTATTATCACCATGTGCAGTAAAAAATATATTCGATCCATGGGCACGGATTCGAGTAATACAGTTGAAGATAAACTGATCACAAGCGCGAAAATTGCGATGAGGGTAGGGAAGAACAGGAACTGGGATTTGCCAATTATTGCCGCTTGCATGCGATAATCTTCTAATATCATGAGCTTTGTGAGCTTGAGGAATTTAGACCACTTCATCATTTGGATATCACACTCGTTACTAATTTAATATTAAGTTATTTTCGCTATATGGTTGAAATCACGTTTCAAGTGGTAAGTTGGGGCTGTGGTCTGTGGTGTGTGGGAATACAAAGAAAATTGAAGCTAGAAGATAGAAAATGGAAGATAGAAATTAATTAATTGAATCTAGCCTCCATCTTCTTGCTTCCAATTTCTTCCCAAACACCACAAGCGAAGCGTCCACATACCACATCCCAAACATGCCAATATTGAAAATATAATTTTACTTTGGTCGTTCGGTCAATCTAAGAAAGGCGGTATCAAGCGATTCACCCTTTTTGATGAGCTCATCTTTGGTTCCGATGGCAATGATCTTGCCGTGGTGCATTATTGCGAGGCGCGTGCACATCTTCTCCGCGAGTTCCAAAATATGCGTGCACATGAAGATCGTGCCGCCCTTCTCAAGATATTTCATTAGGTGATCCTTGATCTGCTTTTGGTAAAAAGGGTCGAGCCCGATAAAGGGCTCGTCGAGGAACAACAACGGGGGTTCGTGTATAAACGCGGCAGCAAGCATGAGCTTTTGCCTAGCGCCCTTGGAGAGATCTTTGCTCGGCACATTTTGGGAGTCCATCAGATCCAGGAATTCCAGCCAGTGTTCTGCCCTTTCCTCGGTTTTAGTTAGTTCCCGTATTAATCCGATAAACAGCAGATATTCTTTCGGTGTTAAAAACGAAGGCGGGGCTTCGAGCTCGGGTACGATCCCGATCTGTTTCTTAACAGCAATTGGATCTTGGGCGGGGTTGTGGGAAAGTACCGTAGTGCTGCCAGTTGTGGGTTCGAGCTGACCTGTAAGAAGTCGTAACAATGTCGTTTTACCCGCGCCGTTTGGCCCCAGCAGCCCGAACAGCTCGCCTTTGGTCACATTGAACGTGACTTGATTGACGGCAGTCAGTTCTCCGAAAGTGCGGGTGAGGTTCTTGGTCTGGATTACGCTTTTTGCCATTAAGATCGCCTCTGAGAAGTCTCGATTTATTAAAGTCTGATATGACTTCGGAACAATATGAATTTTTATATATAGCTTTATGCTAAATTATTAAGACATTTTAGTCAAACCATCTTCATAAGTAAGTGAGAATTATGATTTTAGTGTTGATCTAGATAATCTTGTCAAAAATTTTTTATTGAACTAGTTTTCAGTTTGGAGTTTTTGGTTTTCAGTTACCCCCACCCCCAATATTATATTTACTGCAAACTACAAACCACAAACTGAAAACTAATGCCACGAGCCTCCACACCGAAACCGTACCATGAAACCAGTAAATCGACATTATTCCGAAATTAATATAAGGCATAATTATATTTTATTCACCACAATATAAATTCGAGGTGATTTGATATGGAAAAAAATACAGAAAGAAATATTGTTGCTGCAATTTTGACGATGGGCCACATAATTAATACATCTTATGAAGAGCGCTTTCGAGAGACCGTCGAGATATTTCAACGCTATCAGAAGGATCTGGAGAAAGTGATCTGATACGTATTATCATGATCGAATGAGTTGATAACGTTACAAAATCAGATTTTTTTACTTTGGTCTTCGTAAATTTTATTTAGTATTAACTAAATCTACTCCTCATAAACAATAATAAATAAATCTGCTCAAGGGGGGTAGAACTTGCAACATAAATGTTCTGGAAACAGGCTGACAACCATTTTGTTAGTATTTATGATTTTAATTAATCTTGGCGTTTTTTGGGGAATGGCCGGTATCGGTGCGGTAAATGGGCCTGAACCGTTGGGCGCTTCCCGGGACACGGGCAATAACAATAATTTCGACAATGCCGAAGCTATATCACCGGGTAACCATCAGGGTTCTGTAGATGTTACCACGGATCCGGTCGATGTGTATAAGATCCATTTGAACGGTAGCTCTGCAGTTGCAGATATAATCAATATCTCGCTGGAAGCACCGGTAATTGGGTTGGTCGGGCTTGTTATACTTTTTAATGTGGATCTTGTAGAAATTAGTTGGTCGGTCATTTCAAACACCCAGCAAACCTCGATCTATGAAGTTGCAATTACGACCGGCACACATTATATTATGGTGGCCAGCATGTTCGGCACGATCAATTATTGGCTTAACGTTTCGGTCACCCAGATCGCCAATCCCCAGCACGACGGAAATAATGATTTTGCCAATGCCACAACCGTGAATCCCGGCGATAGCCTGACGCGCAATATGAACGAGACGTATAACTATTACGATGTCTACAAACTGTATGCACCCAAAGATATGAACATAACGATCACCGCAGACCCCTCCGAAGACTTAGGTGTAGAGATCTATCTCTACGACGCGCCCAATTCATCTTCTGCACATTTGATCTCGGAGGAATCGGGCTTTACGGACGATATTGTGGCAGTCTATAATGATACCACCATTCAGGAGGGGTGGTATTATGTCTATGTTGCAAGTCAGGGTTGGGCCGGCCCCGAGAGCATGTACGGCAGTTATATCATCAATTTCACGATCCGCCCGCCGAACACACCGCCCGAGATCGATCTTAATGACCCAAAACTGGGATTATGGTGCGATTCTGACGGCTTGATAATTGATGAAGACACCCCCAGGCAACATGCGATCGAATTGCCGCAGCATTTTACAGACGATCTCAAGCCATTCCCACCCGGCGGTTTGAATTACTGGCTCGAAAGCGATGATAGCAATGTCTCGGCAAATATCCATATAAATAATTCAGTTTCGTTCACACCCGCCGATAATTGGTTTGGCGGCCCTGTTAAATTTACATTTTATGCAAACGATACGGTTCATCAATGCTGCGATACTTTTAATGTAACTGTATTACCCGTGAATGACCCGCCGGAGCTCAAAGCAACCCAGACCTGGGATATCACGAACGGCACGATAAATGCCAACAATGAAATATGGGTGGAGCAAGGCCAAAGAACGAAAATAGATATTCATACTTTCGATAATGACACTGCCAACCCGATTCCTGATTCGCTTTATTTTAATTTTACATTTTCGAGCGGCGGCACAACCAATTTAACTTCATTCCCGGCAAATTTTACATTCGATGAAAACACCGGCAAGATCGAATACAGATCAACAAATGATGACGTCGGTAAATTTTATATTAAGGTCAAAGTGCGTGACCGAGAGGACCCGTCAGATATTGACGTTGAAACTGATTCGAGAACGATTGTTTTTAAAGTTCTAAACCGAAATGATAACCCGATACTGGTATCAATAATTACAGACACCAGAGAATATTTCATCGATACAACTGACTTTTATTTACCTGAATTCGCTATTGAGGACCGCTATTTTAATCTAACTGCGAACGCCACCGATCCCGACTATTCGACCCCGAAAGGCGATATTTTAACGTTCAGTGCCTCGAGCAGATTGGCGCTGTGGCCTGCAACAGACCTGAATAGGGTGAAAATAACGGTGCTGCCGAATAATGACGATGCAACCAAAGGCTATATCGAGGGACGGATCACAGTCAAAGACGACGATCTATTAGAAGATTTCGTGAGATTGACAATACCAGTAAATAACACGAACGACCCGCCTGAAATTACATATGTCGGCAATAATGTTGTTTTATCGAACAAGCTCGTACATTTCATTGGTGCCGAATCGGTAATGGCGGACGAAGTTTTCAATTTCACGATCAAAGCCAAAGATATCGACGCTTTGGACAACTTGACGTTCGGGACCGAGAACGAATCTATGACCTGGGGGCTTGATCCGGAGCTGACAATTATCCAGGATTTCCCGAATCGGTCTGCCTTGATCTCATTTAAACCGATGCTATTGCGGGGAGGCACCACGAAAATACTGAATTTCACTGTCGAAGATGATGGCGATCCAACATTTAGTGATTATGTGAACGTAATGTTCGATATTATCGAGGTTGTGATAATTGAGGATAAATATACCTTGACAATGGGCGATTGTGAAAAATCGTATTCGGACCCCGAGAATGACGTCGTGACCTACGAGCGTAAAACGAATGATAACATTGCAGCTTCGAAAGGTGGCGAGAAAGGAATTGATATTATATCATTAGATTCCCGCAAATTCAATGAGAATCTTATTATCACAGTTAAATGTGCAGATAGTATCGAGAACCTCGGGATGCTGAGCTACCTTTATGTTTACGTCGTGAAATCCACGTTCAGGGAGAACGGTACGCATTTAGTGCCGGGTGATATGGACAGGACGAGCTGGGAGGCGATAGCGTTTGAACCGCCCGAGGACGAGCTATATAGCGGATGGTTATTAGATAAATTCTCGGCATCGGATATTGGAGGGTTTTTAGCACAATACGAAAATGAAATAACTGATAATACCTGGACAATTACAATGGAATTGGAAGATTTTGAAAATACATTCGGGGTCTCGCACAGCACCGGCTTCGAGATCTTTGCGGTTGGATATGACAGTTCCGAACTGAAATTCGAAGCTGGAGATATGACGAATTTATTTGGCCCGAAATCGTATGATGCGGCGGGCTATCATGCTGCCGACGCACCAGAGATCGGTAAAGCTACGGGTGGAGATGGGGATGATGGCAGTGTCCCTTCTGAAATGGATGATGTTTTGTTATTATCAATGATAATAATTATTATAATTGCAGTGATCGTCATTGTTATCGTGGCCGTATTCGTGACCCGTAAGAAGAAATCGCAAACGGAACCAGCATTCCCGCCGGGTAGACCAGTAGCAGCCCCTGGCGCCCCACCTGTTGAGGTCACGTGTAAGTATTGTGGGTGGGTGATCCGAGACGGTGCAAATATCTGCCCGTCCTGTGGCGCAGCCGCACCGGCACCGCCGCCGCCGGGCATGCCCTGTATCTATTGCACGACCATCATCCCTCAAGGTGCGTTAAAGTGTCCCGGCTGCGGCTCCTCGGCACCTGATGCACCACAGATAGCCGCAGCGCCCGCGCAGCCGACCGCCCCGCCACCAGCCCAGCCGCCTCAATATCTTCAAGAGCCCGCGCCGCTACCCCCTGTTACAACACCCTCACCCGTAGCCGCAACCCCACCGCCCACAGCTACACCACCCCCACGGGTATCACCAACGGTAACACCGAAAGCAATGCCAAAAGTCATCCCCAGACCGGAAGCTGAGGATGAAAAAATTGTTGAAAGGTCGGAAGAGCTCGCTGAATTTCAGCCCGAGTCGGAAGTTTCTGGTGAACCGGAATTCGATATGCCCGAATCGCCGTTTGCGGGCGCGACAATAAAAGAACTTGATGAGGCCTCCGATGAACCAATTATTATGGATCGCGAAGCCGAGGAAATGGATGAGGAGTAATAGTTTGAAGTTTGGAGTTTGAAGTTTGGAGTTTTCAGTCCCCCCACCCCGAAACTTTTATACACTGCAAACTACAAACCACAAACTGAAAACTAGAAACATAAAACCACAATCAGAAAACTGCAAACTATTTGATCACTCGACGTAAATTGCCGGCCTGAACGGTACTGCAGACCTGCTTTTATTGCTGGGATCTTCAGCACTGCCGGGTTCGATCTCATCCGCGTTAAAGATCGTCAGGGTTGTGGAGAGCTCGGATTCTATGAACGATTTGGCATAGGTCAGATATTTTTTCTCATTAATTTGTACACCCGACCGTTCCAGATCCTGGGAGTTCATTTTTCGGATATCGTTGATGATCTTCTGTGTATATTTTGGTGCCTCTTTGGAATGCGCTTTGACCTCGGGGTCCGCCATGATCTCGTTCATTACAGTTTTCATTTCCAAGTTTGACGGGTCTGCGTGAAATAACTCCAAAGCCCTGTTGAAAACGGTATATTTCCAGCCTGGAGATGTGAACACCACGATATTCTTGGGTGAAATTTTCGTTACCTTGATTATCTCGTTGATATCCTCGAGGACAGAATTCAAATAATGTTCGCTGCTCTCTGCTTCAAGATCGATTTTGGCTTCGTCCGGTTGGGGATAGGTTTCGAGCGAAATGAAGTTATAGCTATTTTCTATATATTCAAGATCTCCAGTTATCTCCCAGAGCTCTTCTGCCAAAAATGGTAAAAATGGCGCCATCGCTCTTAACCACACATTCAATACATATTGTATCGTGGTTTTGCTGCTGCCACCACGACGAAGATACCATCTAATATCGCGATAGATCCCAAACAGAATGTCATTGGAGGCCGCACGCAGGTCCAACATCCCCATAGCGGTTTCGACCGCTTCCAATCTACGATTAAGCGCCGAGATCAACCAATCATCAATAATACCATTTTCATCGGTCTCGATCTGGTGCAGCTCAAGTATTTGGCCCCAAAGGCGTTTCACACGGTTCTTATAATGCAAAACCGCCGCGACATCCCATTCGATATCTAGATTAGCAGAGCCCACATGCGCGTAATATAATCTCATACCGTCCACGGTATATTTTTTCGCAGCATCAGGGATCGGTTCTGCACCACCTTTCGATTTGGAGATCTTATCCCCCAATAATTGGGTGACCCACCAGTTGACAAAGAAGCCCATTGGCCATTTATCTTCAGGCATAATAGCTACGTGGTTCATTAAATAAACCGGAAAGTGTACAGTTTTGTGTTCTTTGCCGCCAAGATTGATGTCTACGGGATAAAAATAATCAAAATCGCGTTTTATATCTCGAACTACATCCACAGGTAGATCTTGAATGTTGTCTGCCTCGCCTTTATTTAAAAATACAAAATCAAAAAACGCGTCGTTTAATTTTTCACTATCTATTTTGCCTTCGTTAATATATTTAGATATTATGTAATAAGCTGGATATAGGGTAGAATCCGAGATCGGTTCGATTATCCAATCCTCTTTGAGCGGGAACTCGGTCCCCAACCAGCTTCCCTGGCGTATACAAGCCCTGTCACTGAACCAATCCAGCACACCAGGAAGTTCATTATAATATTCTTTGGGTGTGATGTTCATTTTTTTGGCGTGGGCTTTCGACCGCTCCGTCAGGTCATGATCGCTGTACTTGATGAACCACTGGTCGGGTATCATTTTTATGATCACAGGTTCGCCGCACCTGCATACCACGGCTTCGGAAAACTCGTACATTGTATCGGCGATACCCAGATCAAGAAATTCTTGTTGTAATGTGTCCTTAACCGCGGAAACTCTTAAACCTGCATACTCGCCGGTATTGGATTTTAAAAGGCCCGAATGATATTCATTTTTGTAGATTATGTTTGTGGCCTCTTCCAATTTTTCCATATCATGCTGGGATTTAATATCCATATCTTGACAAATATCACCTGCAGGGTCGTCAGAATCGCTTTTAGAGGTCGAGATCAATGATATAGGTTTGAGCGCCATCAACTGCGCTTCCGAGATACCGTATTGACTAACACTGCTCGGCTCTTTCTGCAGGTCGACGAGCGCGATCCAATCATAAGGTGCATGTGCAGGGACCGACATTACAACTCCGGTGGCAACCCCGGGGTCGACGAACTCGCCCGGTAGTATCGGTATAAGTTCATTTGTTAACGGTACACGACAAGTCTGACCAATAAGTTCGGATCCTTTGACCTTCCCGAGCTCTTTAACTTTGGTGGTGCGTTGATGTTTTAATTTCGTCATAGCTTCTTGACTGATCACCCATACATCGTCGTCAACCGTGGCTCGTATATATTCGACATCCGGGTGAAGCCACATATTGGTCACCCCGAAAATTGTCTCGGGTCGAAGTGTGGCCGCCGGGAGAATATCGCCATTATCCAATCTAAATTTAAGAACTGCAAATTCAAGAGTTTGCGAGGACCCGCCCTGCAGCACATCGGTCTGGCTGGGATCGACCGCCACAGGACCACAGGATGGGCAAAAAGGTGCGTAATGCGGTTTCTGGATCAATAGACCTTTTTCGTTCAATTTACGAAATTGCCAGGAGATGAAGCGTTTATAACCGGGTGAAATAGTCGTCATTGACCTGGAATAATCGATCGTGAACCCAAACCTTTTCCAGTAATCCTCAGTGTAGATCTTACTAAAATAATTCACAACTTCAACGGGGTCGCCTAACTTTTTTATGATCTCGTCTGGGCAGCCGTTTGACCGTAGATAATTAAGTGTATTGGGGTCTTCCCTTGCAACTCGTTTGGCCAGGCCCACCGACGGCAATCCCGACGCGTGGAAACCGGCAGGGTATAACACATTAAAACCCGTCATACGCTTATATCTCGCAATTATATCGGCGTAGGTAAATCCACGCATATGGCCAACGTGTAAATACCCGGAGATGCCGGGATAGGCGAAATGTATGAAAAACGATCTCGTGCCCTCTTCTATCTCAGGCTCGAAGATCCGGGCGCGCTCCCACCGTTCCTGCCATTTCAGTTCTATGCCTTCCGAATCGTATTCCAAAATTGCCATGAGCGGTTCTCCTAATTATCAGATCACAATATATTATCATATTCCGGTTAAGTCTTGAATGTTCATTGTTTAAATTTAAAAGGGATAATTACTACTGGTACTTTTGATTTATCAAGAATGTCCATTACGATCCAATCGGCAACGATCCTCCCACGACCTGCACCCATAATTATTAAGTTCGCCTTTTCTTCTTCGGCAAATTCAACAATTGTAGGTACTACATTTCCTTCGATCAAAAATGTGGTGACCTTCACCCCGATCTTTTCGGCCTCCTCGGTAAATATGTTGAGGGCTTCATCACCTAGTGGACTCTCCTCACCAATATCTAATATATGGATCACGCTGACATCTGCCTTGAGTTTCTTAGCGATGTTCAATATATAATCAGCATTTTCACGCGCCGGTTTCGGCCCTGCGGTTGGCACTAAGATCTTCATGATTTTCAGCACTCCTTCTCCACTAACATAGATACCTAAAACCAAAGCATTATTTAATTTTTGCCATTGGAGATAGGATTACAGATTTCGGATTCTAGATTAGAGTCAACATTAGGAAAGGCGAGAGGCGAAAGGCGAAAGGCGGAAGATGAATTATTGATATTGG
>CBDVCJ010000119.1:0-11385 GCA_965372445.1 uncultured Thermoplasmata archaeon | reverse complement strand
CCAAATCCCAATAAGTGCCAAACTTATTTATTTTTATTGGTTTCAATACGTATTATATATCCTTAATTTTACTTTCTCACATTTTCAATGATGCGGGCAATCCGGATTTATATCGATCTCTAATTCGTCAGAAACATTATTGAAACCATTATAATAAAAAAGATTTCGCAATATTTTATCAGTTTTACCGCTCGATATTTTCAACGCTTCCCGCACCTGTACTGCCGCCACGATGCTTGTGGTGGTGATCTCTGCCGCTAATTTCTGCTCGTAAAAGGTTAGGCCGGCACCGGTACAGCTGAACCGTTTCTCCAGAACCTGCATGTGGGTCTTGTTCAGACCGCATTCCAGGCAGCTCGTCTCTGGCGGTAAGATTACCTGGACCTTACCGATCACACCCTGGGTCGCACCGTCAATATATGGGATTTTATTGTAATAACAATGGGCATTCAAATGCAATCTTGCAGCGATATTATCCAAACATCCAAGAACTATATTGTGCGATGAAATAAATGTTTCTGGCATTTCCTCGATGCGGCTAGAATAAGATCTTACATTGACTTCCGGGTCGATCAATTTAAGTTTTTCTGCAACTACTTCGGCTTTCAGTCTTTTTTCATTCGCGTCCAGATCGTTGAAGAACAAACACCGGTTCAGATTAGAGCGTACTATATGGTCCATATCAATAATGGAAATATCCCTGTAACCGGACAGTACTAGGTTTTTGGCGGTTTCGTTACCGATCGCACCTACACCGACCATTAAAACCTTAGAATTTCGGATCGCGGCCAGGTCTAGCCATCCGATCCTTTTTGAGCGTTCGTACTTGTCTTCGCTCAAACTGTCTGCCTTGATAACTTCGACTTCCCCCATTAAGAAATGTTAAGGATATATGGATATAAAAAACTTCCTTTATTTATTGCGTCATCGAAGGTTGTGAGTTCTGAATACAGGATCGCCCCACAACTACCAACATAGCCCTACATTTGAAAGCGGTCTAAGGTATCTCACGATACCGTTATCCAATAAACTTAAGTATCAACCCAAATATTAACCTATATATATTTATTAATAAGGCCCAGCGATATATTATCGGAGGATTATTTTAATGGAGAACCCAGTTACCAAAATTTTTATTCTACTAATAATCATAATACTATTATTCCAGCTACCAATAACGGCTACGAGTAATTTTGATGAACAAGATAATAATGATTATACCAATTATCCCGAAAATATCGCAGCTCCGAATCCAGATTGGGACCGGGCAATAACCTTGAACTTCGAGGCTGAATTGGAAACTATTGCCGTTGGCGATCAGGTCTACGATTTTGTTAATGTCGAGGATTGTTTATACACATATCAACCCGGCCAACCACAGTTACCTGTAAAGGTTTTGAATTTTAAGCTGGAGAATAGGATCCAAGATCTACAGGTGGAGCAGATCAACCCCAAATATATCCCAACCCTGAACTTAGCGCCTGCGAGAGAGCTGTCAATATTTAGCGCGGAGGGAGCGCGTGCGTCTCCGGCCGCAGGTCTCAGTAATACGCCAAACTATCTTATCGACGAAAATAGTGGGGTTGTACCTGAGATCGCCCATAGACTCAATTATTTAGGTGCCGGTAAGTTCGAGGAACAGAAATATTTTGTATATAATCTTGAGATCTATCCATTGACCTATGATCCAACTTTATTATCCGGTATTTTATATCAAAATGCATTGATCAGATTAGATTTTGAAGAAATAGACGAGCAAAACGATAATGAAGATACCTCCTCAGATCCCAGTCATTCGACCCGCGGACCTAGATCCATGGGTTCTAGAGAGGAATATATAATAATCACAACAGATCGTTTGAAAGATGACCTCCAGCCACTGGCGGATTGGAAAACAAGAAAAGGTATACCGACAGTAATGTATGATATAGTTACGATTTCTACTGACCCTGATATTGAAGGTAATGATGTACCGGAGAAGCTCCGCAATTTCATACGCGACAAATACAACAATTTTGGGTTGAAATATGTACTTCTGGCAGGTGATTATAATACCGTCCCCTCGCGAATGACGCATGACCCCAATCCATACGGGGCGGATGACGGTGAGATCCCGGCGGATACCTATTATGCATGTATCGACGAGGGTACGAACTGGGATACGAATGGAAATGGGATATATGGCGAGATCGGCGATCTAGACGATATAATCCCTGAAGTCTATGTCGGGCGGATCGCCATTAATTCTGATACTGGAATGAGAGAGTGGGTACAGGAAATGCTTAGGTATGAACGCGAGCCGGTTTCAGGCACCTGGGGCCAAAATACGACGCTGCTAGGTACGAACTTGTTTTACAGCGGGGATGGCGCTCAGCATAGCGAATATCTTTACAGTAAGTATTTACAAAATGTGTTTGGTTCATTTGATAAATTATACGAAGACTCAACAAAGTCAACCGAACCATTCTCAGTTTCGAATGTTATGAATGCAATAGGTCGCGGCACCACCTTCATTAATTATATGGGCCATGGCGGTCCAACCACATGGACTTATAATTATGGCTATACCAAATTAATGAACAAAGGCGATGTCAGAGATCTTACAAATGGTGCGAAAAAGCCGGTGGTTTTTGCAATGTCCTGTGATACGAATTGGTTCGACGATTCTTCTGATTCGGGTTGGGGCAATTTCGGGGATTGTATTGGTGAAACCTATACCGAGTTTCAAGATAACGGTGGGGTCGCCTATATCGGTTTCTCAAGGACCACGGTCGGCAGCATCAACCAGGGTTATACCCCCTATGCAACCGGTCTTCAGGAAGATTTTTGCAGGATGCTGAATCGTGGCTATATCCATCTCGGCGAGATCTTCATGGAGTCCAAGAAATTCTATTCGCAAAGCTGGGGCGGATATTTCAATGACACCTCATCTTCCGGTGAGGTTCAAGCGTGCTGGCTGGAAGAAAATTTATTGGGTGAGCCCGAGCTGCCAATTTGGACACAGGTTCCACAGAAATTCAATGTTACCAATGAGACCTTGGAAACTGGTGTGATGGTCACTGTAAAGGATGAAAATAATGAGGTTGTTGAAGATGCTGTTGTATGCCTGTACGCCGAAGATGTATTATATGTGGTGAACCGCACGAATGTGAACGGGCGTGCAATGTTTCATATTGTTGCATCAGGGTTAATAGTAAATCTAACAGTCACTAAGCCGAACTTCTTACCGTACGAAAGTAAGATGAAGGTCGCAGATATTATACCACCTGAAACGGGGCTCGAAGTTTACCCTGCGAAACCGGACGGTAAGAATGATTGGTATTGTACACTACCGCTGATCAACCTCACAACCGAACCAAAGGCAGTGACATATTATCGCTGGGAGCTTGAGGGTGAGGAGGACGGCAGTCGCGAGCTCCAAAATTATACGTTCTTAGCGCCAATAACACCGCCGGAAGGAATTGGCAAGTTGATTTTTTATTCCATTGATGATTCAAATAATATCGAGCCCGAGCAAAGCTATCAGTTCAAGGTCGATACAATTTCACCTCAGACCAATATCTCGATAATCCCGGGTTTGCCGGATGGGGATAATGGATGGTTCAACAGCTATCCTGAAGTATATCTTAGTTCGCCTGAAATTGACGGGCGCGTTTATTATAGATGGGAAGGCCATGAAGATGTAAATAGCTCGAGTGATGCAATAATTACAACGGCCCCGCCATCCGAAGGCATCCAAACCTTGTACTATTTTTCGGAAGATAACGCAGGCAATCTTGAATCTGAAAGTACATTGGTTTTAAAGATCGATACGCTCCCATCGGAAACCAACCTCGAAGTAACTCCGGATATACCCAATGGAAATAATGATTGGTACATTTCTGCACCGTCTATTACCCTCAGCACCGATGAGAATTCAACCATTTATTATTCCTGGGATGCCGAGTTAAACCAGGTTGAAATAACCCTAAATTCATTTAACCGTTATTCAAGCGAAATTTTAACAGCCCCCGAAGGCCTTCACGAGCTCAATTATTTTTCAATTGACCAGGCCGGCAATATGGAAACACCAAAGAATGTAAAGTTCAAGTTAGACACTGAAGCGCCGATCTCAAGTTTGAAAATTACACCGTCCGAGCCTGACGGGGACGATGGGTGGTATATTTCTGAGGTGGAGATCTCACTTAAATGTAATGATAAATTGTTTAGTCACATTAGCCAGCAGACCGCGGGCAATAATGTAGAGCCCGAACCCACCATATACTATCACTGGGATAATTTGGGAAGCATCAAAAAATATACCGGCAATATAACCGTACCCGAGGGCGCGCATACGCTCTATTACTATTCTGAGGATGCCGCGGGCAATATCGAGCCTGAGTGCAGGTACGACCTTAAACTCGATACGACGCCACCGGAGACCAAGATAGTGGTGGAACCTACCGTACCGGATGGTGAAAATTATTGGTTTATTAATGTACCAACGGTCTCATTCAAAATCGAGGATAATGTGGAGACAGGTAACACGGCCGATGAGGACGCTGAAAAATATGAAGGTGGCACTATAGAGACATACTATTATTGGGATAACCCGGATGCCAAGCCGAAAAGTTATTCCAGGGACCTTAGAGCCATAGAAGGCCAGCACACATTATACTACTTTTCTGTTGATATTGCAGGCAATATAGAAACCGTGAGCAGTTACGAATTCAAGGTCGATCTAATACCACCATATCCAGTTCTTTCAGTTGATACCAAGACAATTTTAATTGGTGAGCATATAAATTTCGACGCTTCGGGATCGTTTGATGTGAACGGAATTTCCGGGTACTACATAGACTTTGGAGATGGCGAAGTGAGAGAATGGCTGCCGTCAGCGGCGATCGACCATCGGTACGAACTGGCTGGTGAATACGAAGTTATTCTTTTTGTAAAAGATAATGCAGGGCGCGTAAGTGACGATCCGGCCACGGTTTCAATTTCAGTGTTTGAGGAGCCGGAGGACCAGACTGGAGAGGAAGGCATTGAACTTAATTTGATGATAATGCCATTGGCCATAGGGATCATATTGATCATTGCCGGGCTTTTAATGGTGAACTTCATGCGTAAAGGCGCCGCAGATGCCGACAAGCGAGCAAGCTACCGAGATTATGACGAATACGCCAGTCCCAGGAAGCAGCGGGTTCGCGAAACCGAAATGGCGGAAGTGGAGCCTGCAGAAGCTATCATTATTGATAAGCCGATAGTTATCAAGATCCAGAAGGTGCAATGTCCCAAATGCAGCAAGATCTTCAAAATGGATCCCAAGCGCGATGAAATTAAATGTCCAACTTGCGGTGCCGAGGGAAAGATCAAGAGTCTTTAATTTTAGGTTATATCTAACTATGTATCATAAAATTATTTATTGAGATCAATTGATGGTTTAGAATGTCATTTATATTTTAGGACAAATCGATATTTATTTGTGATGAGTATTAAATATATAATGGGAGGTGAAAATGTATGCCTGTATTAATATATGAAGGTCCCGAATTGACCCAAGAGCAGCGCGGGGAATTTATAAAAGGACTTACTGAGGTTGCATGTAAGGTTATGCCGGAAGTGCCGAAACAAGCTTTTTACGTGTATCTAAGGGAGCATCCGTCGGAAAAGCTGGGGGTTGGCGGGCTGTTGTTAACCGATTATTTAGCTGAAATACAGAGAGATGCGCAGTAATAAGTAATAATACTGTAGCTAACAGTAGTGGGTAACGTATATATATTAGAATATGCATATGTTTGCATAATGGTGATTGACATGGTAAAAATATTATTGATCGGTCTTATCCTTACAAGCCTCATAGGTGGAGGTGTTGTTGGGATCTCAATGATGGGGGATGACTATGGAATGATGCAGGATGGTTATATGCATGATAACCATCATAGGCATGGCGAGGGCCATATGAACGAGGAATGTGAAGAATATATGGATGAACATTGTGAATATGAGAATTATGAAGATTGCGAGGCATATTCAGAAGAATGTGAAGAGCATTTTGAAGAAGATTGTGACCATCACAACAACTATAAAGGGTAAACATATAAAGTGAATTCAAACAAGAATATCAATGTGAGATCGTGATCGAATGAAAGAAGAAATTTATGATATGCACGCTAATATGTGTAAAACATTTACTAGCCCGGTCAGATTGAAAATTATAGACCAATTGCGCACTGGCGAGAAGTCAGTGAATGAATTGGCGATAGCTACAGGCTTAAACCAACCGAATGTCTCACAGCATCTCGCAGTATTACGCGCTAAGAAAATAGTGATAACCCGAAAAGATGGAAACATTACATATTATGCAATTTCAAACAAAAAGATCTTCAAAGCCTTTGACATAGTTAAAGATGTGATATTAGAGCAACTAACTAAGAGTTCTGAGATCGCCGAGAAAATCAATAAGAGCTAAAGTACATGATTTTGGGTATAATTCACTCAACACATTATAGAGTTAGATAAAATTATCTTAAATATTTAGATGGTGGTATTAAAAATGATTAAAGACGATGATATGGATGTAATTGATCTAAAAGGTGCAGTGATCGAAGATGATTTTCCAGATGTACCGATCGAGGTCACGGATTCATCATTTAATGAACAAATCCATAAATATCCACTAGTTGTCGTGGATTGCTGGGCGGAATGGTGTGGGCCCTGCAGAATGATCGCGCCGATGTTAGAAGAGCTTGCCAAAGACTATGCCGGAAAGATAGCATTTGCCAAATTAAATGTCGATGAGAACCGTGAAACTGCGACCAAGTACGGTATAATGAGCATTCCCACGCTACTGGTAATGAAAAACGGTCAAGAGGTGGATAGGTTAATCGGTGCCGCACCTAAAGAACATATTGAGGAAGGCCTCAGGAAACATTTGGAGTGATGCGAGAATGGGTTGCCCGTTTTGTACACCGTATGGACTTGTACTGATCTTCATTGGTTTCGCTATTTTGTTTCTATCCACATTTTATTATTTTTTAACGTATATTGGGATCGCAGTTATAATCTCAGCATATATCCTACCAATAGTAATAAATAGAGTTTATCGAGATAATATTGCATGTAAATTACCCAATACTCAAAAGAAATAGTAAAGGTGTTACCGAATGCAAAAATGGATCGAAGTTGATTATCATCTCTGTAATCCGAAAGGTTGCGACCCAACCGAAGGGCTATGTATTGCCAGCCAAATTTGTAAATATGATATTTTAGAGCAGGAAGAGCCTTATGAAGTGCCGATGCACTTTTCACGAGAGCAATGCATGGGTTGTGGGGATTGCGCAAAAACCTGTCCGTTGCAAGCGCTCAAGTTAACAGGCGGGGTGTAGAAATGGCGGGGAATCACACTAACAATGGCAGCACATCAACAAAATCCAAAATTATTGGCTTGATAATTGTCACGATCTTGATCGCATTGGGATTTATTCTGGCCATAATCGCAAATGAGAGTGCCAATGTCTCTGCATCGAACAGCAGTATAACATGGTTTGAATATGACGAGGGCATGAACCGAGCTCAGTTAGAAAATAAAATGGTGATGCTATATTTCCACACTGACTGGTGCAGCTGGTGCAAAAAAATGGAGGCTGAGACCTTCAAAGATTCAGATGTGATCTCCGAATCCAGAAATTTTGTAAGTATGAAAGTTGATGGTGATGAGCGAACTGATCTGGTTGAAAAGTATAAAGTCAACGGCTATCCCACAGTGGTATTTATCAACACCACAGGTAAGACCATAAATAAAGTTGTGGGCTACCAGTCTGCCAGCCAATTTTTAGGTTCGATGGGTGGTGAGAATAATGCTGCGGAAGGGTTTATTTGTCCTGTAACAGATTCATGGGAAAATTTTCTACTCCTGTTGTTTCTTCCGTTGGCACTAATTGCGTTCATGATCTATCTGGATAAACATAAAATTAAACGCTCGCCCCGCAATAAAAACGGAAAAAATCAAATTCAAAAATAATTCTCAAGTATGACTTTTGCTTCAAGGCCGATCTCATCTCGATGCTTGGCAAGGTTTTTTAATACTTTTGTAGCTCGTTTATCTTGAATAAAACCGAGAGCTCGAATTGCATTTAGCTTGTCGTTTTGATCGGTTGAATATTCCAGGATCTTTAATAACGAAGGCGTTGCACGTTTATCGCCGAATTTACCTAACGCTTTTATTACGAGCTCGCGGGTCTTTGATACACTATCAAATAATTTGCCGATCATCGGTTCGACAGCTCGAGCATCTCCAATTCTCATAAGTTTCTCGGCCGCTTCTTGTGCGCGTGCGGGGTCCTTTGAATGTAAGTTCCTTACCACGGGTTTGATCGTATGTTCATAGATAGGGGTTTCAATAGTGGTACGATTCAAACGATTGATGAATTGGGTTTTAACCTCCCAGGGGTTCAATTTCTCGGTCTCAAAGCGTTTAGATAAGGCAGCACAAATATTTGCTAACTCACGAACTTTAACCTCGTCCCTTAACCAAACCTCAAAATCATGACTTATCAAATGTTGTGAAACGACTTGGGGCGGTGCGAGTTGGATACATTGCACCCAAGATAGCAAGCTGTTTGCTACCTTGCCATCACTAAAATAGAATTCACTACCCTTTTGTACCTTTTTTAGAAATTTTTTCTCGAGTAATGAAACACTTTTACCCTCTTGCTCGTATTTTTCTAATTGATCCGGAAAATATTTTCGATAAAGTGATATTGCAGTTATTTCAGGTCTATTATACGTTGGTTTAGTTACATCTTGAATTCTATTGGTCATTATTTCACTCTGGTTGGCGTTGATGATATCCAATAATTTCTCAGCCAGGAATCGTGAGTGCAGGGCCTCAGCTAAGATCTTAGATGGGTCTTTATTATATCTAGTTTTGAGCTTATTTAACGAGGAGAAGCGTACCCCTTTTACATTCTGTTCTTTTTTGAACAGGAATCCGGTTCTGACCTTCAAGGGTGTAAGTTCAAAAAAGTTGCTTTTACGCACTGCATTCTCAAGTTTGGTCTCGTCAATCCCATGCATTTTGGCGAACGACCTGAGAATTAACACGCCCTGTGAGCCGTAAAGTTTCTGCTTAGGTTTGGGAATCTCGGGCTGATATTGACTAGCACCCATTTCTTCGGCGAGTTTGTAATAAATTTCGGAATTCATGTACATACCAGAGTAGAAGAAATATGAATTTAGATATTAAAATGTAACTATTTAGTGCAAATTCTGTTATCCGATACTAATTGATGAAATTATTGAGTAGAAATAGATTAGGGGCAGCATACGGAAAGGCGAAAGGCGACAGGCGATAGGCGATAGTTCTTTGTCAACAACCGGGAGCCTGGGAGTCGGGAGCAACGGGAGTCGACTACCCCCACCTCAAGTTTTAACGCGAAAGCACGAAAACGCGAAAGAATTTTTTTTATTAACTAACTTTCGTGTTCTTCGTGTCCTTCGCGTTAATATTATGGAGGGGTAGGGGGCTAGTTTCCCGTCTCCCCTTCTATAATCATCATATGTCGCCTCTCGCCTATCCAAAGGAATCTCCAATCCAATAACTATAAGCTAGCCTAAGGCGCCAATATAATATTCTGCTAACTAAAGCCCCATACCAAGTCTAACGGCGTCACGTATTCCGGGTGCAAGCCCGAGAATAAGCACACACGCCTTTACCAACCCGACCAGATTCGGTGAGCTTTTAAGATCGTCCCGGAATTTAACATCAATGACGTAGATCACCACCCCGATCAGTATAATTTTCAAAACGAACATTACTGCTGCGGTCCCCACAAGATCGATGAAGAGGGTCGGCACTACATGTTTCTCAAAATAGTCATAATAATCTATTGCTATGAAGGTCGCGCTTGCATCCAGTAAATGCCCGAAGAATAATGCAACGTTGATCGGCATCAGATATGGTTTTAAATTCGGAAACTTGAACTGAGAATATTTTGCAATTACATAGATAAATAGGGTGGACATAATTGCGAGGCCCAAGATCAAGATGAATGCAAGAGGTTTAACGGTAACTTCTACGCCATAATGGGCTTGATCATATGCATCGGTCCATTCCGAGACGGTTTGCCATTGCAAAAGTGTGAAAATTGTTATCATAAGAAATAGCGACCCGATGCCAAATAGGATCGAATTAATTTCGAGGCTTTCTGTTTTGCGTGAATTATAATAGAACCACCCTAAAATTCCGATCGAAAAGATCATTTGAACTACAGGGTTTGGAATATATGTGAAACAATCTTGACAGAATATATAGATCAAGGTATAGACTATATTTAGAACGATATAGACAAAAATAAGTGCCGTAAATCCGTTTTTATAGCCTTTTTGGGCGGTATATTTATTCAGGTATACCGCACCAAAAAAAGTCGCGATCACGCCCAAGCCGATCACAAAGTAAATTATCGGTGCAATGAAAAGATATACCAAGGGTTCGCGGAAAAGCTCTGCATCTTCCATAACGCGGCTTGTAGCGCCAAGAATTATGTAGGGAATGAGCGCAATTGTAAAGTTTAAATCAACTTTATGTTTGTATTTTAGAATAATTTTATAAATCCCAAATAATGCAAGCACCAACCCCAATCCGTAAACAACAGTATTAACAGGGTTGTAGCCTTCATTGACCTCGCCGAACGAGCGTTCCTCCGCATCGGCAACTGTTGGTCCCCAGAAATATTTCCAGACGAACTCGTCATAAAATATCTCGGGCAGAACGATGCAGCCGATCGTGATTATAACAATTGGAATAATAATAATTGCGGAATAGATTAGGATCGTGTGGTTTTCATAAATTTCGGCTAACTTGGCCATTAAGTCATTAGTATTTTTATTATTATCCGACATTGGTGGCTATGATATTGTTATCTGATATTTAATTTATGCTTTATTTGTGGGGACTTTTTCATAAGGTGGCAATTTTGATACCCTGAGTAAATATTGATTTTTGATGCCTTGTTAAATATATTTCATAGGGATACCCTGGTATCATATTGTAATAAGGATGCCCTGGTATCCTTATGAAAATAGTTAGGAGGGGTATCAAAATGACAAAGTCCATTCAGGGTATCTAAAAATCATTATTTCAACATGGTATTCAGTGGGTATTTTGAAAAAGGGGATTATTCTTCGTCAAGCTCGTCTTCGTCCGAAATTTCCCAAAGTCCATCGAGGTATTGTGCATAAGCGCCATCGACACCGTCATCTGGCGGTGGCGCCGAGCCTGCTCTCGCGGGCTGGGTGCTTGGTGGTAGAACCAACGGTAAAAAGCTAACAATCAGCATAACAACTACAGTTAGATGTATGGTCCTTCTCATAAGAGCGCCCCCTGTTAAGATAGTAAAGAAAAAT
>CBDVCJ010000118.1:0-11569 GCA_965372445.1 uncultured Thermoplasmata archaeon | reverse complement strand
AGACAATTCTGGATTTGGAACGTTCACTACCTCTATTCGTTTTTCAATTTTTTCAGAGGACTTTAAAAAAATGTTTTCAATATTTCCAAGACATACTTCCAGTTCATAACTTTGATTTAATACGGATATTAAATTCCAACCCCATTTTCTCAATTCATCGGAATTAAATAAAAGATATCTGAGATTTAATTTATTTAAATAGTTAGTTAAATTAGATGTAATTTCTTCGTAATTTTCAATCAAATCTAATGATAATTTGTTTAAAGCATTCTTATTTATTTGTCTATTTCGAATTTCTCTTGTTTCTAAATTATAATGTGTTTCCTCATCATATTGAACATAAATTTCACTTAAATCTAAAGGGCAGAAAATTAATTTATATTTACTGCTTCTTTCAGTCAACTGCAATGTTGAAAAATTAAAATTCAAACGAACTTGAGGAGGTATTATTGAAAATGCGTCTACGATTAAATTTCTATATTGTATATACTCCTTTTCAGTAATTTTTGAATAAGACAAAATCCCAGTATGTATAATATTTGGATCATCACCGGCATGACATAAGAATGCTTGTAAGCAAATATTTAATTTTTGATCTTTTTTAGTTAGATCGTATTTTTGTTCTTTATATAAATCAACATTAATAAAGATAGGTTCAATTCTACCATGTTGTTGTATGATATTTTTTTTATTATTTTCATATTTAATTTCATAATGTATAGAAAAATCTGGATGATCTAAAATAGGTCTAATGTCAAAATCAATTTTAAAAAAATCTTCTATGGATAAAAAAGCCATATGCATATATACTCCGGGGCCACCTTCGGGTAGCTCACGACAATAAAATCGTTTTGAAATCAATACCGTATCGTCCTTTACATAAAAAATTATTGAATAAAATTCAGGATTATAAGGTCCATTATATTCAATTGAAATTTTATCTCCAATATCTTCTGGCAATGATATTGATGAAATCCAATCTGGAGTATAATTATCTATTTGCTCGCGTTTTTCAGTATTTACAGACCAAGCAATAATTCCTTGACCACTTGATGATGATGGGCCGCTACTATAAATTAATCGGTCAACTCTAATATTATTTATTGGTTTATAGTTATTATCCAATGATTTCGAGAATCTTCGGGTCATCAGAAGCACCATATTTTATTTCATTATTTGATTTAATCTTCATTATCATTCTAGCTATTGGAACTATAACGTCCCAAGCCTTTGGTGGAAGATACTTTGATTCTAATTCATATTCATATTCATTTTTCTGTATTGGCATTGCACCTGTGGAACTACATAACATTATATCTTTTCGAGGATCAAAATTATAGTCACTATCCCATAAGTCTTTTAAAAGATCTCCTATACTTTTTGAAACCGGTATATATTCAAGACCAATTCTAAAGTTTGGAACGATATCACCCTTTGGAATTATTATTACTACATTTTTTTCAATGGAACTTTTTTGTTGCTTTAAAAAAAACCTAAAGTTTTTCATTAATAAATTTTGACAATATGCCCCAAGTTTATCATCTTTTAATAAAGATTGATCAAAAAATAAAATACAATATTTTGAGTTTAGGTGATTAATAAATGAAGTGATATGTTCATATAAAACTTTCAACAATTTAGGGTTATTTTGATAAACCGTATCAGGGTTAGCTCCATTGAGAATATTTAAAAATTCCTCATAATCAGGATAAATATTATTCCAATTGAAATCATCAACATTTAAAAGAAAAGTGCGCATTAATTCCCCCGAAATATCATATAAAGAAAGATTTATTTCATCTTTATTGTCACTATCTTGGCAATTACAACTCAAGGTAACATTGAATTCATAAGCAACAGTAGGTGGCGTTCTTTTAGGCAATTCCCCTTTCTCTACAAAATTTTTAATTTCAATGTTTGTTCTTAATGTCCTTTCACCATCAGGTGAAAAATATTTCATAGATATCTTTTCTTTTAATTCCCAATTCGTTAGAGGTGGCATATTTTCTGTTCTTCTATAAGCATTTTCATATATAATATTACCAGTATTAAAATACAATAAATGATATAATAGACTATACATCCAAGTAGATTTCCCCGATCCTGGAGAGCCAATTATTGAAATATCGATTGAGGTCATTTGATCACCATTAATAATTTGACAATATCATATATATTCTAAAATATCATCATCATCAGTTGCACCTTTACTAATAATATTATTTTCAGCCATTTTATTAAGCAATCTCGCTAAAGGCAATGTAACATCCCAAGCTTTGGGGGGTAAGATTTTTATCTTACCATTTATTACTTCAGAACCAGTCGAACTGCATAAAATAAAATCTTTATATATATCAAGATTTTTATCATATTCTAAATATTTGGGAAATAATGGCCATAACCATTTTCTTATTGAATTATATTCTTGACCAATATGAATTTGATCCTCCACAAGATCTCCCTTTGTAAGGATTACTACTAAATTGTTTTTTATTTTTGGTTTCTTTACCCGTTTCTTTTTTAAAAAAAAGATAAAATTATCAATTAATATTCTTTGTGTACATGCATCTTCCCAATTTTGTTCATCATCTTCACTAATTAAAAACTTTGTTGGGTCTATAATTAATAAATAATTTGAATATTTTAACAATATTTTTTCAAAGGTATGTAAATAATTGTGAATAACATTTGTTTCCCTTTGATTATATGATTCGGAAATATCCCGAGCTTTTATTATTAATGTATTTGGATCAAATAATGTATCAATGTTTTCACTAACAATATTATGAAAAAATAAATAAGTATACATAAGCTCTCCAGATATATCAAGAAAAAACAAATTAATTTTTTCCTTAGGATCGTCAGTTCGTTCTAATATTATTGAAATTTCAACTGCATGTTTCGGAGGAGTCCTAGGAGGAACCTTACCTTTAATTGAAAAGTTTGTTGTATAGTTATTTACTTTTAATGGTCTTTCTCGAATTGGTGTAACTTCTCTTCCTTTAATTTTTTCTGCTAGCCTCCAATTTGTTATAGGTTCTCTATTTGGGATTTTTCTATAACCTCCATTAAAAGACATTTTTGGACCCATAAGATAGTAAATTAAACTAGCAATCCAAACAGATTTCCCTGATCCAGGGCTGCCAATTAATGCGATTTTTTTCATATAATTACCTAAGAGTTTGATTTTTATTTAAAGTTATAATCCAGGAACCCTCTCTATTAGAATCGGCAATAAAAGCCGTTCAATTTTTTTCTTTGTATCATTTACATTTTTATAATATTCTGCATTTAAATCGATTTTAAACATAATTTCGGCCATTATTAATCGGATATTATAATAAATATCATAGTCTGTATCCTTATTGGGGGTTGATTCTTGTAATTTTAAAATTTTTCGTTTCAATTCTTCAAGCAATTTATAGATTTCAACGGGTAAATTTGGATTCTCTTGCGCTTCATCAATGAGAAATATTATTGGACCCGTAAAAATGTTTGAAATTAATTTTTCTAATATTTTTAATGCTACTTTGGTGATATTTTGACTAAAATGATATGAAGTAAAAAATATACTTCCTTCACCATATCTGAGAAGAAAGGCTAAAGGTGGATATTCATTAGATCCGTCAATAGTTTGGGTTTCTTCAGGAACTCTAATATTTTTTAAATCATACTGTCGATTAATATATTTACATCTAGTAAATACCGTTGCAGATTTCAATATTATTTCAAGATTATCTTTAATGGAATTGGAAAAAGTGCCATTTTCAACATTGTACCACTTTGGTTGATCGAAAGTTAAATAAACACATTCTATATTCCCCAATACTTTCTTAAAATGTTTAGAGCATATTTCTGCTTTATGAGATTCTTCTGCATGAGCAACCTCATTAAAATTGCAGGGTTTATTAAAACAATCTCTTATAAAAATGCAAGCCCAATCTGAAACATATAAATGTCCGCCTTTCTCCACATATTTGTGTAAAATATCTCTTTTATCCTCATCAATAGAGTTAGTTTCTGGATAAAAATCATTATGACAATTGATAAATATTACTTTATATTGTTTAATTAAATCATAATTATATAAATCGGAGTTATTAATTTCCGTACAATCAAATTTAAGATTGTTTTCAAGTAATTTTTTTACATCGTCATGTCCCGGTTCTGAAACTGCAATTTTATATCCTTTGTTACCGAAAACATTAGTATAAATTTCTTTGTCTTTTTCAGTTTTCGGCATTAAAATTACTGGCGGTTCATATATTAGTGAGTCATCTTTATTACGTTTAAGCCATTTTTTTATTGAACTTATCAATCCCATTATTTTTCTCCTTTTTTAATCATTCTCAAGTAATTCTCTTGTTTTCCTTTCCCGTTTTTTAAATATATATATTAGCGAGAGTGGTACAATAATAATTAATATTATGAGTAAAATACAAATTAATATTACTATAATATAAAAATCAATATCCTTATTTGCATCATCATATAATTTTTTATAATCTTTTTCATCTTCGATAGTAATATTTATATGATCAGAAGATTCCGCCCCTTCATTATCAAAAACTGTTAATTTTATTTCATAAGTGCCTATTTTATCAAATTTATGACTAAATTTATCTGAGAATATTTCTTCAGTTTCAATACAATTCCAAGAATATGTTTCAATATTTCCATCTGTATCATAAGAATTTTCAGCTGTTAATTCAACTTCTTCTCCTATTCTTAAAACTTTTTTTTCAATCGAGCCAATAATAGCCGTAGGTTCATCATTTATAGGTTCAATCAACTCTTCGTATTCATCAGAAATTCTTTCGTTTCCCACCATATCATTATATTTTATTTTAAACTTAATATGCTTATTCCGATGCGCATCCCATCTATCTTCAGGTTCGTAGATAATATAATACCAATTAATACCATCTATATATATCATTTTATCGAATCCTGAATATTCATTATCACCAATCCTGTAATCTAAAAATGGAATATCATTACCACTCCCACTATCAACTACTGTTAAATTTATTCTAAAATCTCCAATGGTATCTTCGGTTAAATCAGAATAGCTTATATAAATATCCGGTGGTATTGTATCTAAAATAATCGAATCATAAACCACCGACGCTTCATTTCCTGCTAAATCCAAAACTTTATAAAAAACTGTTTTTTGCCCATCTTTGGATGGAATGGAAATTGTATAGGATCTTTCAAAATTGACCCAGTCAGTCCATCCAGATCCACTATTAAATGCCATTTTCCCAACCCCAGATTCCGTATCAATAGCATCTAATGTAAGTTCAATGTTTATTGAGTTTGTATACTCATCTCCATTATTTAATAAAATTAATAATGATCTTGGAGGAGTCGTGTCTAATATTATTGAATTTGAAGCTGATGCTGAATTACCTGCTTTATCCATAACTTTATAATTAATATTTTTTAATCCATCTCCGGATGGTATTGATAAATTTTTTAATCCAGAATATAACTCCCAGGATGTCCAACCATTGCCATTATCGAATGCCATTTGCCATAATCCTGAGCCAGCATCTATGGCTTTTAATGTCAATTCAATTGACGTAATTCTACTAAATTTTGCACCGTTATTAATAGTGATTAATAAATCTGAAGGGGGTGTTGTATCCAGAGTAATAGAATCCGTTACTACATTGGCAATGTTTCCAGCATTATCTTTCACCTTAAAATGAACGTTTTTCATCCCATCTCCTGATTTTAAGTTATAATTGACAGATGGTAGAAAAGGTTGCCAGTTCCAGTTGATACCGTCACTGCTTATAGCCATTTCCGAAATACCAGAACCATAGTCGTCTGCATTTAAAGAAAGAACTACTTTATTTCTATTTGTATATGGCTCATCATCATTAATTAAAATTGATAATGAGGTTGGGGGGCTTTGATCTAATATTATTGAATTATAAACCGCAGATGCCTCATTTCCCATTTTATCTCTAACTTTTAAATAGATTGTTTTTGTTCCATCACCTGTTAGCAATGTAAATGATTTTGAGCTTCCAAAAGCCTCCCAAGGGCTCCAAGAGGAGCCATCTCCTAACGCCATTTGCCCTACTCCAGATCCAAAATCAAAAGCATTTAAAGTTAAGGTTATAATTTCTGAATTAGTATATTCATCACCATTATTTATGAGGATTGATAAGGAGTTTGGTGGTGAAATATCGAGAGAAATGTTATCATATACTTGTTTTGCAATATTTCCTGCCTTATCAATAACCCGGCAATATACAGTTTTAACACCATCAACGGACGGTAATGATAGCAATTTTTGGGTTGAATATGTTTCCCAGGCGGTCCAGCCAGTCCCTGTGTCAAAAGACATCTGATTTAAGCCTGAGCCAGAATTATCATTGGCAGTTAATGTTAAAGTGATAGTAATAGAATTTGTATAGTTTGCCCCATTATTGATGTTGATTGTTGCTGTGGGTTCTGTACGATCTAAAAATATAGTATCAATTACATAATTAGCAATATTACCGATGGTATCCTTTACTCTATAGGATACGGTTTTTACACCATCAGACGAAATACCGCCAAAAGTACCCAGATTCCAATTGAGTTTTACGGAAGAATAACTTTCCCATGGACTCCAGGTGGTACCATCATTGCTAAATTGCATTTGGGACAATCCGGAACCTATATCATATGCACTTAAACTCATAGTAACGATCAACGAATTTGAATAGGTCGAATTATTATTAATTAATATAGACAATTCATTTGGCTTGGTGCGATCCAGGATAATTGTATCTATTACAACACTAGCGATATTATCTGCATTATCTCTGACCTTAAAATATACTATTTTGGTCCCGTCACTAGAAGATCCACCATATGAACTTAGATCCCAACTTGATTTTGAGATAGAATAACTTTCCCAAGAACTCCAAATTGTACCATCATTACTGAATTTCATCGAATCTAAACCGGAATTGCTATCACTTGCACTAAGGCTCAATGTTACTGGTATTGAATTAGTGTAAGTCGTACCACTATTGATGGAAATGAATAATGAATTGGGGGCAGTTGTATCTAGAATTATTGTATCAGAAACTACATTTGCAATATTACCGGCATTATCTTTAACTTTGAAATAAACAGTTTTGAGGCTGTCCCCAGTTGGTAAATTAAGCTGTTTGGAAGATGAATAGAGCTCCCAAGCGGTCCAACCTGTGCCAGTATCAAAGGACATTTGTTTTATCCCTGAACCGGTTCCATCATTTGCGGATAAGGTTAGGGTGACAGTCAATGAATTTGTAAAGGTTGCTCCACTATTTATTGTGATAGAAGCTATCGGTATTGTGCGATCTAAATTGATAGTATCAGTTACATAATTTGCAGTATTTCCAGCATTATCATTTACTCTAAAATAAACGGTTTTTAAACCATCGTTGGAAGTACCGCCAAATAAACTTAAGTTCCAATTTAGTTTTGTTGTAGAATAACCTTCCCACGAGCTCCAGGTAGTACCATCATTACTGAACTGCATCTGGGATAAACCGGAGCCGGAATCAAATGCACTTAAGCTTAAGGTAACTAATAGGGAATTTGTATATGTTGAATCACCATCTATTAAAATTGACAAGCTTGTTGGATTGGTTCGATCTAAATAAATAGTGTCAGTAACCATATTGGCAACATTACCTGCGTTGTCATTAACTCTGAAATATACCGTTTTCATACCATCAGAAGATGAGCCACCATATGAACTTAAGTCCCAGTTTAGTTTCGTAGTTGAATAACTTTCCCACGAGCTCCAGGTTGTACCATCATTACTACATTGCATTGAATTCACACCTGAATTACTGTCGCTGGCCGTTAATGATAGAGTAGTTAATAATGAATTAGAATAAGTAGCACCGCTGTTAATAGTAATGAACAATGAGCTTGGAGCCGTAGAGTCGAGTGTTATTGTATCAGATTCAGTATCATTAATGTTTCCGGCATTATCAATTACCCTGAAATAAACCGTTTTCAGACCTTCCCCAGATGGTAAGGTAATTTGCTTGGTGGGAGCATAGCTTTCCCAGGCGGTCCATCCTGTACCACTATCAAAAGACATTTGATTAACTCCAGATCCCGATCCATCACCTGCGGTCAAGGTTAATGTCACAATTGTTGAATTTGTTAATAATGCTCCATTATTGATTGTGATTGTAGTTGTCGGTTTTGTGGTATCCAGTTCAATTGTATCAGTTACATAGTTAGCGATGTTACCTGCCTGATCTTGAACTCTGAAATAAACGGTTTTCAATCCATCATTGGATGTGCCACCATAGGAGCTTAGGTCCCAATTAGTTTTAACCGGAGTATAACTTTCCCAAGTGCTCCAAGCATTACCATCATTGCTAAACTGCATCTGAGCCACACCAGAGTCTATATCGGAAGCCGTTAAGCTTAATGTTACTGACATTGAGTTCGTGAAAGTTGCGTCATTATCAATTAATATCGACAAACTAGTTGGATTATTCTGATCTAAATATATAGTATCAAACACGATATTAGCAATGTTTCCTGCAGTATCATTAACTCTGAAATAGACAGATTTCAAGCCACTTGTAGAAGTACCGCCAAATGCACTGAGGTCCCAATTGGTTTTTGAGATGGAATAACTTTCCCAAGAGCTCCATGTAGTACCATCATTGCTGAACTGCATCGAATTTACACCAGAGTTGCTGTCACTTGCAGTTAGATTCAAGTCAACTAGTAATGAATTTGTGTAACTTGCCCCTTTATCAATTAATAAGTTTAAAGAATCAGGTGCGGTAGTGTCTATTGTAATTCCGTCACTATTGTTGCCATAAGGTCCTAAATTTCCAACGTTATCCTTTGCCTTAACTTTAGCATAATATGTTATTCCATCTGTAGCAGTAGAATAAGTATATGAGGTTGTTGTAACCCATACATCCGAAGCAATATCGGATCCACCAGGTATAGAACCTATAGAAATATAATAACCGGCCACTCCTGAAGTTATATCAATTGATGCCGGCCAATTCCAAGTTATCGAATTCGAAGTTGACCAAATTCCCTCATCTACTGGAGTTACATTAGATGGTGCGGATAAATCTTCATAGTATTGATATATCTGTGTTTGGAGATTACCAAGGTTATCTGTTATATTTACGTAGATCAAACCATTTCCATTGTCAGTGAAAACAATATCATAAGATGCACTCCAATTGAAAGGTGAAATGTCTGATGCCGGCGAATCACCAAATGCATATGAAAAAGTAGCATTTTTCAATCCGGAGCCACTATCGACAGCATTTCCCCAGATCATAAAATTCTCTGGTGAGCCGCCCATAAGGTTGCTGTAAAATAAGTTCGTTCCCTCTGAATAAAGAAAGTCGCTATTTTCAATTATGGATGGAGATAATATTGTCGGTGAAGTATCATCTAACCAAATTATAATGCTGTTTCCCGACTCATTATTATTTAGGTTATCACTACTCCCCCAATTAATTGTATGCAAACCGTCACCATATGAAGAAAGGTTGAAAGAAATTCCGGTATAATAATCTCCATCGATCTTATACCAAGTGATGGCAACGCTGGTATTATGCATGGGATTATCGTTTGTGGATAAGGTGAGTTGGGTCATTGAGGTAACATTCCATTCATGAGTTGGATTGGACCTATATTTTGGATCTCCAATTGTTAATTGAGTAGTTGGAGTCGAATCATCAACCCAAACGGTAATAGTATTCCCAGTCTCGTTATTACCAAGATAATCTTCTGAACCCCAGGTCAGGTCATGTTTGCCTTCGCCGCTTAATGTGAAGGGAGCCGAATAATTATAATAGACACCATTATCAATATACCATCTGAAATATACTCCAGAATTGTGTGCTGGGTTATCTGAGCCTGTTAATATAAATGTGGTAGCGGAAGTTACATTCCAATCATGAGCGGGATTAGCTCGGTATTTAGGTGTGCCGATTGGCATAGTTGTGGTTGGTGCAGTATCATCTAACCAAACCGTCATGCTGTTGCCGGTTTCATTATTTCCTAGATAATCTTCGCTACCCCAAATTAAGTTATGTTGCCCCTCACCATTCAATGTAAATGGAACTGAATATACATAATAAACTCCATTGTCAGAATACCAATTAAAAGATACTCCTGAATTGTGCACCGGATTATCCGAACTAGACAAAGTAAAAGTGGTTGAGGAGGTTATATTCCAGTCATGGGCAGGATTAGCTCGGTATTTTGGTGTACCTATAGGTATAGATGTTGTGGGAGTTGAATCATCAACCCAAACGGCAATAGTATTCCCAGTCTCGTTATTACCAAGATAATCTTCTGAACCCCAGGTCAAGTCATGTTGACCCTCTCCGTTTAATGTGAACGGAGTCGAATAATTATGATAGACACCATTATCAAAATACCAACTGAAGGATACTCCAGAATTGCGTGCAGGGTTATCTGAACCAGACAGAGTAAATGAGGTCGATGAGGTTACATTCCAATCATGTGCGGGATTAGCTCGGTATTTAGGCGTACCGATCAGCATAGTTGTTGTGGGTGTTGAATCGTCAACCCAAATTGCCATGCTGTTGCCGGTTTCATTATTTCCTAGATAATCTTCGCTACCCCAAGTTAAATTGTGTTGACCTTGGCTAGTTAAGGTAAAAGGTGCTGTATAGATATTATAAACTCCATTATCGGTGTACCACATAAGATCAACAGTTGCATTGTGGCCTATTGGATTATCAGATGCCTGTAAAGTTATAGTTGTGGATGAAGTTATATTCCAATCATTAAGTGGATTAGTGCGATATTTTGGTGTACTAACATACAAATTTGTTGTCGGGGTAGAATCATCTACCCAAATTTTGATACTATTTCCTGTTTCATTATTTCCCAAATTATCTTCACTTCCCCATGTTATGTTGTGCTCACCCTCGCCACTTAATGTAAAAGCCCCCGAATAGACATTATAAACTCCATTATCCGTATACCATGTAAATGCAATACTAGAGTTATGGTTGAAGGGATTATCTGAGGTGGTAAGTGTAAATTGGGTACTTGATGTCACATTACTACCGTTAATTGGTACAGCCGGATATTGTGGTGTACCAATTGAGATATTTGTTGATGGTGAAGATTCATCAACCCAAACCGTAATGGATTGTATTAATTCCTTATTGCTAGCATTATCTATACTATAAAACTGAATTGTATGATTGCCCTCACCCGAAAGTGTGAATCCTCCAGAATAAGGAGTCCAGCTTGCAGCATCAATTTTGTGAAAAATTGACTTAACTCCAGATCCATTACTATCTTCTGAAGATAGTGTAAATAGTATTGAAGATGTAACATTCCATTCTTCGAAATTATTAGCTCTATATTTTGGATTTCCAATTGAAATGTTGGTAGTAGGTGGTTTAGCATCTATTATTATATATGTATAACTTATGCTACCATCACCATCAATGTCTTCTTCAATCCGTACCCAATCACCATCAACAAGCTGAGAATTAGTCCAATTTCAAGAATCTAATAATAATGGAGATTGAACTGT
>CBDVCJ010000117.1:0-11606 GCA_965372445.1 uncultured Thermoplasmata archaeon | reverse complement strand
AAGTGAGTGTCCACATACTACATCCCAAACTTGCCACTAAAAATCGCCATTAAGACATTCGTAATAAAATTCTGTTTCCCCTAAATTGGGAGAAGAAACATTATTATTTACCTACGTCTAGTTTGTATTTTGCTTAAAGCTAAAACTGAAATAACAGTGGCTAAAATAAAACAAGCAGCCTCAAAATTCGGTGTTGTATCCTTTTCATCACTTTTTTTGACATTAACCCAATATTGAGCTGTAGATTGCTGATAACCATCTTTAGATAGTGTTATCTCCAATTGATAACTGCCTTTATCTTTTGGGGCTGATAATTTTGCCTTTGCACCTGAAATACTCTCGTCCTGGAATTTTGTGGTAATTGAAGCGTCAGTGATCGATTGTTGAGATTCCAGATCTTTCACAGAAATAGTAACTTCAAATGACTTGCCAGGCTCCAGTTCGTCGTAATCTATTGTAATGTCAAATTGTTTCTCGGTTTTGAAGGGTATTTTTGGTTTGTAAGGTTCAAGCGCTGGATCGCCATATAAATTGTAACTAATGCAATCAACATCATGTGTCGGGTCAAATTCTGTTGTTTTACCCTGCCAATTCTCACGAGCGCTCCATTTAGCATCTTTCAAAGCTTTTCCTATTGGAATATTTTCAGTCAAAAGATTTCGCCATGTAAGATAATTTTGTTCGGTGGCTACACCATAAGGTGCTTCTGTCCAAAAACAGGTGGATTGGATCTCTGGCGTGGCGATATATGCAACGCACCCAGCATGAATAAATGCCGGTACCATGAAATCAGTTATTTTAAATCCCTCATCTAACATAAAAGGGGTAGCACCTTTACAACAGGTTGTATAAACAATAGTGGGTGCCTTAAAATTTAAATTTCTGACATCATCAGAATTTAAATTAACTGATTTTGCTTCGCCAGTTATAGGGTCAATTCCAATTTCAATTCTTAAATAAGTTGAACCTCCATGAGGTAAAAATTGAACATATGATGAACCGGTAGCTATTTCCATGATTTCAAATATTGTTCTATTCGTATCATAGGGATCTGATTCATTTCTTACCAGATAATAAGTTGTATCTAAGCTAGCATTATTAAACTCATTTTCAACCCAGTTTGAGGGATGGTAAGGTACAATTGGTTCCCATATCAGATTATTTGGGTAATTCTCCGGTTGATTTAACCTATGTCCATCAACTATACTTGCAGTTTGCTCCCATTTAACTGGCATTGAGCTATAATATCCACCCCCTGGCAAAAACTCTTGATAAAAGAATGTTTTCATCAATAAATTTGTCGCATCATAAATATCACTTGCTATTATCCTGCCTGTTGCTAAGTCTTCTTGTTCATATTTGTCAGCTGATATCGTTTCTTTCAATATTCCATACGCACCGATCGAAGACGGATAATGAGTACATTGGGGTGTGTTAATTGGAAATTTATAATCTACATGGATATCATAGAAATAATTTGGGACTTCGTAAGGGCCACCCACCACAGTTAAAAATTCAGGGGCGTGACCATTATCCATGAGGAATTTTTCAAGTTCATAGGAATCGCGTTTAACTTGTTCAAAACTAGGTTTAAGTTCATTATATAGTGCATCATTTTTACTAACAGCTTTTTCTATTTCATCAATTTTAATTTTGTCGGTGGTATAGTCTCCGGTTAAGACAATTGCGTTTCTATACGCTGCTAAAGGCGCCGAGGCAAGTGATAAATAAGGCCATTTTATATTTGAGTCTAAATCATCATCGGTATCGTGAGGGTTAGTAATTATTATGTAATTACAAACTTCACCTTTGGTGTCAAAGAGTTCAAGTTGAAACTGCCAAACTTTTTCTCGGGTTTCAAGTTTGATGATTTCATCTACTTGAGGTGCCCCTTCACCAATTACGATTGCACATTTGGTATTCAGATCTTGAAGAGTGGTTGTGGTGGGATTAATTAGGATCGGGCTAGATAAAAATGAAGCGATCGGGACAGACCATAATACATGTTCATAAGTATCTGCTACTACTATTAATTCTGCTTTAGTCCAATAGGTAGTTGCAATTTCACCTGTTGCCGTACTTATATCTGCACCGAATTCAGTTATAGATTTTGTTTCGTAAGGTATTGACATTGTATGGGTCTCTGCACCATCATCGAACAGAATTGGGGTTGCATCACTCCTGTCGATAAATGCCGGTGTGAGCGCTGCTGCACTACTGGCTTCCCATTGATTACGAGAGATCGTTACAATTAATGCTTTCGAAGGTTGTTGCTTGGTATTTACATAATCCCAAATGGACGATTGAAGATGCCCATCTTCATATGTTGATGGTGATGCATCAGTATTTGTTGTTACAATAATACCCAAAACACTAATGAGCATTAAAGAAATTGCAAAAACCGCAAATAAATTTTTTATTTTATATCTATACTTCATAACTATAAACCTCCAGATGTAAATTTTCAAGATTCAAGACTGACTAATATAGTTTTAGGTTAGCAATTTTTATGAATTAATAATTTGCTATATTTCAATTTCATTATAACTTTTATTTTGAAAAGCTATTGTTGATTCAAACTGGCTATTCTTGGTTTTTATTGTGTATGCAGAATTTGTGCTAATCATTATACCCGAACATATTCGGGACAATCTAGTTATTTAAGTGGGCATATACTATTTTTTAAGAAATTTTATTGATCGTATGGGATGTGAAATACGTGGCCATCGAAACGAGTAAAGCAGCACAAGAGTCGAAGAAGGTAGCGACTGAAAATGATAAAGTCAAGGATAATTTGAAAAAGATCAAGCACAAAATCGTAGTTATGAGTGGCAAAGGAGGTGTGGGTAAAAGCACAATCGCAACCAATTTGGCGTTTGCATTATCAATGAATGGTCATGAAGTCGGACTTCTTGATGTGGATATCAATGGCCCGGATATCGCGAAAATGCTTAATATCGAGAATGAAAGATTAGCCTGCGGTGATGACGGGATGATACCCGTAATCGTCCCACCACATCTAAAAGTTATATCTATGGCTTTTCTTCTGCAGGACAAGGATACCCCTGTGATCTGGCGCGGCCCCTTGAAAATGCAAGCCATTAAACAATTTATCGGCGATGTGAATTGGGGCGAGCTGGATTATTTAATTATCGACCTACCGCCAGGTACGGGTGATGAACCGTTAAGTATAGCCCAACTTATTCCAGGAGGTCATTCGATAATAGTGACTACACCACAGGAAGTTGCATTACTCGATTCCAGGAAAGCTGTGAATTTTGCAAAAATTCTTAAGATGCCGATCATTGGGATTCTTGAAAATATGAGTGGTTTAACATGTCCGCATTGCAAGAAACAAATAGAGCTTTTTAAAACCGGTGGTGGCTTTAAAGCCGCACTAGATCTCCAAGTGCCATTTTTAGGCAAGATCCCAATTGACCCAAAAATAGTTGAGACCGGTGACAGTGGTAAGCCATTTATTTTAGAATATTCCAAAACTAAATCCGCAAAAGAATTTAATAAAATCATAAAAAAAATCGAAAATTTTGTGAATGGTAAAAGGAGGTAAAAATATGAAAATTGTAGTATCTTCATCAGGCGAAAATATAAGTGCACAATTGGACCCCAGGTTTGGGCGATGCCCTTATTTTATATTTGTAGACTCAGAATCACTGGAATTTGAAGCTGTTCCAAATGAAAGTATGATGGCTTCCGGTGGTGCAGGCATCCAAGCTGCCCAATCGGTAGCTAATAAAGGTGCTGAGGTTGTGATTACAGGCAATGTAGGTCCAAATGCATTTCAAACCCTGAATGCTGCAGGTCTGAAGATCATTACTGGTGCTGTAGGAACTATACAAGAAGTAATTGAAAAATATAAGAATGGTGAATTGAAGGAAACCGATACATCAACAGTAAAAAGTCATTTCGGTGCGGGCCGTGGTATGGGCGGCGGCGCTGGTGGCGGTGGAAGAGGTATGGGTGGTGGCATAGGTCGTGGCGGAAGAAACCGGTAAAATTATTAAATTACAAATTTGAAATTCTAAATCCTAAATTCTAAACAAATACCAAGCACGAAATTCCAAATCTCAAATAGCGATCGGCTTGGAAAATTGGAATTTAAAATTTCGATATTGTTTAGAATTTCGCATTTCGGATTTAGGATTTATGATGACGATCAATATTAAAATATGAGGTTGATAAAAATGAAAGTTTGTATACCAACAATGGGAAACAAAGGTTTTGAAGAAAATATAGGCGAACATTTTGGGAGAGTGCCAACCTATACAATCATTAATACCGACACTAATGAAGTGAATGTCATAGACAATACCAGTGAACATATGGGTGGTCGAGGCTATCCGCCCGAGATCATTGCTAAAACGGGTGCTGAGGTCATGATATGTCGTGGCCTTGGGCGTAGAGCGGTTGAAATGTTCGAAGAACTTGGAATTATGGTATATGTGGGCGCTTCAGGCACCGTAGAGGATGCGATTCAAATGTGGTATAGCAACAAACTCCAGCCTGCAACCGCGGAGAATGCCTGTGCCCAACACGCCTTCAGGCGCGAAGACCATGATCATCATGGGCACAATTGTTGAAGTTAATGAAATAATCGCGGAAGGGAGAACCGATGAAAATCGCAATCGCCAGCGGCAAAGGCGGTACAGGTAAAACCACGCTTGCAACGAATCTAGCTTTGAGTCTCGACAACGTCCAGTTATTGGATTGCGATGTCGAAGAGCCGGATTCACACTTGTTTTTAAATCTTAAGCTTGAAAAAGTTGAAGATGTTTGTATTTCAATTCCGAAGATCGACAAACAGAAATGTGATTTCTGCCGGAAATGTTCCGAATTCTGTGTATATCATGCCTTAGCAGTCTTCCCGAGCGAGGTATTATTCTTCCCTGAGCTTTGTCACGGCTGTGGGGGTTGTACTTTAGTATGTCCGCAGCAAGCAATAACCGAGGAAAAACGGGTCATAGGCGTGCTCGAGACGGGCAATTCGGGTAATTTAGAGTTCTATCATGGATTGTTGAATATTGGCGAGCCGATGGCAACACCGATAAGAGGGGCGTTAAAGACTAAAATCGATAACAATAAAATAGTCATTTTGGATTCTCCACCGGGAACATCATGTCCTGTTATCGAGAGCGTAAGTGAAGCGGACTATACTTTACTCGTCACCGAGCCTACACCTTTTGGCCTCCATGACCTGAAACTAGCCGTTAATATGATCCGTAAACTGGGAATACCTTTTGGGGTGATAATAAATCGAGATGGGATTGGTAATGATGGGGTTGAAAAATATTGTAAGGGTGAGGGAATTGATATTCTGATGAAAATTCCACAGGATATGGAAATTGCGCGTCTTTATTCAAAAGGTATACCATTTGTCCAGGAGCTTACAGGTTGGAAAGATAATTTTATTGAACTTTACGCCGAGATCGAATTAAAGGTCAAGGGGGGTGCATAATGAAGCAGCTCACCATAATCAGCGGCAAAGGCGGCACTGGCAAGACTACGATAGCTGCTGCATTTGCGTCGCTAGCAAAAAATGCGGTGTTGGCGGACTGTGATGTAGACGCTGCGGACCTTCATCTAATTCTTAAGCCTGAGATCCAAGAGACCATAGAATTCAGCGGTATGAAACTACCCGTCAAAGACCCTGAGAAATGCACGGAATGCGGTGAATGTTTGGAACATTGTAGATTTGGTGCGATTGATGAAGCTTATAATATTATCGACCAGCGCTGCGAAGGTTGCGGGGTCTGTGAATTTGTATGTCCTGAGGCTGCGCTTAAACTAATCGACCGCGAATCAGGTTTCGCATATAATTCCACCTCCAGGTTTGGCCCGATGGCACATGCCGTTTTGAATACTGCAGAAGAGGCCTCGGGTAAACTTGTAAGTATGGTTAGAACTAATGCAAAAGAACTCGCCGAGAAAAATAATAAAGATATTATTGTAATCGACGGGCCGCCTGGCATTGGATGTCCCGTTATAGCGGCGATTGCCGGTGTGGATCTTGTTATGATCGTCACAGAACCTACAATATCAGGTGTACATGATCTGAAACGAATTCTGGGGGTGGCAGCGCATTTTAAAATTCCATGTGCGGTCTGTATAAATAAATACGATATCAATCAAGATCAATCTAAGGGTATTCAGAAATATTGCAAGACAAACAATATCCCTATTATCGGTCTCATACCTTACGATGATAATTTTACCAAAGCTATGATAGAAGAGCAAACAATTATTGAATTCTCCGGAGATGGTCTTTCAAAAAGGCTCAAAGAAATGTGGAATAAAATTTTGACGTTATTGGAAGTGGATTCATGAGCGCAGGTGATGATGCTGACTTTGATAAAGTGGTTCAGGATATCCAAGAAGAACTTGATAGGGATGCTGAGACCACATTCTCGAAAAAGGTGATGGAAGAATATAAGCATCCCCAGAATGTAGGTAGAATGAGCCGTGCGAACAGTTCAGCTCAAATTACTGGCATCTGTGGCGACACAATAGAAATTTATATCCAAGTTGAAGACCAGAGAATTACAGATATACAATTCATGACTGACGGGTGCGGTGCGACTATCGCCTGCGGCAGCATGGGCACCAAAATGGCGAAGGGTAAAACATTAGCTGAAATTAAAAAAATGAACGATGACGATTTAATCAACGCGCTGGATGGTTTGCCAGATGAGAATCGTCACTGTGCAAGACTTACAATGGCAGCAATACACAGGGCAATACAAAAATATGAAGGGCAGCAAGGGTAGTGATGGACTTGAAATGCGTGAGTTGCAAACATAATACATGTTATGAAGGCCAGGATTGCACAGAGCTTCGGGCAGAGATCGAGAAAATGTATGCCGTTGATGACCTCAAATCTATGAAGGTTTCAACATCAATAGAAGCCAAATATTACATGGAAAAGACTCGGTTCGAAGAGCTAAGCCTGTATGCAAAGGCTATGGGGTATAACAAATTGGGCTTAGCATTCTGCGTTGGGCTAACAAAAGAAGCGCAAATAATCGACACGATTCTTTCGCAGGAATTTGAAATACATTCTGTCTGTTGTAAAGTCTGCGGGATCGATAAAGACAAATTCAAGTTTGAAAGGTTACATCCGGAACGCGAAGTAGATACAATGTGTAACCCTGTTGGCCAAGCGCATATTCTAAATAACGAAAAAACAGACCTGAATATAATTTTGGGGCTATGCATTGGTCATGATACATTATTCACAAAATATTCAGAAGCACCGGTTACAACGATTGCGGTTAAGGACAGGGTGTTGGCTCATAATCCGTTAGGTGCAATATATTCTGGCTATTATTTGGAAAAGGTATACAAAATTTCAAGATAATTGGAGGAATTATTATCATTGAAAAAGTCAAATTTACCACTCTCGTGGATAACACTGCAAAATTCGGGTCGCAGTTCTGGGCTGAGCATGGGCTGGCAATTTTAATTGAGGCTGACAATAAAAAGATATTATTTGATACCGGTCAGAGCGGCGAGGTGCTTTTTTATAATATAGAGCAATTAAATATTGATCTAACTAACCTAGATGCGGTTGTCTTGAGCCATGGTCATTATGACCATACCGGTGGATTAAATGCGGTATTAAAAAAGGCCAATAATACCAATATTTATGTACATCCAGATGTTTTTCGCAAGAAATATTTAAAGATTAAAAGATCATATAAATATCGAGGCATACCTTTTGATCAAGATACGCTAAGGCGCAATAACAATTTTATTTTAAGTAAAACACCAATAGAAATATTTAAAGGAATTAAAGCGACAGGGGAGATTCCTAGGCCGTCTGAATATGAGCAAGTTCCGGATAAATTTCAATTAAAAAAGAATGATAAATACATCAAAGATGAGATCTTAGATGACCAAGCCTTAATCTTAGAAACTAATAAAGGCATTTGGGTTGTGCTTGGCTGTACACATTCTGGCATTATCAACACCTTATCCTATGTAAATGAAATAACAGGAGACTCCAAGATCACCGGAATAATTGGCGGCACCCATTTAAAAGATGCAGATGATTTACGATTAAAAGTAACAGTTAAGGTTTTGAAATATTATAATGTAGAGCAAATCTGGTTGTCGCATTGCACAGGAATTGAGGCTTTTAATTATTTAAGAGCTAAACTTGGTAGTGAAAAAGTTTTTTTCAATAGCTCGGGGCAAGTATTAGAAATTTAATTAGTAAGAACTTTGGATGTAATTATATGGAAGAAAAAATTAGTGCAGAAAAATATGTAGATTTCTACCGAACGGAATTTGGTCAACAGGTTCTAGCAATAGAAATTGATTACCTCGAAAAAGAAATAAGCGGATTTAACAAGATCTTAAGTATAGGATGTGGTTCCGCTCTTCATGAATCTCGATTAGCGTATTTAAATCCAGATATTGAATTTACAGGTGTCGATATCTCAAAAGATATGTTGAGGCAGGCACCCGCGTTACCAGATAATCTAAACTTAGTCACAGGCAACGCAGAACAATTGGAGTTTAAAGATGAGACCTTTGATCTGGCATATTTTTTATTTTCAATGGCTTTTATAACCAATAAAGAACGAGCAGTTCAAGAGACCCATAGGGTACTTAAAGTCGGTGGTAAAGCGTTGCTCATGGTGGCGAATATAAACTCTTGGTATATAAAAAAAGAGTTGGCGGAAGAGAACTCATATATGCATCGTAAATTCAAGGAATTGGACACAATTAAATTTACGGCTTTAGTTGATAATTATTTCAAAATAGATTCATGTAATTACATGTTAGGTATTCACAAGGAGGAAGTATTTGAATCTGAGGATCTGGAATGGGCGAGTTTGTATGTGGTCAAAGGAATTAAAAATTAACCTTTTTTAGAGGAACCGGTTAAAAATCCATAGAAACATTTAAGTATTAACTCACATAGAGGCGAAACGTATATATACTTGTTCGCATATGTGTATTAATATGCCCCGACATGGACATAGACACGGACAACGAGGCGGTCGCGGAAGAGGTCGCCACCGCGGTGCGCGATGGATCAGTGCTATACCACCGATCGCTAACTTTCAACCGTTCGGTATACCTCCAGAACACATAAAGACCATCTACATTACTCTTGAAGAACTCGAAGCTTTACGTCTTGTTGATCTCGAAAGTATGCAGCAGGAAGAAGCCGCATATACTATGGGTGTGTCCAGAAAATCGCTCTGGAACGATTTGAAAAGCGCCCGAAAAAAAGTCGCGGAAGCACTTGTCAACGGTTGGGCGATCCGTATCGAAGGTGGTAATTACATTGTGCGGGGCGATCTGAGATAATTATATCCCCAATCTGGTGTAAACACAAAGTGTTTCAACAGTGGGGATAAATAAAAAAAAGGAGGTGCATTAATATGCCTTGGGGAAACAGAACAGGCCCTTGGGGCCGTGGACCCAGAACAGGTAGAGGAGCAGGATACTGCGCCGGCTACCCAATTCCAGGCCACATGAACCCGGATGTGCCAGGCTATGGTAGAGGTCGAGGTTTCGACCGCGGTTATGGTCGTGGCATGGGTGTGGGTCGTGGTCGAGGTTTCGGTCGCGGGTTTGGCCGTGGTTGGCAGAGGTTTGAAAGAGAACCATATCCCGACCCTTATTACCCGCCCGAATCGGTCCACTATCCATACTATGGCCCAGAGTTCAATAAACCTGATCCTGAGGAGGAGAAAACCTATCTTGAAAACATTATAGAATCTCTTGAAAAAGAAATGAAAGCAATCAAGGATAGGCTCAAAGAACTTACAACGACAGAAAAGAAAAAATAATTGGGGAGGTCAACTTGGCTTCCCTCCCTCTTTTTTTCTCTTATTAGAGAAAATTACAATTTAATTTTTTTAATTTTACATTATTGAGAGAATAAGTACCTGAATTCTCCAACTTTTATATGAAAAAAGGAGGCTTATTACCTTGACCTGACCATACCTTATGGTAATTTCAAAATCCCAAATCCAAAACCCAAACTTTGGAAAAGCCGAAGGGTTTTTCAAAGTAAAGGTAACTTGGCGAAGCAAGTTACCGAAATGAAATCCCAAACCCAAATAGTCAACGTGCGGGTGGCGGTTTTACTATGCCCTCTTGGTTGGCTTTGTCTTGGTATGGTTTGATAACCGAACAAATCGCGCCGGTGTGACAAAAGTTGCCGAGTCTCGAAAAAAGATTGTTTAAAAAACCATACAGCCTTATGCGCCGTTAGCGGGTTTGGAAAATTGTGATTTCTGATTTAAGATTTGTTTAGAGTTTAGAAATTAGTGTTTCGGATTTTATATGATATAAAAGTTAACATTTCGCCGTTTCACGAGGTGAACCACTTACTCAGGGATTTTCCCAGATCCCTCCACCACACCATCTTGTGTCTCCGCTGAAGCCATTAGTTGAATATTGATTTCACCCCTTTCTACTCGCCACGCTTGGGAGGGGATCGTCTATTCTCTTTATCGCGATTTTTATTTGATTTAATCTTCTGATTTTGATATCTTTGTTTATCTGAGCTTATTTTTTTGTAATAAATAATTGTTACAATTACTATTAAAAAAACAATTATTATTCCAATAATCATTATTAATCCAAATTGATAATTATTTCTTCCTGGTTCCTCATCCCATCTTTCAGGATCATCAGGATAATAATCTAATGTTAAATTCGTTGAAGAATTTAATTTTGACATATTCTCATTCCATTTGTCTGGATGGCCATCGCAATCAGTATCTATTGAGGCTGCAGGATCACTTGGAAATGCATCGGAATTATCATCATATCCATCGCTATCACTATCGATCCATAGGTCAGAATCAATTTGCATATATTCTAATATATCTATTGTTAGTTCCACAGATGGATAATAATCATAAACATCTTTACTACTCAAAATAGCATATGGTAGGTTCCAAACCACTCCATTATTGGTGGCATTAGGATATCTAGATTCATAATCTGACCAATAATTTCCATGTCCAACAGAATCATTCCATAGATTCAATCCATCCTTATCATAGGCTTGGACCTTTCCATTATTATTATTGATGAAAGAATTATTGTAGATCATATTGGGTGGTATTGATTTGAATACATATTCCGAAATAACATTGATCCCATAATCTATATTATTAATAATCAGATTGTTTATAATTTTATTATTAATTACACTGAAGTCAATACGTAAATTAATTCCACTTTGATGATTTCCATCAATGATATTTTTTTCAATAATATTCTTATTAGATTGTTGTTGGAATAAAATACCAGACCTATTATTGAACTTGATAATATTTCTTGCAATTAAATTTTGATATGAATTGAATATAAATAGACCACTGTAGCTATTAAAAGTTAAACTGTTATTCTTTAAAATATTATTTTCAAAACCCTGTATATTAACACCATTTTCTCCATTTGAATATGCTGTGTTGTTGATTATTGACCCATTATAGAAATTGGTAAAGTAAAATCCATCTTCTTTATTATATGCAGCGTAATTATTTAAGAACGTATTATTAAAACATCCTTCAAAATCGAAACCATTTTCTTGGTTTAAATTTGCATTGTTATTTACT
>CBDVCJ010000116.1:0-11676 GCA_965372445.1 uncultured Thermoplasmata archaeon | reverse complement strand
CCCAGAATATCATAACAAAACGCATACACTGCCGAACATTACCCCCTACAATATAAGTTGAGAGAGGGTACTCACTTGATTCTCTATCAATCTTATCATAGGTCATTCACAACCCTCCATTGTTGCCATGACACACTCTAACGTACTATATGCTAACAACAAGCATATTAACTTTTCTATGAACCACAAGTTCTCACCGCGTAAAGTAATATATTAGCAAACTATTAATAGGTTTTGGTACATTCTTGTTTTGACTTTTCACTACGAAAGTTAAGAGGGTTTATATGCTATCGGGTGGTAGTGAAAAGTCCCATATTGTTAGGTAATTACCCCAAAACGTTTAAATAGTTTTAATAAGAAAACTATTATCGTTAGAAATTATCCTTACTGTAATATTAAGAATTATAATTATTAGGATTGTAAAAAAAATTCTTAAGGGGAGGAAAATAAAGTTATGGTTGTGCACTATAAAAGTTTTATTTTTGGCGACGAGCGAATTTTGCTTTATTTATTAGAGTTTCCAATGAACAAAAGTGGATTAGAACAGGTCGCAGAAGCGCCGAGATTTTTAACAACTCAAGAGATCGCGAATGCAGTTATCATCGAACGTCATCACATGTCAAAATATATAAAAAAATTAGAGAAGCAAGAATATGTAGATGGTATTGTAACCCGAGTCAAAGGTAAAAAACGTAAACAAATGGTATATTTTTTAACCGATGCGGGTCGAGTAAAAGCGGAAGAGCTTAAAGAGCAATTAATGGAAGAAGAGCTGACAGTTTTGACCCAGGCAAATGAAACCTTAAAACTCAAATTCACTGATGTGTCCAAATATTTAAAAGAGCATGATAAATTTCGGGAGATAACCGACCTGGAGATCTGCAAATACACAAACATAAAAGGTATTCTAGACACTAATATTCTATTCAATAGCGGCCAACACTATATCGATTTTACAGAAGATGTATCAAAGCCCGATGAATTCTATGGCAGGGAGCAAGAGCTATCAAAATTAAACGCTTGGATTACCGATAAAGATTTGTACCGAGTAATAATGATTTATGGCATTGCAGGCATTGGTAAAACAACCTTAACGTCTAAACTTATTGACACATATAGAGGTTCCAAGCATTTATTCTGGCACAATTTCTACAATTGGGATACCGTAAGAAGTGTACTATTGCGCCTTTCAGAGTTTCTATCGAAAATTGGTGACGATAAATTAATTAAATATATTGATTTTGATCGACCATTAAAGTTGGATAAAATATTGGAATCCTTAAAAGATGAAATGGAAGAGCTTAATCTGCTGTTGATCTTCGATGATGTTCATAAAGCAAATGAAGAATTAAGAAGTTTCATTTCGTCCTTAATAGAGATTTTGAACCAATCAAAAACTGTAAAATTTTTAATTTTATCAAGATATATAATTCCATTTTATAACCAACGCAGGGTACTAGTCCGAAAGTCGATCGCCGAACTTGAATTAGAAGGTTTAGATTTTCAAAGTAGTGCAAAGATCCTCCGTAAAAAGGGGCTTCCTCAAGCAAAATATCGAGATATTTACAATATGACTGCTGGCAATCCATTATTATTGAAGATTTTTGAACATAATAGAAAGAGCAAGAGATATATTTACGAAGAGATTTTCACCCAACTCACACCGGAAGAGCAAAAGGTCATGGAGATATTATCAACGGGCAGGACGCCAATTCCATATAATGCGTTTTTCATCAATAAAAATATTTTGCCGGACACGATCGAGCTGTTGGTACAAAAATTTGTGATCAAGGAGACCTCAGACGGTGCTTATGATACCCATGAATTTGTCAAGGAATTTTTTTATAAACGCTTGCCACCGAGCACGAAAACCCAATATCACGAGCATTTTGCTAAATATTATAGTAGCCAAAAATCTCTGAAAAATTATCTAGAAGCAATTTATCATTATATAAAATCGTTACAATATCCAACAGCAATAAAATTGGCAATGGCTAGGCCCCCAAAAATGATTAACCAAGATTTATCTGGAAATTTTTTGGTAGTTTTAGAAGAACTCCCCGAGCAGGAAGTACCGTTACCCCAATGGGCGGACATATTGATATTGAAAGCCCAATTATGTTTCACAATTGGTGATTGGGACAAATCATTACAATATTACCAACGCACAATCGAGATTGGAACTGAAGTAGGTCGCGAAGATATTGTAGCAAATGCATATTATGAAATTGGCGGTATTTTAGAGGAGCGCGCCTTATATGAAGATGCATTGAAAAATTTTGAGAAAAGTTTTGAGCTCTCAAAGAAGCTAAAAGCTAAGAAATTGATCAGAGATTCAAAGCGAGGTATTGTGAGAGTGAGGATGATAAACCGCAATAGCAAATTGAAATGATCGGTTCTTCTCCTATTTGGCGATTGCATTTCACTGATCGGGAATCGACCGCCCCATCCCCCATAATTTAACACGAAGGACGCGAAACTAATTAGTTTAAAATTATTCAACCGCTGAGGACGCTGAAACAATTATTTTCAATTGTGGATTCCAGATTCCAGTTTTCTAATGGCTGACCAATAGGAAGATAGAGGCTGGAAGTAAGACGATAGAGTTAAATTTCTAGTTTCTATCTTCTATCCTCTAACTTCCTTTTAAATAACTTGCCATCTGTAATCTCGAATCCATTTAGAAATAAAAGAATATTCAGCGCATTCAGCGGTTTATTGTTTCACGGTTTTCGCACTTTCGCGTTAAAAATTGGGGTGGAGGGCTGTTGAATCCCGTGCTCCCGTTACTCCCGATATCAAGCTATAGATGTCACATATTGCCTATTCATTAGAAATTGTGCGAAGCCCCGAATAATTTAACACCGAAACCCGCTAATTTGTTTTATTTGCGTCCAGAGATATCTCTGAAGATCGCGCGGGTTGCGATAAATTGACCGTCTTCGAATTGGGCATTGACATTTCCCTCAACCGGGATTTCTCTACCATCTTTTGATATAAATATTGTCTCAATATGATCGAGTGGGTTACCATCCGTAACTTTCTTAAAAAGCTCCATGCAATGCGGTATCTGATCTTTATGTAAAATATCTTGTAATTCTAAACCTTTAACTTCAGCTTGGGTATAGCCCATTACCTCTCGCCATTTTTTGTTTACATAGATGAATTTGCCATCCATATCAACACTCTGAATTAGATCATTCGCATTTTCAAAAAAGTCACGATGCTTCAATTCACTTGCTTTTAAGGCCTCTTCAGTTTGTTTCTGGACGGTCAGATCTATTATGATACCCCTTATACCAACCGGTGTATCACCTTGAAGTATTGGGGCTGAATATATAGCGATCGGAAATGTGCTGCCATCTTTACGTACCGCAATAAATTCACTATCAACCACATTTTCGCCGTTCAGCATCTTTTGAATATTTTCCAAAATCCGCTCTTGTTCTTCAGGAATGAACATCTCGATGGCATTTATACCATTATCAAAATCATCCTGAGAATAGCCAAATGTTTCAAATGCACAACGGTTTGCAAAATTAATATTGGCTTCTAAATCGATCTCAAAAACGGTTTGAGGTAATTGATCTGCCAATTCCCGATACTTCCCTTCACTTTTACGAAGTTTCTCCTCCATTTTTTTACGCTCGGTGGTATCTCTAAATATACCTAAAATATATTTTTTGCCTGCTAATGATATTCGTGAAAAACTTATGTCAGCATAAAACACAGTATCGTTTTTTCTTATGATCGGTACATCTTGGGCGGATTTGTATTTTCGTAATTTCGTGGCATTTTGGGGTGGTGATGATGTTAAAGTCTGTTGAAGATAAATATCTGCAAATGTTAATTTTTTCAGTTCTTCTGGATTATAACCAAGCATTTTACATATCATGTTATTACCCATATTGATTATCTCACTTCGAATATCCCATAATAGTATCCCATCAGTTGCATTATCAAAAATGGTTCTAAACCTTCGCTCAGATTCCTTTAATTTGGCGACGATTTTTCGCCGATCATGCTCTAATTCCATATGGTGTAATGCATAGGCAATATCCTTTGCAACATCTTTAAAAAGCTTGTGCTCTTGCGGCAGGCCAATAAAGCTTTTCGGCATTGATACTGTCAATAACCCATAAATTTTATTCTCATGCTCTAACCGCACGCTCATTGCACATCTATTGCCTAGCTTTTTTGAAATTGAACACTCTTGGCAAGTAATTTTTGGATCTACAATTAATACAATATCGGATTGGCTTAAGGCAGTTCGACTACAAGGTGTACCATTGCGATTCATCATTTTTTTCATTACCCACGAGAAATTTTGGCCCAAGCCTGCCTCAGCAGTCGTAATAATTCTTTCACCTTCATCCAAAGTAACAATCCAGGCACTATAATAACCTCGAGTTTTGATCAGCGATTTACAAACACCTTCAATAAATTTATTTCGGTCGTTTTCTCGGGTAATTAAAAAATTAACATCACGAATCGCCCGTAAAACTGCATTTAAGTGCTTCATCCTTTTTTCCATCTTGCTTTTAAAAAGCGCCATTTCTATCGTTGAATGAAGTTCTCTATCCTCAAAGGGCTTGAGAATATAACCAAAAGGCTCTGTGACCTTGGCTTTTTCTAATGTTCTTTTATCTGCATAGGCCGTTATGTACACTATGGGAGTGCCGAAATTTTTACGGATTTTATGGGCGGCTTCAATACCATTCATTTTACTTTTTAATACAATATCCATCAAAACTAAATCAGGTCGGTACTTATCCACATTTTTTAGTGCATCTTTACCGGAAGCCGAAATTGAAACTACACTATATCCTAAACCCTTCAAAGTCCTTTTTAGATCCTCGGCGATCAGCCGTTCATCTTCAACAATCGATATTCGCTTTTTATCCATAATCATCCAACCTTAAACCTGATTTGAAAGTTTGTGCCTTTTACTCTACTTAGTTTGAGCTTTCCTTGGAACTGGTCCTCGACCAGAAGATTGACTAAATGTAAGCCTAACGATTTAGTTTTTTTATAGTTTAGATCCGGTGGTATACCAACGCCATTGTCGCTTATGGTCAATTCAATTTCACTCTTACCTCTAGAATATAATTTTATGTTTATTTCGTTTTGTTTGTTATTAATGAAATCCTTAGGAAACGCATATTTCAGTGAGTTCGAAACTAGTTCGCTTATGATTAGACCACATGGTATAGCATAGTCAACCCCAAGCGAGACGTTTTTAACAGCCACATTGAGTTTGACTTTCCCGCTATTATTATAGCTTCGAAATAAGTCTTTTACCAGAGTATTAACATAATCCTTAAAATCAATACTCGCCAAATCATCAGAGCGGTAGAGTCGTTCGTGAACTAGGGCCATAGATTTTATACGTTGCTGGCTATCTTTGAACATTTCAACAGCTTTTTTATTTTTTATATACCTAGATTGGAGCCTCAGCAAACTCGAGATAATTTGCATGTTGTTTTTGACCCTGTGGTGAACCTCCTGAAGTAGCACTTCTTTTTCTTTTAACGATTTTTTTAGCTGGTCTTCTGCTATTTTACGATCTGTTATATCCTTTGCAATAACCTGGAACCCAGCAATCTCATTACCCTTCAATATTAACGAATTTATCACATTGATCCATCGTTTTTTGCCATCTTTTCGTATTATTTTTAATTCATAGGGCTCTACATCTTCACCTTCTGATAGTTTTAAAAATTTCGCCTTCAACATTGGAAGATATTGTGGATCCAGGGTCATAAGTTTTTCAAATTGCTTACCAATAATCTCATCTTTGGTATATCCAATCAATTTCTCGGTTGAGTTATTACAATCGATGATCACTCCGGAGATATCCAATAGCGTAATGGAAGCTGGTGACACTTCAAATAAAGTCCTATAACGTTTATCGCTTTCGCGCTGCGCTTCCTCGGCGCGCTTTTGCTCGGTAATATCTTCAAGAATCACCGAGATCCCAACGGTTTTACCTTCCTTTTTAATAAGCGATGGATGTGCAAGAATAATGAGTTGTTCGCCGCTTTTATTTTGCATTTTCCATTCGGTTTTTGTGGGCGGGAGATCTATTACCATATCATTAAAAGCGTCCATTAAAGCCTCAACTTCCAAATTGAAAAGGCCAATCAAGTCAAGAAAATGTTTACCTTTTACCTGCTTCTTGGTACACGCCGCCATTTTAAGTGCTTTGGGATTCACATCGATTATATTGCCTTTGGCGTCAAGATAAAGTATTCCTTCATTGGACTCTTCAAACAGCAATTTGAATTTTTCCTCGGATTCGCCCAATTCGTATTCGGCACTTTTAAAGTCCGTTATGTCCATAAAGTTACCCAAAATGGCGTGCTCACCTTCATATTCAATAGGTGTAGCCATTTCTACTAACCATTTGATTTCGCCATTTTTATTTTGGATCCGATATTCGTATGGTATTGAGTTATCTTTTACCAAAATCTCGTCCGAGTTATTCTTAAGCCAACCTCGGTCTTCAGGTAATACAAGTTCTAAATGCTCCATACCCAATAATTCGGACCCACTATAACCAGTCAAATTTTCACATTGAGTGTTGACAATTTTAAATTTGCCCTCTTTAACAATGTATATGCCCATAGAAGAATTGAGAATTTCTTGAGTTGTTAAATGGTTTGGATTATCGGCATTGATATCTATACCCCTCAATTTAATAAAATTGTCTTTGAGCTCCCTAGAGAGGCTGTTAAAAAAATCATCACCTTTATTTTCATTTTTTTTCGAATTGGACATATTATATCTCACACCATTCAATAATTAAGATAAATTTCGAATTTTCCAAATTGGTCATGGAGGGATTAAAAATAAAAGTTATGAATGATATTAATGATAGATACGGAGTCTATTAGGTGTTTCAGTCTTTGAAAATTCAAATGCGTTAATTAAAGACTGAATTGCTCTATTTCAAGTGTATTTAGATAAGATTGTCTATGCCCTTCGAATTATGCTCAGTGCCTTTAATCCTCTCTTCGGCAAATATTGAAATTATAGCTTTTTTACTCGATTCCAATATAATAATAAGCAAATTGTAATTAGAGAATATAAGCTTTTCTCCGAGACAGGTTATTATTTGTGTAATAAGAACGAAATATTGGATGTTTTAATGGTGGTTTTTAGTGGCAAGATTATTTTGGTAATGATGCTCGATGCTTTGATTTCAATTTTTAAAATGATACTAGATGCTCGACCGCCTAACAAGGATCGAGTATCAAGCATCTCATTAAAAATTATTCTTACCACTGGGAGGTTGATTTTCTCAAAATTTGGCATAGGGTAAAAAATTAAAATAATTTTACCTCGACCACATCGCCTTTTTCCAAAAGATCGACATTTTCGGGGATCTCGATATATCCGACCGCATTCGCAATGCTTGTGATCGCACCTGATTCTTTAAAGACCGGAAGCGCCTGCCCGTTTTTTAGCGTAACGGTAAGAAATTGATGGCGTCCCAAGCTTGAAACCACTCTTCGCGCCAATTTTGAGAGTATTATTTGTTCCTGTTTGGGTGGAAGCTTGGAAATTGTTCGGATCATTGGTGCGATCAATAAATATCCGATCGTCAGGCACGCTGCGGGATAACCCGGTAACCCGAACACTAGCTTATTCTTGACCGTGCCGCATAAGGTGGGTTTGCCGGGCTTGATCTGTACGCCGTGAAACAAGGTCTCGCCGTGAGCTTCGATTATATCCACCAACAGGTCCTTTTCACCAACTGAGCTCCCACCTGAAAAAATAATAATATCGTGTTTTAACGCCGCTTTAAGTGCAGAGCTAAGAGCGTCATATGAATCTTCGACAATTCCCATTTTGGTGGGCTTGCCGCCATTCTCTAAAATTAAATTATAAAGGGTATAAGAATTAATATCATAGACCTGCCCTTTTTTCAAGGGATGGCCAAGCTCTGCAACTTCATTACCCGTGGGGATGATCGCGACCGTGGGTCTTTTATAAACCTTTACATTTTCAATGCCCAACGCAGCCAGTACACCAATTTTGGCCGAATTTAGAACCGTGCCTTTTTCCAAAACATTTTTACGCTTTTTTAGGTCCTCTCCCTTTTTTGAGATGTTTTGTCCGGGATGGACGGGCTTATAGATCTTGATCTCATCACCGTCGCGCTCGGTGTCTTCGACCATCACTACTGCATCCGCGCCGGCTGGTATTACGGCGCCCGTGGCGATCTGTACGCATTTGTATTTAGTAATATTATATTTATTGAGCTCGGCGCCTGCATGGATCGTTCCGATACATTTCAGAGTGGATGGCTGGAATTGCGCGGCGTTGAAGGTATCCTTGGCCTTGACCGCATAACCATCCATTGCAGAGCGGTCAAAAGGAGGGATATCGATCGTTGCGGTAATATCTTCAAAGATAACCCGATCTAATGCGGCGGTGATCTTGATCGTTTCAAACGATCCAATTGGTATAGCGCTCTTATCAATGATCTTTCTGACCTCTGATATCGATCTTAGACCCTTGAAGGGCTTCATACCGGATGATCTTGGGTTTGTCATTATTTTATATCCCCCGCCTTCAATCCTTTGCTCGCTTCCCATACCATATGTCCCAATTCCGGAAGTACCAAACCCTCCATCGCCAACTTCACCGCCTTGACCGACCCGGGCAATGCAATAATGATCTTAGTGTTTGCCGTTGTGCCGGCAACCGCTCTCGACATTACCGCTGCGGACCCGATATCTTTATAACTTAAATACCTAAACAATTCACCAAACCCAGTTAGGATCTTGCGCATAAATGGTTTGACCGCTTCGATCGTTACATCATAAGGGCTGATACCGGTGCCGCCATTAAGAATGATCATCTGGATCGACCTAAACTCATCATCATTTACCAATTTCTCCAGGTCGGCTTGTATCATTTCAACATCATCTTTTACTAGATTGTAATATTCGATCTTGTGACCATTTTCTTCTAACAGCAATCGTATTTGTTTACCTGAATCGTCATTTTCAGTGGTGCGGGTATTGCTTACAGTTAGTACCGCGCAAGTTACATGCTTTATTGCATGACATTTATGCTCTTCAACGCCCAATTGAAACACCATATTGAATTTTTCATTATATTATTAACATGAAATTCCAAATATATATTCTGAAGAACAAAAGAACTAGATTCTCAAGTCTTTCAGCAACTTCAGGAGTTCGTCATTTTTTGGTCTTTTTAATAACTTCGATATTCATGATCTTTGTGCCCGGATATTGACCACTTTCGTCCTTTTCGAGGTATTTGGTCATATCCCAGACAGTCAGCAACGCGACACTTACACCGGTAAGCGCCTCCATTTCTACGCCGGTTTTATAATCGGCCTTGACCTCACAGGTTGCAGCTATTTTCGAAGCTTCCTCGTATAATTCCAGATCGAGTTTAGTATAAGTTATCGGTATTGGATGGCATAATGGTATTATTGACGGGGTGGTCTTGACGGCTTGGATACCGGCAAGCTTCGCAGCGGTCATCACATCGCCTTTCTTAATATTACCCTCTTTAATTGCCGTTATAGTATCTGGCTTCAATTTCAATTCGCCTCGTGCCACCGCGGTACGTTCCACCACCGATTTATCACTAATATCGATCATCTTCATTGCCATTCGCTTCACCTTTTGATATTAAATAACGAATATATTCATTATTCTCCTTCAACCCAATATTCATTTTCTTCGGTAATTTCCTTTTTCCAGATCGGCACGATTTTCTTCAATTCATCAATAATGAACTCACAGGCCTCGAATGCCGGTTTACGATGCATGGCCGAAACTGCGATCAATACAATATTTTCACTGACTGCCAATCGCCCGATCCTATGAATAATTAATGTATCCTGTATTTCAAAGCTCGCTTTGGCAGTGCGCTCGAGCTCCTGGAACGTTTCTAACGCCATATTTTCATAAACTTCATAATTCAAAGCTTTTACACTCTCAGATCCATCTTGTGAAACACCCCTAACAGTGCCGACAAAGCTAACAATTGCACCAATTTCGGGGCGCTTGAATTTTGCCAATATTTCATCAATAGAAAAATCGGTCTCTCGCAGCTCGATCAGTTAACCACCCCCCACCGGCGGAAATAGCGCTACCTCATCGCCATCTTGAATTAGTCGTTCATCAGGTGCGTAATTATGGTTCAATGAAATTATTGTACTTTGCTCAAGCTTTGCAAGTCCCGGATATGTTTCGATCAATAATTTCAACAAACCTTTTATATCGGTTCCTTTTTCAAGTTCGAGCTCCAGCTCGTTCTTACCGATCACTTCGCGGTGCGTGGCAAAGAACTTTATAACGATCTTCATAGTGCTCACATTTAATTGTTGCAGATCATTTCAAGGGAATGGGTGACGGTAAACATTTTTAAGGTCGGCCTGTCACCCAGTCTGCCTGTCGACCAGTCCGCCTGGAAGACCGGCAGACCGGTAGACTGGCGACCAATATATTTTACTACCCCATCCTGAATTAGAGCTTACGACATTTTTCAATATTAATATTTTCATTGCCAATAAGGCTCTTTTAATTTTATTGCCGTTTCTATCAAATTTAGTAATTCTCCATCCCCAGCGCCTTCTCGAAGTGGTGTGAGAATGTCTAGATGATTGTCGTTTCTTAATAAACAAGGTTTCAAATAACCGTCTGAAGTTAACCTTAAGCGATTGCAAAACCGACAGAATTCGGTATTATGCATTGGTTTAACAATCTCTATCTCACTTAAATTTCCAGCTTGGGTTCGAATGTAATATTTTTTACGGTGGTGCTGTGCACGGGTCTTAACTTCAACAGCTCGCGCAAGACATTCATTTTCAATGTCATCCAAACTACAATGATATTTTCTATAGAATTCTGACCCAACCTTATCTTTCGAGGTTTCCAGTTCTATCAATTGGAGTATCATATTATTTGTATCACAAAAATTCACCATTTCGTCTATTTCACAGTCATTTACACCTTTCATTAACACCATATTCAATTTTATCGGGCTAACGCCATTATTTTTCACGGTATCGATCCCGGCGATCACTTCCGATAGATAATTCTTTCCGGTTAGCTTTTGATAAATATCGGTGTTCAGGGTATCTAAGCTAACATTTACCCGATCCAATCCCGCATTTCGTAGTGTTTTACCATATTTACCCAATAATATCCCGTTGGTAGTCATTGAAAGGTCCTGTAGAAAAGGCGAGATCAATTTCACGATCTCAATTACATCTTCACGAACTAACGGTTCACCGCCAGTTAATTTTATTTTACGAATGCCAAGTTTAACTACAAGTTCGACAATTTTTGCAATTTCAAGCGGTGACATTTCGCGCCGGGATGTTCGGGGTTCAGTCTCACCCTCGCGATGGCAATAATGGCAAGCAAGGTTACAGCGTTGGGTAATTGAGATTCGCATGTTGGAGATGGTCCTGTTAAAGTTATCGCGCATTGGATATGCGTATGTGAACATAACGGTTTAAAGCTTTCGATAACCGAACTTACAAGGGCGAAAGCCACGATTAAGGATGAAATATAAAGAATCGATTCCCGATTCGAGTCCACAAAAAAAGGCAATAGGCGACAGGCGATAGGCGATAGTTCTTTGTCAACAATCGGGAATCCGGGAGCCTGGGTATTAGATACC
>CBDVCJ010000115.1:0-11702 GCA_965372445.1 uncultured Thermoplasmata archaeon | reverse complement strand
AACCAGGCTTTCGCAAAATTTGAATTGATCGTCAATGCACTATCGAAACACTCAATTGCTTCCTCAAATGTACCTAGTTCATTTAACGCCATCCCCTTTTCCAACCATGTCTCTCCATCATCCGAATCAAGTGAAAGCGCATTGTCATAGCAAGCAACTGCTTCTTCATATCTACCAATATCTTTGAAAATAATAGCCTTTTTAACCCATGCCCCTGTATAATTGGGATTAATGGTAGATGCTTTATCAAAACAGTGAAGTGCAGCTTCTAGTTTTCCAAGATTGTACAGGATAATGCCTTTATTGTACCAGGTCTCTTCATAATCTGGATTGATATCTGTTACTTTATTCAGACATTTGATGGCTTCGTCATAGTTCTCCTGCTCGTTCAGCATAATACCTTTGTATAGCCATGCTTCCCAATATTCTGGTTTAAGATATATTGCTTCATCATAACACTTGAGAGCCTCTTCATAATTCCCGAGGTTATTTAGGGCCATACCTTTATTGAACCATGTTTCTTCATAATCCTTTTTTATCGCTATTGCTTTATCATAACATTCGATTGCATCTTTGAATTTACCTAAGTTATATAATGCAGTGCCTTTTCGGACCCAGGTAATACCTGACTCGGGATTTAGATCGATTGCGTTATTATAACATTCAAGAGCTTCATCTGTTTGACCTAATTCTTCTAAAATTACTCCTTTATTTGATAGTGCCATATAATATTCAGGGTCGATTTCAATGGTCTTCTCATAGCATTTAATTGCTTCTTCAGGCCTATCTAAACCGCCTAATGCAACCCCTTTATTAAACCATCCTCGCATAAAATCCGGGTTGATCTCTATTGCATGGTCAAAACATTCGATTGCTACTTCATATTGACCTAAATCACCTAATGCAATCCCTTTGTTAAACCAAATCTTTTCATCTTGGTCGTTATATTTTAACGCCTTATCAAAGGAATTTAGTGCATTCTCATAATCTTTCAATTCCGCATGGGCCACCGCTTTACTAAACCATACTTTTTCATCATCCTCTTTCATTGCAATGATCTTTTCATAACATTTGATTTCTTCGTCATATTTACCTGTTTGGCCCAACTGACTGCCTTTTTTGAGTAAGAACAATTTATTGTCTGGGCGGATGGATAATACCTTATCAAAATATTTTATTGCCTCAATATCTTTGCCCAGTTCACCCAACAAAATTGCTTTACTGTAAAGTACATTTTCATTATCTTCGGTCAAAGTTAAAGCTTTATTATAATAGATTAATGCATCTATTAAATTACCCTTATAATATTCCACACTGCCAATTCTGTAATAAAAATCATATGAGGGCAACAGATCTTTGAACTTTAATTCAAACTCTTTGATTTTCTCTTTCATGAGTCTTATTAATTTTTCATCGTCATCATTGAAGGTCGGTCTCTCATACTTTTCAATATTATTAGGTAAGATCGGGTCTAAATATTGAAAAAATAAATCCTGAAGTGCATCAACAGCGTCCTCATAACTAGTATCGAAATTAACATCTAGCAAATCCCTTACACTTTGACCCATTGAGCTAATGGGTTTCTCTAAGATTTTACCTAAGTGATGTGTAAATTCTATGAGGTTGTCATCATATAATAGTGCATTTTCAATATCCTTTAAGATCGTATCATCATACCTCAATATATCTTCAAAGGTCCCCAACACAGGTTCGTTCTTTTTTATCGTTTTATTAAGTAATTCAATTAATTTTTTATTATCCTCGAGAGAATAACTATTCAAATAATTCGAAATAATTGTTTTCGAACTTGGTATCTGGCGGCCAATTGCCTCGATCAATGGGTTATTTAGAACTTCATTGACATACTCTTCGACATTTTCGTCAATTGGTGAATTGCCTTCTGATTCCTCTTGTTTCTTGCTGGTCTTCTTGGCCATTTTATTAAACCCCAAATCTTTATTGGAATAAGAGTTTATATTTTAATATTTATTGGAATTTTTGATAATTTCAACACTAATTAATAGCGTAGGATATTTAAGTGTTATCCCAAATCTGCGAATATAATTTATTTTTGAGATAATATAATTTACTATTTATGTTTGACTATTTTACCAATCCTCGAAGCCCTTTCGAACTATTATTTTACTCACCTGACATTTCTATGGGATCATTCAAATCGTTCTATAAATAGTATATATTACATCTATTTAAATTCACTGCCAATAAAATAAGTATTTTTTAGAAAATTTATGACTATATACCTATTTTATTACGGTTGCTCTCAATATGATTTAAAATGTTTTCAACTGCTTTTACAGGGTCTGATTCAACGTCGAGTATACCACCTGTAATCTCTTTACAATCTTCAGTTAATAGTTTCACTAGATTCGGTGCGCTTGTCACTGGCGGTACGGGGTTTACATAGGTATATAGACCCAATGCCAGCGCAAATATTGCATCAATAGTTGCTTTTTGCTCCATATATTCGGGCGCCGCGGCAGCAACAGGCAAATCCGCAATTGGGATTCCACCTAATGCCTCTGCAATTGAAGCTAGGAGATCGGCTAACCGACCCGTATCTGTACAGGTCCCATAGCTCAGAACCGGTGGGATATTTAAAGCCTTGCAAATCTTTGTCAAACCGGGCCCGGCAAATTCTATTGCCGATAGACTGCATAATCCAGCAATCTGCATTGCCCCATTGCCACAACCCATTGATAATACCAGTACGTCGCGTTTAATTAATTCTTTGGCCACCCGAACTGTATGAATATCTTGACCCGAATCCCGTAACGACGTGCATGAAACTAGACCGACCACGCCACGCAAAGTACCTTCTTTTATTGCATCCAGTAATGGATCAAGTTTGCCACCCAGTGCATCTAAAATGCTTTCGGAAGAGAATCCAACGAGCGCATCTTTTATTGGTAAATCCGTTATTGGCTCGATCGATGCACGTCGCTCTTTGTAATTATCGATTGCCATTTGTAATAATTTAGCGGCCTGCTCTTCGGCTAGCTCTGGTATATAGTTAATTCGTTCCTCGATGCCTTCAAATGCAACAACCTCACTTACTGGTACGAGCTTAAACTTGTATTTTTCTGCATATTGAGGGTCAATTGGCATTGAGCAATTCATATCACATACAAAAAGATCTACACATCCACTAGCCAATACGGCCTCTTGAGCAATCCAATTGCCAGTGAATCCATAAAAAACCTCATCCATTCCCCACCTCTGGATCATCTCTTGGCCGGTCTCTGTATTTGCAATTATACGTAATCCTTTAGCCCCGACAGCTTTTGACTTGTCCTGCCACTCAGGTTTCCTAGCGAGCAGTATCATTGCGAATCCGAGAAAGGGCTCATGACCGTTTGGTAGTACATTCACGTAATCCGGATCTAAAACACCTAGATCGACCCGCATTTCATGTGGGCGAGGAATGCCAAATAGAATATCCTGGCAATACTCAGTTACTATTTGACTTTGATATGCCATTGCAACCCCGAGACGCATGGCTTTTAGGGCAAGACTGGTATAATATCCATCAACATTCGTTAGGCATGAACTAGTTGACAGCATGATCTCGCTGTAAATACCGCCTGGAAAAATATCCAATTTTTGCCAAGTTTCCTTGCGTTCTTCTGGCGCTAAAGCTTTGACGATTTGGCTAGGTTCATCATATTTTCGGTTGAAATCAACTTCAACTAAGTCACAAAGCAGAATTGCTATTTCATTGTCTGACCCTGAGGTATCGAGCCCGAGCCGCTCCGCAAAGCTCTTTAATTTAGCGGATTCCTTGATTTCAAACAGGGTCTTACCTTCAGCTGTTGCCCTCAATGTTTTGATTGTTTGGTTGGTATGATAATGGTATGTAGAAACACCTAAAACAGTTCGGATCAGCATCATTCTCATTGCCATGCCATCACCGGTAATGCCGCATACACCTCTTTTGTCTTTTTCGACATCCGCCCGACAAGGTCCATTCGAACATAGGTCGCAACGCACACCACCCATACAGAACGGACAGCGTTTATCTGGGTTCTCACCAAAGCCCTGGGCTTCATATCGGTCCCAAATATTGTTCATATTATCTTTTTTAAGCCTATTGTAAATTCTACGCACGGATTCATGCTCGGAAATTCTATCTGAGTCCATTTTATGCCTCCTTTCAAGCTCTGGAAAGTTATTTTAATTATTTAAAGTATCTTACTTTATTTTTTGAGCTTCCTGAATAAAAACAAATACTATATAGATAGATTGCTTGACAACCTTATATTCTATTCCAATTATGTTTAAATATTCAAAAGTGTATTTACCTATTACATAAATAACATCATTAGGCGTTGATGGGTACGCCCCTTCCCAATTTCTTTGAAATAGTTTTGCATTATATAATAAATATTTTATGCATTTCAAGTTGAAGGTTGAGTTTGGTGGTGAATCGATGATACTGCCTGATATAACTTAAATTGGAGGCATTAGAAATGGAAGCAGAACAATTCGTAAAATATCTGAGTGAGCATTCGGATGACTATGAATGGGCAGAAGGCGATTGGAACGAGAGTACCGGTATATTTGTGAAAAACAATGAATATGATACCGAAACACATTTCACAACCGAGGCAATTCAAAAAAATGACTTAGATTTACTTATAGCCAAGACCCATCACGGCAAAAACGTTGATCATATAACAAGAGTAACTGGATTTTTTAGTAAAGTGTCAAGCTGGAATAAAGGCAAACAAGGCGAGCTCAAGGATAGACATAGAGTTGTAGTGAAAGATCAAGAATAACCAGCGTATGTTGAAAACATTGTTTTAACGTTAGTTCGTGGGACATGTTTGTCTATGGAATGGTTCGTTGGATATGTTTGCTTATACTTTGGTTTGTGGGACATGTTTGCCTCAACGTTAGTTTGTAGGAAACGTTTGTCTTAAGATTGATGTGTGGGATTTTATTGATAACCAGTTGGTTCGTTTTAATCGTCAATAAAAAGTTTTACGTCAAACAAACTAACCTGAAGGCGCTATATCCCACACACTAAACCATAGACGCTATTATCCCACAAATCAACATAATGACGCCGTATCCCACACACCAAACTATTGGCGTTATTATCCTACGAACTTATTACTTTTCATCGATCTTCTCGCCTTTGATACTTATTGTGACTTCTTTGAACGGTATGTTTTTGCCGGATGCTTCGAATGCAGATTTTATTGCATCGACCATCCCGAGACAGCATGGTACTTCCATGTGTACATAGGTAATAGACCGTAGTTCATTTTCCTTAAAAATATCTGTGAATTTGCTAGTATAATATTCGACGTTATCTAGTTTTGGGCAGCCGATCAGTAAAACTTTATCCTTTAAAAAATCTTCATGGAAATTAGCATATGCGAACGGTACACAATCGGCGGCGATCAATATTTCAGCATCTTTTAAATACGGTGCACTTGGTGGAACAAGCATGATCTGTACCGGCCATTGCTTAAGTTCGGATGAAGCTCGCGAAACCGGTTCGCTTGACGGGGCAGCACAGGTTTTATCGTCACGAAAGTCCTGCACTGCCGAACCTGGACAGCCACAGGGAAGTGGCGGCGCCTCAGGTTGGGGTTCTTCTTCGAGGGGAACTTCCAGATCGTTCTCCTTTAAGTAATCTATTGCCTCTTGAAGATAGTCATCTTGACCATGGTCTTTTAAATGTTTCAAATGTGCTTTGATGACATTCGGTCCCTGTTTTACTACATTATTCATGACTTTGCGCTCGGAATATTTTTCCGCTTCTCGTTCTTCGATCGAGATCGCATCCACTGGGCAGTGACCGATACATGCACCTAATCCATCGCAAAATAAATCGCTTATGATCCGTGCTTTATCATCTATTATTTGTAGTGCACCTTCGGGGCAGTTTGGTATACATTCACCACAGCCATTACAAAGCTCTTCATCAATCTTAATTATCTCTCTCTTTACCATTTATATCAACCTTCTTTTTTTCTTTTAAATATCGTTCATATGCCTCTTCACCTATGCATTCTTTTGCGTATTTACACCAATCAACACAGGTTGGAACATGCTCTTTAAAAACAATAGTTCCACAATTTTGACATTTCCGAGAATTTTCATGCGTCCAGATTTCAACTTCAGAACCGCAATTAGGGCATGTGAAAAACTCCGGAACTGGTTCTTTGATCTTAATTGCACCTGGGCATGCAGGTATAGTCATAATATCAAATCTTTATTATTTTTTTTTAAGTTGCTTGTCAACAAGTGTTAATAGATTGATGACTTCAATATTGGCTCCTATTAGGTCACGACCTAAATTGAAAGACCGCTCACAGAACGGACATGCTGAAACTAATGTCGTAGAACCTAGTGAGAGCGCATCTTGTACTATTAATGATGACATAGAATCCGCCAGCTCTTTATTATACGCTCTCATCCCACCACCGCTACCACAACACAACGCGTTCTCGCCATAATGAGAAAGCTCACTTAATTTTAAATTCGGGATCTTTTGCAAGATCTTACGCGGTTCTTCAATAATACCTAAGCCCTTTGCAAGATGGCAAGAATCATGGTAACTTACTTGAATTGGCGGACCGTTTTTAAATTCCAATTTATCAAGATTATCATAAAGGTATTTTGTTATGTGCTGAGGTTTATAATATAGGTCATATTTATTATTAAATATTTGTGTGCACCCCGGACAGGGTGACACCAACTGGGCACCTTTTTCATAATCCTGGTTTAATATTGCTTCCAGTTTTGTTTTATTACTCTCTGCAAATTCCTCTAAGCCAATCCCCCATAAAGTTGAGGCACAGCATGAATATTTATTTGTATCTTCATCTAATACCTTATAAACAACATTTAATTTTTTCAGAATTGATTTTACCGTCTTAATTATATTCTCGAAATAGAATCTTGTTGTGCAGCCAAACCATAGCGAAACTTCATGATCTCTGTTGTTTGTATTTGCCAAACTATTCACCTCTCCCATACGGATTACCGAAATTTTTAACATTTTCACAGAGATTTAAATGCTTCTTTGGCACTAGATCGTTCTTCACTGCTTGAGCTCGTATTTCTTGTAAAAACTCAGGCAGTGGAATTGAAAGCGGGCATTCAATTTTACACCCGCCACAGAGAGTACAATTATACAATCCATGGTCGACTGTTTCTTTCAAACCTTTTGTTAGATGTAATAAAATTAGGTCTCGCGGTATGCGATATTCTTCTCCATATCCCAGTATTGACCTGGGACAAACCGCCCCGCACCCATTACAGTGGATGCATTGAAGAAACTCCTCAAGTTTGCTACCCATTAAGTTTTTTCTGCCGTTATCTAAAAGAATTACATGGAAATCATTTAGCTCTGATTCATTTTCGTTTTCCAGACCAGTTGTTAACTCAGCGATTGAAGCCTTTTTATATTTGGTTTCATTCATTAAAATTCCCATTAGAAGACTTTTAAAACCAAAATAACTTGCTGACTTTGCAACCAAAAGAGCCTGTTCATAACTCTTAACTAGTTTTTCTATACTGATCACAAGAATGGTTTTTTTGGCATGTTCTATCAGATTTGATATATTTTTAAAGTGCTGAACAAAGAAGAAGCTGCCATTTTCAGAAGAAACGGCATTAACTCCCAATAATGCAATAAAATCAGAATGACCTTTGCATCTATAATCAAAAATATTAAATGAATTCCAAATTTGATTATCTGATATTTCCGGAAGTTCCCAGAAATTAATTGGTTTAATCTCTTGTGGTTTTTGGAATTGGGCATTATATGTATCTATTATTTCTATTCCCTTATCGATCTCTGATAACGCTTCACGAACCGATGTAGAATTATTTATGCATATTTTATTTAGACCGGAATCATTTAGAACATTCTCAATGTACTTACTTGCATCTTTTGCAGTCTCAGCATAAAATGAGTTTATACCTTCCTTTTTAAGCAGCACTTGCAAACTTTTTACATTGGCGGTCATGTTAACGATGTTCTCTTCTCTTATAGATTTTAACTCTTTTTTGATCACTTCGATATCAATTTCCGGCTCCTCGTGCTCCTTAGCCCTTCGAATTTTGGAACGGATGAAATGCTCTCGTTTTAAGTCATTCGCGGGCTCTAGGAAATGTAGGGATAAGGGAGAAAATGATCTATTTCTGGCCTTTATTTTACTCAATATTTTTTCCTCCTGGGAGATTAAGGTTATTCTTCGCCCCTAATATATCTTGAGCATTTTAAAATTTCGTTAATATGGCCCTCTTTAACCGCGATATTGTATTCTTCTTCATCATAATATTTCAAGATCTCCATAGGGCAGCTTTTAACGCAAGCTGGCTCTTCTCCAGATTTCAACCTTTCGATGCACAAATCACATTTTATCATTTTACCTTCGTCATTGATTTTGAGAACACCAAAAGGGCAAGCCATCATACATTCTCTGCAGCCGATACATTTTTCTCGATCCAATTCAATTACACCAAACTCATCTTCAGTGTTTATTGCATCGACGGGGCAGACCTTCATGCACGGCGCATCGTTACAATGGTGACAAAAAACTGGGATCGGAACAATGCCAACCTCATCATCTAATCCGGGCTCAATAAATATTCTATTTATGGGCTCGGGTTTTGTGAGCATTGCATTGTGTATCGATTCAGAAGTTGCATCCCGTGCTTCACAGGCCAATTCACAGGTCAAACATCCAGTACAGTTATTGGGGTCTAAGTACACATAGATTTGTTTCATTTTACAACCTCCACTTTCAGTTCTTAGATTAGATCTATATCCCAAGCTCAGCCCGTTTTGCCATAATATGTTCCTCGATCTTTTCAGCAGCTTTTACAGGGTCCGGCTCTACGAGTATCTTCCCACCTAATTGTTCTTCAATATCATTTGTCAAAATATTGGTAACTAATTCACTTCCTGTTATTGGTGGTATTGTCGCAAGATGTGTAAGCAGTCCGAATGAAACAGCAAAAATGCCGTCCGCAACTGCTTTTTGTTCAAGGTATTCCGGTGCAGAAACAGCTACGGGTAATTGACTAGGGTCTACACCTAATGCATTTGCTAATTCGGTAACCAACACACCAATTCTTCCTATGTCCACACAAGAGCCGAAATTTAATACCGGGGGTATGCCCAAAGATTGGCAAAATGCCTTAAGCCCATCTCCGGCCAATTCAGCAGCTACGGGGTCCATTAATCCTTCAGTCTGCGAAGCACTTGAACAACAGCCAGCATTAATAACCAAGATATCTCGTTTTATCAACTGCTTTGTCAATTCAACATTGATTTTGTCATGGCCTATTCTTGTGTTCGTACAGCCTACAACAGCTACTGCGCCTTTTATATTTCCGCTTTTTATTGCATCCAGCAACGGATCCAGGTTTCCGCCAAGTGCATTTACAATGGATTCGACACCAAAGCCAGAAACAACTTGTTGCTTGTGGGCGGGAATGAATATGTTTTCACCACGGTTATTGTATGCTTCTATTGCCATCTTTATTAAGTCATTTGCTTGTTCTTCTACGGTCTCGGGGTCGTAATCCATTCTTTCGACACCTTCCATTCTTGTAACAGGGTCTACAGATACAAGTTTTGTATGAAAATTGTCGGCAGTTACTTTTAAACCGGGCGTAGAACAGTTCTTATCGAGCATCATAAGGTCAACTGCACCTGTGGCCAAAAGATATTCTTGATTTAGCCAATTCCCAGTTTGACCCCCGAAAACATCTGCAGCATCATTATTGCTAAGGCGCTGCATTAATTCCTGACCCGTACACATAGAGCCATATATTTTTATTCCTTTGGCTCCTGCATCATTTGCCGCTTTAATTAGATCTTCATTTTTAGCAGCATTCATAACCGCCGTTCCAACTAGCGGAATATGCCCGTGGGCTACAACATTTACATAATCCTGATCAAGCACACCGACATCGGCTTCACTAGTTATTATTTGGGGCGTGCCAAGTAAAATATCCTGAAGTGTAATTGTTCCAACCAATCCAGAATAACCTGTTGCAATTGCTAACCTGATAGTTGTTAACAGTAAATCAACCGGGTCTGTGTCAATTGATGTCATAGATTTTGTCAAGGCTTCGATTATTTCGGATTGGATACCCCCCGGAATTACACCAAGTTCTTTCCAGACTTTAAGTCGCGAGGGCGGAGCGAACGTTGTGACCAACGCTGAGGGTTCTGAAGTGTCTTTGGATAAATCTGCTTCTATTGCATCACAGAGCGACTTTAATAGTTCATTAGAATCTAAACTTGTATCTAATCCAATTGCTGCGCTAATTGTTTTTAATTTGTTTTCATCTTTGATTGTGTATGGACTTTTACCGTCTGCAACTGCTCGTAGTGTTTTTATGATCTTTTTAACATGATATGTATATGCAGCAGCGCCATGAGCAGTTAACCTGACCAAGTTACGAGCCACAATAGTATCCTTAGTTGCACCGCAGATACCTCGATCAGCTTTTTTTGTTATCCTACACGGTCCATGAGAGCATAATTGACAGCATACACCCTGCATTCCGAATCCACATTGGGGCTGTTGGTCTATATACCTATCAAAAACAGTTTTTATCCCCATCTCTTTGGTGCGTTCATATAGTTCGTTCGTCGAATCATGAATACTTGCTTTTTTTGAATCCATTTGTTTTCCTCCATAAATATTATTATAATTATTTTTCTAGCTTTATTTGATCGAACTTTTTCGGTTTAAGGCATCGAATTTTGCAGACACCTTAGCACGTGCATCGGCATTATATTATATAGTTGTTGTCACGATACTCTATAGGTGCCACGGCACTTGTGGCTATTTATTATTAGAAAGCCTTTTATATTATATTGGTTATTTAGATTATAATAGTAAGTACTAAAACATGAGGCGCTACTATGAAAATCGATAAAAAAGATAGAGTGATCATCTCTATGTATGCAAAAGATCCTACTGTATCTCAGGAAGAAATTGCCAAGGTAATTAATCTATCCCAGCCATCTGTAGCAATGAGGGTAAAAAAACTTAAGGAGATTGGAGCAATAGAAACACAAACCGGTATTAATCCCTTAAAAATGGGACTGTATATGGCAAAAATTGATATATCCTCCACTAATCCAGTAGAAATACTCGGAATGTTTAAGAACTGTCCTTATTTTGCAAATGGTTTTACAATATCTGGAAAATATAATTTATCCCTGTTTTTTATTAGTGATAATATCTCGACACTTGAAGCTATTGTAAACAGTCATATAAGACCGAACAAATCTATATCTGAGGTAGATTTTAATATTGTCATCAATTCAGATCGAGATTTTATCGTGCCAACTATTCTGACACCAGAAATAACAGAAATACCTCCATGCGGTGTTCTAATAAATTGTTACGACTGCCAATCATTTAAAGAAGAGAAATGTATGGGTTGTCCCGCCACAGGACAGTATCAAGGTTGGTTTTATTGATTATAATTATTTTTAGGTGATAGGAGACAGGAGATAGGTGATAGGTCCCTATTCGGGAATCGGGAATCGGAACTGTTGCAGTTATACCCCACCCCCCATTCACAACCGCTGAGGACGCCAAGACCGCTGAATTATATTTAAATTCAATTCATGGATTTGAGATTCCAGTTTTCTAATGGCTGACCAATAGGAAGATAGAGGCTGGAAGTAAGAC
>CBDVCJ010000114.1:0-11768 GCA_965372445.1 uncultured Thermoplasmata archaeon | reverse complement strand
ATAATTATATAGAAAATAATTATTTATCAAATAGATTGCATGGAATTAAAATGTATTCATCAACAAACAATAAAATTTATGAAAATAAAATGTTTTTAACTGGAATTGTTCTTAGAGGCACACAATTAGAGTACTGGAATACACAAACAATACCGATTAATAACACTGTTAATGATAAACCGGTTTATTATTGGAAGAACTTAACAGTTGGAAAGATCCCCCAAGGTGCAGGAGAGGTAATACTGGCCAATTGTTCTAATATATATATTGAAGATCAAATTGCAAAAGGCATAGAAATTGGTTTTTCTGATAATATCACGATTAATAATAATACATGTTCTGACCAAAAATATGGATTTTATATTCAAACTTCCACAAGTATTAATTTGACCAATAATACATGTTTAAATAATAATTTTGGATTTTGTATTAATAGTAATACTCTAAAAACAATAATAAAAAATAATAAAATATTTTCTAATTATAACGGCATTTATTTTAATGCCGATTCTAACGCATCTGTCCAATATAATAAAATCCATGATAATGAAAATATGGGTATTTATAATACTGAATCATCTATTTTAGTAAATGCAACGTATAATTGGTGGGGGGATTCCTCAGGCCCATATCATTCTCTAACGAATCCAACTGGTAGTGGAGACAATGTTTCGGATTGGGTGAAATATATCCCTTGGCTTATGAAAGAAAATATTGCTCCCATAATTAATACTATGGATAATACTACCGCTATTGAAGATATTTATTACGAAATAACCTATAGAGCAACAGATTTAAATTGGGATCCCATAACTTGGAGGTATAATAGTAATGCTGTTTGGTTAAAATGGGGCGCTTCAAATCAAACACTTTTTGGTAAACCCACAAATGAAGATGTAGGTAATTATTGGATCTGTATTAATGTTACAGATGGGGTTGGAGGATATGACGAGCATAATTTCACTTTAACCGTATTAAATATAAATGACCTTCCAATAATCAGTACGATTGATATAAATTTTATAAATGAAGATGAACACTATGAGGTTACTTATAATGCAATTGAAATTGATATTGGAAATATATTAACATGGATTTATGAATCTAATGCAACATGGCTTAATTGGGGTACAAATAATCATACCTTGTACGGAACACCAAGAAATGATGATGTAGGTTTCTATTTGGTACGAATTAATGTTTCAGATGGTAACAATGGGTTTGATGAACATAACTTTATTTTATCAGTAAATAATACTAATGACCCACCATCAATTAATACCTCTGATATTACTTCAGTCCAAGAAGATCAATATTATGAAGTAATCTATAATGCAACTGAAATAGATTTAGGTGACACATTAATTTGGAATTATGATTCTAATGCAACATGGCTCAATTGGGGCTTTCAAAATCATACCATTTTTGGCACGCCTGAAAATAAAAATATTGGAACATACTGGGTGAAAATAAATATTACAGATGGTAATAATGGTTATGATGAACATAATTTTACCTTAACTGTAATTAATGTAAATGACTGTCCAAATATTATTTCAGATGATGAAGAAATAGCGTTTTCAAATATTTTATACAAAGTGGATTACAACGCTACCGATATTGACAGTCCATTATCGCAACTTACATGGTTATTGAATACAAATGCATCATGGTTGAATGTTGATTCAAACACAGGAATCCTTTCAGGAACACCATTAATAAGCGATTTAGGGTGGTATAATGTCAATATTACAGTAGATGATGGCGATGGTGGTCAAGATTGCCATAATTTCATTCTTAGTGTGGAAAAAGGAAACGACCCACCAGAAATAACAACAATAGATAAAGTCAGCATAACTGCCGGCGAATCATACAATAATATTTACGAGGCAATTGATGATCGCACTCCTCTTGATTCGTTGTTATGGTCATTTAATTCTAATGCGAGTTGGTTAAGTTTTAGTAAACTCACAAGATCTCTCAGTGGCAACCCCACCTTAAGTCATGTCGGTTGGTATTGGGTGAATGTGACTGTAAACGATGGTGAAGGCGGATTCGACTCACATAATTTTACATTGACCGTTTATGCAACAGCAAATGAACCACCTGACATTCAAACAGATGACGATGTCAATGCAGTCGTGGGTGAGCTTTTTTCAGTCGATTATGATGCTGAGGATGACCGTACACCATTCGACAAATTGCAGTGGTCATTGGACACCAACACAAGTGATTGGCTTGGGATCGATCCAATAACTGGACTATTAAGCGGCACACCTGAACAAAAAGATGTAGGTTCCTATTGGGTCGAGGTGTCCGTTTTCGATGGTGAGGATGGGTGGGATCATAACGAATTTACGCTTTATGTTACGACAGAACCTATAACCAAGTTTGAACCAAAATTAAGTAATCCCTCAATGACACCCACAAGTGGCAATATTGAAACCCTTTTTATCTTTTCAGTTGATTATAGTCATCCGGAAGGCGATCCACCTGATTCTATCCAAGTGGTGATCGATGGTGTTTGGAATGATATGACTTCATCTAATGGTCACTATGAATACAACACCAAACTGACCGAAGGTAACCATACCTATTACTTCACAGCCACATTGGATGAATTAACAGTAGAAACAGAAGATTTGACAACACCATATATTGAGAAAGCTGAAGTTCCGCCCGAGGATGGTGATGGTGATGGCGACAAAGACAGCACTATGCTGTACGCTGGTATTGGAATTATTGTCATTATCATAATCGTAGTGCTGATCTTGCTGTTCATCTTCCTCAAAAAGAAGAAAGAGAAGGAAGAAGAGCCCATAGTGGAAGAACCGCCTCCAGAAGAAGTACCGCCAGAAGCGCCATCTCCGGAACAACCACCGACAACGGAAATCCCTACAGAACAACCGCCGACACCAGAAGTTCCGCTAGAACAAGTGCCAGTTCCAGAAACACCTCCCCCAGAGCAACCTCAGGTTCCCGAAGTTCCACCCGAGCAACCGCCAACCCCCGAGGTTACACCTCAAGTCGTGCCCCAGATCGAGCCCGCGCCATCACCAGAACCGGTACCGATGCAGCAGGTGGAAGAACAGCCACAAGCCAGTACACCCCAGGTTGAACAGCCACCACAGCCTCAAGTTGAAGCGCAGGAGCCCGCTGTGGAGCAGCCCGAAGAGCCACAACCACAGCCGACACCTACAATCAAAACAGAACCGACAATTGAAGAAAATGATACTTAGATCATGGATTCAACTCGTGGAAAAATGTTGTTGGATTTGAGTTATGACATATGGAGAGTATATTTGTGTGAGGAGGGAGCGAATTGTGGTTTGAAATCTCAATAAATGTCGTAATTAAAGATTTTTCAAGCTTGCCTATTTAAATGTACTTTAACTATTTTCACAATCATCATTGGTATTTGTCGCACTTGATAATGATGTAAGACATTTTTAATAGCAATAAAAAATCAAGTTTTACTCCGATTTGCTCTTAGCTTTGGATTCTATATCGCCATTAATGATCGGCGTCAAAAGCTTATCCGAAGCAGTATATGGGTCGATCTGGCGTTTAACGATCGCCTCCACAAGCTCGTCGAATTCACCTTTAGCTATCGCTTTATTTAAAATATAGGTGGTGAGATTATTTTTCAGGATATCTGTGAATTCCTCTTTACATTTAATTTTCAATTGCTGTTCCAGCATCCCACTCGATTTGAGATATTCAAAATGAGCTTGGACCGCATCATAGATCTCTTCCAACCCAACATTATCGCGCGCAACGGCTTTGAAGACCGGCGGGCGCCATATATCATCTTGGTTAAGAGCTTCGTTATAATCTAACATCATATTCAATTCGGTAACTGTACGGTCTGCCCCGTCTCTATCTGCTTTGTTCACAACGAAAATATCGCCAATTTCAAGAATTCCAGCTTTGATGGTCTGGATCTCATCACCCATCCCTGGCATCTCGATTAATATAACCGTATGTGCGCTTTTGATTATGTCGACCTCAGATTGACCTGCCCCAACGGTCTCAACGAGAATAATATCCTTGCCAAACGCATCCAAGATCTTGATGGCGTCATTTGTGGCTTTAGATACTCCGCCCAGATTACCGCGGGTGCCCATGCTGCGTATGAATACATTTTTATTGGTGCTTAGGGCCTGCATACGTATGCGGTCGCCTAATAACGCACCACCCGTGAAAGGGCTTGTGGGATCTACTGCGATCACGCCGACTTTTTTGCCTTTGTCGACCATAAGTTTAGTTAATTTATCGATCAAGGTGCTCTTACCCACGCCAGGTGGGCCTGTGATGCCAATTACATGCGCGTTACCAGTATGAGGATAGATCAAACTCAAGATCTTGGCAGCTTCTGGCGTGCCGTCCTCGATCAGACTGATCAATCTAGCTGCTGCACGACGGTCACCCTTTAATAATCGTTCCACAAGCTCCATTTGGCGCACCTATGGTTGATTTTTATAAAATTCTAATTATTAAAATTTTGATCAATTCAATATAATAGTGATAATTTATATATTTCTAGGCCAGGTTATTCTTTACTACAACTCTTGATAAAATCCACGATTTCGGAAGTTGAGGTTCCAGGTCCGAATATTCGCGCTACACCAATTTCAATTAATTTCGATATATCTTCCTCTGGTATTATCCCGCCGCCTGAGACCGTGATATCGCCCGCTTGGTTCTCTTGTAATAATTCAATAACTTTTGGGAATAATGTCATATGCGCTCCCGACAGGCAGCTTAACCCAATATGATCCACATCTTCCTGGATCGCGGTTTCCACTATCTGCTCCGCGGTCTGATGCAAACCGGTATAGATCACCTCCATACCTGCATCGCGAAGCGCGCGTGCAACGATCTTGGCGCCTCGATCATGGCCATCCAGACCGGGTTTGGCGATCAATACTCGAATCTTTTTATCAGTCATAGATTTTCCACCTAATTCGAATTCATAATAAGTGGGGATAGGTAAAGAATACTAAGTATTTATAATTTTTAGAAATGAGATTAAGGTTCCCGTATATCGATTCCCGACTCCCCATTCCCGAGTCCCGAATCCCGAACAATGATTGAACTTCATTTTAAGTAGGGATTCGATACCGCTCCTTTAGCACCGCAAGAGTCGCATTTGAGTGAGACCTTTTTGGATTCTGAATATGGAATTTCAAGTTCGTCTTTGCACTTCGGACATTTTATATGTTTTGGTTCAAATTCGTCCTCGTCATCATCAGCCCAATCAATATCTTCTTCCTCGGGTTCGTCCTCTTTCGGTTTTGGTGGCTTTTTCGGGGGTTTGCGCGGTGCTCTTTTCGGCGGCGCGCGCCGGGGTGGCCGCCTGGACGGCTCTTTGCGCCTAGATTTGGGCTCGGGCTTTAGCTTTAGATATGGGTTCGGGATCCGGCCCTTGGCACCGCAAGAACTGCATCTGATCGAGACTTTGGGCGCTTCCGAATAGGGTACTTCGATCTTTTTCTTACATTTCGGACATTTTTTTAATTCCAGAGGTGGTTCGCGCTCACGAGCCGGGCCTTCATCGTATTCCTCCTCCATTGGCGGTTGCGCAGAATAATATTCATCGTCCTCTGCTCGAGCACGCTCTTTTTCATCGCGATATTCACCCTTACGCCGCTTTTTGGAACGTTTGATCGCTACACCGACGATAGCCAATATTACAATGATAATGATCACGATAATTAAGATCATCATTATCAGATCGATCGGTAAGCCCTCTTCATCTTCTTCTGGCTCTTTTGCTCCTTTCTGTGCCATTGGCGAGAATATTGTTAAATGGTCTACTTTTGCCCAAACCGTATTATTATTGGTCCAGACCCCGGTTTCGTCGGCGAGTACCCATTCACCCTGGTCGTCATCATAATAAAATAATTTCAGATCTTCTTCACTCACATTCTCAGGTAGGTCATTTTCGTCATAAGTTACAGTAATGAATAGGTTTGTCACCGTTCCGTTCTTGGAAGATATATCTAGGTAGATACCAGTCTCTTCCGTGCCTGAAGGCGGTGGGCTTGGGGGCTTGTCGGTCACATTATTGATCTCAACCTCACCCTCACCTGCGTATGTTACGGTAATATCTTGACCGTCAATGGTCTCTTCCACAGTTACCTTGGGTTCTTCGGTGCCACCACCAGTATCCATATCTTTAGCACCGAGCCCCGCAGCATCATATGCCCAGGCACCGGAAAATTCGGTATCTGAGATCGTGTGCGCTTTTGCATAATAACTTGTTGCAAAAATACCAAAATCGTCTGGCAAATAATCCAGCTCGTTAAATGGTATATTCCAGGTTAAAGTATCGGTATTTTTATTGCCATTTGTATTTAACGTTCCCAAAAATGATCCATTAAAATATCTAAATGTGTCAAGCCCGATCGGGGTTTCGGGTATGTACATTTCAGGTATACCTGTATTATCATAAGTTTCGGTAAAGGCAGGTCCCACAAAATAGAAGGAATAAACCACAGACTCGGTATTGTTTTCTTCATTGATCAGCAAATCGTGGATATTTCCCTGAACTTTTAACTCCACGCTTAAATTATCGTCGATTTTTCGCGAGTTCAAGCTGATAATATCGTAATCTGGATAACCACCGGTTCCATTCTCAATATCATCCAAATTCAAACTCTTGGCTATCCAATAACATTCATCACCGGCTGGGTCCGAATAACTTTTAGTATAGGTCTCTGATGGAAGGTCTGGCTTAACGATGGGATATTCCAATGGATTCAATGGATCGGTCCCCGCAACCAGTTCCTGGCTATCGTCATACCCATCGTTATCGGTATCGGGATCGTTGGGGTCGAGCGAATCTGTGCCCGCAGGACTGTGGTCTGCTCCATAATACTCTTCTAAATTGGTGAGGTTATCGTTATCGAAATCGGCAAGTGCATCGGTATTATCTTTGGGGTTCAATAGGTTCTGGAGCTCCCACTTATCTGGCATACCGTCATCATCATCATCGAAATCCGCTTCATCGGGTACACCATCACCATCGGTATCGGTCGGGTCACCGGTATATTTCTTGAGTCCGACATAATAATCAGCCATCACATCTTTCATTTTCGTTATTATCAAACAAAATATCCCAGTGGTTTCCGGTGTATAATATATGAATTCATCTTTGGCCGTGCCCGGTCTGTTGCTTTCAGCTACAAGTTGTACACCATTACTTCTACCGCCTGAGGTTGGGCCGGCTAAATGCATATCTAGATCTGCATTAAAAGGTACATCCAACGAAATATTATACATTACCGTACTGGTTAGATTCAATAAATAGGTATCAATGATCTCGATCTTCTTTAGATTGGAAAATACAGGTGAATCCAAAGGTACCTTATTCATACTGGTCTCTTGCCCATTTTCCAGTTCAAGTGTTATTGATTCCCAGGTTTTGGGCGAAATTGTATAATAGCCGGTACTAGCATTGGTTACTAATCCTTGACCACTGGTGATCATATACAATAACCCAGCACTTCCAGTAAATTCGATCTTATTCTTCTCGGTCAGATAATTACTTGTTTCGTATGAAGAAAATGTAAAAACACCTGCGGTGGTGTCTATGGCCTTAACTGCGACTACCGAATAGCTATATTGATGTACATTCCAAGCATATTTGCCGGTGGTGGCCTCGGGTTGCGGTATTTCGAACGGTGAGTTATCGAAAATTTGGCCTATATTCAACGTATATGACCCTTCCGTGAGATGGGGGTTGGTAACGATAACACAATATTTACCAGGCACCGAAATTGACCCTACAATATGTTCAAAATCAGTCCCAATATCGGATCTTGCGAAGGCGGTAGTTGGGTTACAATGTTCGGTCACACCCGCTAAATAAAGGTTATAATCTTCATCACTCACAGAATCAATTGAAATATCGTAGAGAACATCTGTGGTCATATCGATAATAAAGGCATCTACTATCTCATTGGTCGTAAAACTTCCATAATAGTAATCAGACAGCGCGAGTTCAATTAGGCCATCATTCATTCCGTTTTCCATCTCGATTATTATTTTATTCCAATCCTGGGAGGTTGAAATATCATAATAATTTGTTTTCGTCCCAGTTAGATCCTTGCCATTGTACGCAATGAAAGTGAATCCATCAAACCCCATGAAATTTGTTGTATCCATTGCGGTTGAAAAACTTGAATCTGAATATAAGTTCAGGGTCAGTTCGCCACCCATTGGATCCGCTGCCCTGACCGCGACTACACTAAAGTTACCTGCAGTTACATTTGCGGTAAATTGGGTGTCGGTCACGCTTGGGCCAATTGGTGTATCGTCGACCAAAATAGTTTCTGCCGTACCTTTGATTAGTGGGGTTAAATTTAGTAGGGGCACCACACTAATGCACAAAATGACTATAATCAATAATGATAAGATTCTCATAGTTTTGGTATTTTGCATTATATCACCTTATTGAATTATTTTGCCTCCATAAAAATGGAAATATTATAAATATTGATTACATTAGATATAATTGAAAATATTTATACATTGCTATAAAAATATATTCAAGAATTGCCTTTATTACCTATATAAAATTGAAAATATTTCCAATACATTAATAAATGCGAACACAGATTCTGGAAATTAACCTAAATGGGGGTTTGAGAATTGACAGATCATAAGATATGTGTAAGTCCATTTAATTCTGATTCTACTGTAGTTCAAGATCTCAAATTCCAGAATAAGATACTTATTTACGATTCAACGCTCCGCGATGGCGAGCAAATGCCGGGAGTGTCTTTTACACCGACCCAAAAACTGGCCATTGCAAGTAAACTCGATGAAATTAAAGTGCACCAGATCGAGGCTGGGTTCCCGGTGGTATCCGAAGAGGAACGCAAAACCGTGAAAATGATCGCGAATGAAGGCCTGAACGCGGATATTCTGGCACTAACACGTTTAAAAAAAGAAGAGGTGGATATTGCTGTTGATTGCGATGTAGATATGATTTTATTATTTATCGCATCATCGGATATCCATTTAAAATATAAACTTAAGAAATGGTCGTGTGAGGAGATCGTTGATTGTATAGCGTCTGTGATCGAATATGCTAATTCACATGGTATACGCGTGAGTTTCAGTACCGAAGATAGTACACGCACGGATCTAGAGACCTTGCACGATTTTAGTCAGGCCGCAATAGATGCCGGGATCGAAAGACTTGGCTTAACGGATACTGTTGGCTGTATTACACCGCAAGGTTTAAAATTTTTAATTAGCAAGATCCAAGATTTCACAGATGTTCCAATATCGATACATCTTCACAATGATCTCGGGTTGGCATTGGCAAATGCACTTGCAGGTCTTGAAGCCGGTGCAAGTGCAGTTGCTACGACGATCAATGGTATGGGTGAACGCGCGGGCAATGTACCACTGGAACAACTTATTGTAGCACTGAAAGTCCTATACAATAAAGAGCTAGGTATCGATACCACGGGCCTGAAGGATCTAACTGAAATGGTAGCGGAATTTGCTGGTGTACCGATCTCTCCGAACAGCCCACTGGTTGGCGACAATGTCTTTTCGCACGAATCCGGGATACATATTGCAGCAATATTGAATCATCCGGTTACCTATGAATGTATACCTCCCGAACTCGTGGGCGGCACGAGAAGATTATTGATGGGCAAACATACGGGAACTGCATATATAGATAATAGATTAAAGGAGCACCAGCTTGAAGCGACCTCGAAACAGTTAGAGACCATTGTACAGGAAATAAAGGTCTTAGGTGAATATAAAGGAAGGGTAACCGAAGACGAGTTCTGGAATATTGTTGAGATGGTTTTGAAGATATAATTTATTTATACGGTTACGGCTATCGGTTTCAGTAATTTACTTCATAAATTACTTCGACCCTCAAAATCCCTTCGGGATTTCGACGGTTGCGGAGACGAAGCTCGTAGGTTGAGCTTGATTATAGGGTGTATTGTGCTCAAATCAAGCGAGGCCTGAGGGTACGAACATACCCGTATCGTTTTTCGGCTATCGGTTACGGTAACAAGTTACCACTTTTTACATCGATCCTCGAAACCCCTTTAAGCTTTTCAACGGTTACGGCTCGGCCCCTTGCTTTGGGTTTAGAAACGCTCTCAAAGAAATCCAAACCACAGAGAGACAGAGGACACAGAGTGTATTCTATATTGGATATTATTATGTGTTAGATTCTCTGTGCACTCTGTGCCTCTGGTGTTGAAGTCCGTAGGACGAAACACCTCAAGTAAAAAAAGTTAAAATCGCCAAAATATCATTTTTTACTTGTGTAGTTGGTATCTTTCAAAATAAGCTAATAAAGATAACGTAACCGTTGAACGCCTCACGATACGAGCCTCGAAACCGAAACCGAAAAACGAAACCTTAATAAATTATCCAAAAATTAATAAACCATGAGATAATTACGCTTTCTCTCGCAATTATATAATATATACTATGACAACTGAAATATAAATGGATGTAGGAGAGGAGTACGCTCTGAAATGCTCCAAAACCAGCTCCTCGTTCGGTACTACATATCGAGGTGAAAATATTGCCTGAAAAGGATATTATCGAGGCAGTGAAGAAGGCGGTAGAATCGTCCAAACCGAGAAAGTTCAAAGAAACGGTTGAGTTAGCCATTAATCTTAAAGATATCGATCTATCTAATCCCAAGAACAGAATTGATGATGAAGTATTTTTGACCAAAGGTAGGGGGAAAGAGATAAAAATTGGCGTTTTTGGCAGCGGTGAGTTTGCAATTAAGGCCAAGAAAGTTGCGGACTTAGTTATAACCCCCGAGGAATTAGAAGATTTATCGGACAACAAACTTAAGGCAAAGAAAATGGTCAACTTACATCAATTTTTCATTGCCGAAGCTCCATTAATGCCTTTAATCGGTAAAAGGCTCGGTGTGATTCTTGGACCGCGAGGTAAAATGCCGAAACCGTTACCACCCCAAGCAGATCCGTCACCGATCATCAAGAATTTAAAGAACACGGTCAAGGTTCGCACCAAAGAGCGCAAAACGATGCATACACCAATAGGTACTAAAGATATGTCACCTGAGGATTTAGCAGAGAATTTAGAGATTGTATTAAAACGTGTGGAAAGTAAGTTAGAGCGAGGGAGAATGAATATTGCATCGGTCTATGTAAAAACAACAATGGGACCCTCGATTAAGATAATTTAATATGAATAGTGATAAAGATGGTACATGTTGCAAAATGGAAAGAAACCGAAGTCCAAGAAATAATTGAGATAATTCAAAACAATCCTATAATCGGGATTGTCAATATAGGTGGTATTCCGGCGCCACAGCTTCAGAAGATCCGGCAAAATCTAGGTGATAAAGCTAAATTAAAGATCTCGAAGAATTTAATATTTCAAAAAGCATTGGTGCAAGCTAAAAAAATCAAAAAAGACATTGCGAATTTATCTCAATATGTTGATGGCCAGATCGGTATAATCGCCACCGATATCAACCCCTTTAGACTATTCCAAGAATTAGAAGCCACCAAGATCCCCGCACCGGCATCCGGAGGCGAGCTTGCAACCGAGGATATAATAATCAAAGAGGGCGAGACCTCATTTAAACCAGGACCGATAGTTGGCGAGTTACAGAAGGCCGGTATCCCGGCAGCGATTGAATCCGGAAAGGTGGTTATTAAATCAGAAAAGATTTTAGTAAAAGCCGGTGAAACCATCTCAAAAGAAGTTGCACCTATGTTAACAAAAATGGGCAT
>CBDVCJ010000113.1:0-11860 GCA_965372445.1 uncultured Thermoplasmata archaeon | reverse complement strand
TACTTCGTCAAGTTGCCTCGCATTGAGAATTCCTTCGGAATTCCCAAAGCGAAAGTTCTTTGGCAATATTCGGGAGTAGTAGCTTAATCATCATCTAATGCGGCAACTTGCTTCGCCAAGTTGCCTCTACTTTCAAAATCCTTTCGGAATTTTAAAAGTATCGGGAGTCCTGAGTCTTTTTTTAGGTGATAGGTTATAGGAGTTAGGTAATAGGGTATGATCGGGAAAAGGAAAACGAGCCCCCCGCCCCCCACTTTTAAACGCTGAGATCGCTGAATTTTTAATTTTCAATAAGAGGATTATCGTGAACCACGAATCTTGAATCTATAAATAAAATTCAGCGTTTTCAGCGTCCTCAGCGGTTGAAATGGGGGGCGGGGGTTCCGAATCACGGCTCCCGATATTCCCAAATTAAATCAACAAGTCTATAGATATCTCCCAACTATGAATCCACTCTTAAAATAAGACTAGATAACATATCTATTTAAAAAACTTTTAAATCATATTGAGAACAATATCTATCTTAATGAGAAAAATTATTTCGTTAATGATCGTCAGTTTAATTTTTATGGTGGGCGGTTCTAATATATTGGCGGAATACAATTATGAGCAACCTCAAAATCCAACTGAAGAGCCAGCCGCAGGAAAAATAAGTTTAATTTCGCGTTCCTGCGATATTAGCGAAATTGGCATGGCTGCTGCTCGTGAGACGTTGTTAATTGCATTTAATGAGAACATCACCGAGGCCGAGGTCGCGCGCGCCGCCGAAGCTGCAATGATTAATAGCGGTTCCAGCGAAGATGTCGAAGCCTTTCCGGTGATCGTAGCCTCGGGCGAAGATTCGGCACTACCGCACGGCGATTCCAGTGACGATGAAACCAACCAAATATTACCCGGTGAGGTTGTTGTTATCGATCTTGGTGCAAGATTTAAAGGCTATTGTTCGGACCTTACCCGCACTTTTTTCATGGGTGAACCGACCGTCGAGATGCGTGAGATCTACGAGATCGTACAAAAGGCCCAGGACGCCGGCATCAGCGCGGTACGAAGCGGTGTCACTGGCCATGATGTGGATAAAGCCGCCCGCGATATTATCAAAGACTACGGTTACGGCGAAAACTTTACGCACGGGGTCGGCCACGGGGTTGGCATTTATATCCACCAACCACCATTATTGGCGCCCGGAAGTTCCGACCCTCTCGTTCACGGTCACGATATGGTCGTTACGGTCGAGCCCGGAATTTATCTGGAAGGCCGATTTGGTATGCGCATCGAGGATGATGTTGCCGTCGAAAGAATTGGACATACACTATTAACGCATTCACCAAAAAATCTAGAAGATGCAATACTTTATACTGAAGAATATGAAAACGCCACAATAAATGCAACTGATAGCTATTTTAAAATTCGTGTAGATGATCTAGCCGAAGTCATTCCATATGTATTGATACCGATCATTGTTTTTATTTTAATGGCGGTATATTTTAGATATAGGAAAAAGAGATATGGAATATCCTGAAATTCGGTTTTTTGCTAATAAAAGCTCAATTTTTTACTTTTTTAACAGTATCGATAACAGTCCCATCTCGATATTCGATAATGGCCACGATCTCATCCTCCAATTCCGGAGGTTCGGGCTTGCCGCAAATGCTATCCGCATCTTGTTTGAGCTTCTGGATCGTTGTTATCGGCAGATCTTGACGAGGTTTCAATCTTTTAAGTAGATCCTTACGTTTTGGGTTGACCGCGATCCCGCGCTCGGTAACCACCACATCGATGGTCTCGCCCGGTGCAACCACAGTCGTAACCTTATCGCGTATGACCGGTATTCGTTTGCGGAACAACGGCACCGCAATAAAAGTAAGTTTGGCGCCTGCCGCAGCATCAGCATGACCACCGATACCATGCAATAACAACCCATCTGAATGGGTGACAACGTTCACATTGAAATCCACATCGACCTCGGTCGCACCTAAAAATGCAACATCGATATTATGGGTGACACAACCCTTTGTATGCGGATTTCCAAATATATCACTAGATATCTCCTGATGGTTCGGATTATCACGTAATGAATTTATCGCGTCGGTATCAAAACACTGCGCATCCAATATTTTACGGATCGTTCCTTCTTGTAGCATATCGGTAACAAACTTCGTCGAGCCGCCAACTGCAAAATTTCCGACTATTTCATGTTCTTTCATATGATCGTGTAAAAATTTTGTTACTGCAAGTGAAATACCGCCAGCACCGGCTTGGAATGCAAACCCATTTTTTAGAAGTCCTGAGGATTTGAGCACCTCGACCACATATTCTGCTATTAATAACCTTGCAGGGCTGCGTGTGATCTTCGTGGTGCCGAATAGTATTCCCCCGGGATCGCCTAAGCTGTCTACCTCCACCACCGCATCCACATGTGTTGCCGGGATGCTTATCGGTGTCGCGGGGTAAGGCACCAAATTATCGGTGATGATAACGACTCGCTCGGCATATTGATAGTCCACCCATGCAGGCCCAAGCGGTCCGAACGCCGATTTGCCGTGGACACCGTTACAATTGCCCTGTTCATCCGCCTCCGATGCGCCCAGAAACGTCACATCGATATGCAGGTCATCAGCTTCGATCGCACGCCCGCGGCCGCCGTGCGATCTTAGAACGGCAAGGTTGGGCAGCAGCGCACCCCTGCTGACTGCAGCCCCCACAGGCCCGTTCATACTGCTTTCGATGCTTGTAATTACGCCTTTGCGGATATGGCCTATTACTGGCTCATGTACCGGAAATAGTGCTCTTGTGGCTAATTTTAGGTTCTTTATTCCCAACTTCGCAATTATATCTAAAACCATATTGACGATCCAGTCACCATTTCTCAATTGATGATGGAATGAAATCGTCATCCCGCTTTTAAGACCCACGGCCTTAATTGCGCTCTCTATGGACCTATAAAATTTCTTCTTACCCGGGCGATGATAATATATTTTAGGGCGGCCTTTGTTACCTTGTGGTCGTACTTTAAATGCGCCTCTGAACGGTATTAATTTACGACCGTTAAGCTCCTCGGGCACAAACCTATTCACCGCATTCATAGGCATTTTATCGATACATAATTCATCTATTTGGATTTAAGCGTTTCGAAGATCGTTCAAAATATTATTATCAGTTAATAATAATCTTTAAGTAGGTACTGCTAAATATAATAAATTCGTTCCCCAAATGTCACATTCAATTAAAATTCATAATCGCGGTTGATAAACATGGTAATGGATAAACTAGGTATCGGAGTTTCTAAGTATCCGAAAATGGCGATCATTATTATCCTGGCAATAACCTTGATGGCGGTAGGGTCGATCTATCAGTTTGGGATCGATTCGGAATTTTCAGAAGAAGCGTTTCTGCCCGACCTGGAGATCGCGCAAGCATCCAATGAGATTTCGGATGAATACTCGGCGACGCGCAGCGTTTCAATTCTTGTTAAATCTAAAAATAGCGATCTGCTAACCTCGGACGCACTCGCAGATATACTTCAGGTTGAGAATGAGATCGTTAACGACCCCGAGATCAAACCGACACTCGAAACACCAGAGATGCCGTCTGTTAATGCTAACTCGGTTGCAGATGTAATTGCCCAAATGGCACTTATATCCCAAAATATAACATTCCCAACAATGGAAGAGAAGATCTTCGCAATACAAAATATGGACGACGCACAATTAAAACAAATTATTGCTGGGATCTTAGCCTCGAACCAAACTCCGGTGGAAGTTAAAGGCATGTTTTCCATGATGCTGACAAAAGATTTCGACCCCGCCACCGGCAACCTTCAAGCCAAAGGCACGATGATCCTGATCAGCCTAAATGCGTCTATGGGTGATGGTTCGGGAGGAGGTATGACAACCCATGAATCTTCGATCTCGAACTCTGAAATAAGAATGGCTGAAATTGCCCATGATACCGAGAATGTTGAAATGAGCGTCATAGGCCAGAGCTTGATCATGGATGAGATCATGGATGCGAATACAGATTCGATGATGATACTACTGCCTCTGGCGTTTGGGTTTGTGGTGATTATTTTAGCGATCATCTATAGAAGCGGTTTGGATATGCTATTCAGTCTTCTGGCATTACTGTTTGCGATCATCTGGGTATATGGGTTTGGCGCTGCAATGGGTTACTCATTCAACCCAATAACTACCGCAGTCCCGATCTTAATTGTGGGGCTCGGAATTGATTATGGGATACATATCACAATGCGCTACCGCGAAGAGTTAAAAACGGGTAAGAAAGTTAAGCATTCAATAAAAATAACAATAGGCTCCGTGGGGATGGCGTTACTTCTCGCAACCTTAACTACCGTAATTGCATTTTTATCGAATTTATCATCCCCGATAGGTATGCTGGGTGAGTTTGGGGTGCTTGCCGCGATCGGTATTATCGGTAGTTTTGTTACAATGACAACCTTTGTACCTGCAATAAAACAGATCAGAGACCTTCGAAAATTTAAAAAAGAAAAAGCGAAGGGTAAAGATCCAAAACGAAAGAGTAAAAAAAATCGCGGTAAAAAAGGTAACAATATTAAAGGTGCAGGCGTAGCGATGCTTGATAAAGCTATGGGCAGCGGCGCAGTGGCGGCCGAGCGTCATCCATGGGTTGTGATCGGTGTTGTTAGTTTAATTACAATTGGCGCTACAGGGCTGGCTTTGCAATTGAACACCACTTTTAGTTTTGAGGATTTCCTGCCTGAGGGGTTGGAAATAACTGAAGACCTAGAATTTATGATGAGCGAATTTGAGATACCTGGCGGCGCAGCTGAAGAGGTCAATATTTTGGTGAAAGGTGACATAACAGACCCGGCGCTGTTGCTGGCCATGGATGAAACGATAAATAATATGAGAAATGACGATTCCGTGATCAAACAGTCAGGTGAACCCGACGTTGAATCAATACTCACGTTTATGGAAGATTGGGCGACCGACTCAACCTCATACGGTGCCCAGGATCAAAATTATGACCCGCGGTTTGAAGGATTATACTCTGAATATATGACGATAGATGGAGTGCCAAGATCTAATGCTACGCGTAAAAATATTCAAGATCTATATGATTGGTTATATTCGAATCCATACTCTATGAAAGGTGTTAAATATCTATTGGATAGAACGGAAGATAATGAATATGAAGGCACTGTAATTCGAATTCCTGTTGATGCTGATTTTAGCGATAGTGAAGCGATCGAAGCGCTTCAAAACGATCTGGAAGATGATAAAAAACCGTTGGATAGTGTTGCAGACAAAGCCGTTGTGACAAGCGGACCTATATTAACCAAGGTAGTTATGGACTTATTAAATGAAAGCCAGATCCGCTCTTTAATAATAACAATCGTTGTCTCACTTATAGTTCTGACAATTGTGTTCTGGTACAAATGGCGTTCTTTAGTGCTTGGAATCATTACTATAACCCCAGTGATTTTTTGTGTACTTTGGACGTTAGGGACGATGTATTTGGTTGATATACCGCTAAATGTTATGACAATTACAATTGCATCTTTAACTGTCGGTTTAGGGACAACTTATGGCATACATATCACCCATAGATTTCTTGAAGACATTGAGCGCCACGATTCGATTGACGCTGCGTGTCGAAGCACAGTGACCCATACAGGCACGGCATTGTTCGGGGCCGCAACTACTACTATCGCAGGATTCGGGTTACTTGTGTTTGCTCTGATGCCGCCGTTACAGCAATTTGGTGGTATAACGGCCATGACCATCCTCTATAGTTTCTTATCGTCGGTTTTCGTACTTCCAACTTTTCTGGTATTATGGGCGAAATGGCGACTGAAAAAACAGGGCGTAACTAATTTCCGAAATAATAAGGGCTCATCTGGCAAAAAGACCGTGAACAATAAAAACTCGGATTAAAAAGAGAATCTTTTAGTAAATATTAGAAATTTTAAACCTTGAAAATAGTATTTAGATTCTCGAAATATCGCTAAAATATTATTCTTGAATTGTTTTACTATAATTTTATATATTTTGCAGGGTTTGTCATGGGAAAAGAGAGAAATTGTGGTACTATGAAAAATGACGCCCCGACCAAGCTCACATATATTTTTATTGTAATATATATTGTACTTATTTTCTATATTATTATTGGAAGATTTATTTTTAGTATCACATCGGGAATGGAATCGGAACATACACCAACGGAAGTAACAACCGCCATAGTTGCGCTTATTGCGGCAGGGGTTGCATTTACGATCTTTTGGGCGATAAAGAATAGAGACAATAAAGAAGGTATGAAAACATGGATGCTCGCGTGCTTGTTCTTTATTATTATTTTTATAAAAGAGATCAATATCAGGTTTTTATATTGGGACCCGATAGATGTGTTAGGTTTTATTTTCATTTTAATTGTTACATATAAAATATGGCAGCTTGATAAATCTGCGGCCTATTTATGTTTTCTTGGGATTGGTACACTTATTATTTCTCAAGGTATCGATATTAGTTTTGATCTAGAAATTCTTCAACATAATCAAGTAACTTCGGTATTAGCTAATTTAGAAGGCCCGTTAGAATTGTATTCTTTTCTATTCTTTTTACATGCGTTTATTTATCTTAAGCTCACAAAATATAGCCCCTACCAACCCTCCCCATCACTTAAAAAAGAAAGAATGGAGAATAAATCAGATTAAACATTATTTTTAAACACGCAAAAGTGCTTATCCAGTGAACGGTGTATTCTCATAGAAAAGAGATCTTGCAGTTCAAAATATTTTTTACCAATTTCAATAAATTCTAAACCCGGAAGAGATATTATTAAATATTTTCCTTTTGGTAAGATCTCGCAGAACGATTTGAACGCCCTTTCATAAAGCGTTATTAAAACCTCACCGCCGGTGGTTGCAGCGCGGCCATATGGCGGTTCTGTGACTATCGCATCAACTGTTGTTCTCTTTTTAAAAACGCGGCCTAGTTCGCCGATATCGGATTGATATAAACTATAATTTGCCAGCCCCGCCCAAACCAAATTCTCTCGACAGCCCTTCACCATATTTTTATCCAGATCACATCCGATGATCTCAACGCCAATTAATCCGGCTTCGATCATAATCCCACCAGTACCGCAAAACGGGTCGAGCAAAATATCGCCCGCTTTTAGGCGTGAAAGGTTTACCAATGCCCGAGCAAATTTAGGATGGATAGAGACCGGTGAGAAATAAGGTCTATTCTGAGGTTTACGCGCTTCGAAGGAGGTCCTATCGATATCCGCAATTGTGATTCCGGTGTAAAATTCTGTTGAGACCAAAATCTTAATTTCGATATCAGGTGATTCTAAATTGACCTGGTTTTGTTGTGCCAAGATCTTACCAACTTTACTCTCAAGGTCCGGTAAATCAACTGCGCAGTTAGCATTCCCGACCCTTTTAGCAGTCACACAAAAGGTATCGGTGGGGTTCAAATCTAGGTTTTTAACAAAACTTAAAACATTTGCTAAATCTTGGTCTGAAAATAATTCCAAAGTTATTGAATGGCACAATGCGATCCTTTGGGGCAGCTTTTGAATAAAATTATTGGTGTTACCAGGTGGAACTTCAATTCTCAGAATATTTTTTTGATCATCATTTAGTATATTATATTCCTCAACTTCAGCCTCCAAACAGGCCAGAGTTTCAGATTTTGCCAGCTCAGGGTGCTCCTGTGAGAGCTCGAACAGTAATCTCATTAATGGCCATATCAGGCTACTATCATTTTAGTGTATCGATTTTTCTACTAAATTAAGGATGAAGTGAAGATTCGGGATTCCAGTTTTCTAATGCCTGACCAATAGGAAGATAGAGGCTGGAAGTAAGACGATAGAGTTAAATTTCTAGTTTCTATCTTCTATCCTCTAACTTCCTTTTAAATAACTTGCCATCTTGAATCTCGAATCTCCAATCTCTAATCCACTATGACACACCCTAAGTGTGGGAACGAACGAAGTTCGGGCACGCACTGAGGGTTATTTTCGAAGAAAATGACCCGTGTCCTTAATCCTCCATCCTTCAGCAATCAGTCAATTAAATATATATAGAAACCAATACCTGCCCGATTAGAAATCGGTGTTTTCCATATGTCTCTTTTATTGATACGCTACAGTGAAATAGCCTTAAAAAGCCCTAGAGTGCGCAGACGGTTTCAGAACAAGCTAATCAATAATATTGAGGATGCATTTGTCAGAAATAAATTAGATTGTACGATTGAACACGACTGGGGGCGCATCTATGTTTATCCCGATGATAATGAAAAAGCCATTGATATCCTCACCCATATTTTTGGGATCGTTTCGATAAGTCCCGTAGAAGAGACGACTTCGGACCTAAATGATATCTGCAGCACAGCGCTCGAATATTCCAAACCCTTGATCAAAAAGGGCATGTCATTTGCAATTCGTGCACGGAGAACTGGTAACCATAACTACACCAGCATGGATATTGCAAAGCAAGCGGGAGCCGCAGTACTTGATGCTAATCGAGCAAAATCGATCTCTGTAAATCTAACAGATCCTGATCTTAAAATCTTTATTGAAGCGCGCCATGATAAATGCTATATTTTTACCGATAAAATTCCCGCTCCCGGAGGTTTACCATTAGGCACTCAGGGAAGGGCTGTTGGATTATTGACCAATGAAAATTCGCTAATTGCTATGTGGTTAATGATGAAACGCGGCTGTAAAATTCTGCCGGTCCATTTTGATAATGGCAATGAAGCGAGCATAATTGCGGCACAAGATAAATTGGCTAGATTAAATAAATGGGACCCGTTATTAAAATTACGTGTTATTTCGGATAATGACATACCGGTTTCGAACGATTTTGACCTGCAGGGGTATCTAAGCTCGGAATATATTGCCGCCGCAAATCTAGCCCGAAAGCTCAAAGCCCACGCGATCGTATCCGGCGAAACATTTTCACAGATGAACCATAAAACCAATTTTGCAGAAAAAGAGATCACATTTCCGATCTTCTATCCCATAGTGGGTATGGATAAAGGTATGTTGAACGAATTATCCGAGAAGATTTTTGGTAAATAGCTACCTAATAACCTAATTGCAAAACTACTTTATATCATTGGATTGTTACCCTTAAGAAGAGCTAATTGTAGTTTTCTGCTGGTGATATAAAATGCCCCGAGCAAATCGATTATTAACTAATTGGAGTGAAAATAAAAAATATGTTCCAAAAGTTAATTCTGGTAATTCTGTAATGGAAACAGATGGTATACGCGGTGAGACGACCGAAGAGCGTATAATTAAGGCCGGTCTAATTTCGATCTCCACTGCATATAGATTTGGGATTGCAGGTGCTCTGATCGCATTGGCAGAATCCAAAAAGTGTATTCATATTGCCATGGATAACCGTTCCTCAAGCCCGGAGCTCATGGAGGCCGCAATTAACGCCGCATTAAGTTTGGGGGTGGATGTTAAGATCGATGGTGAGGATGGTATAACCACCACACCTCAATGTGGAAGTTATTCGCGCAATGATAGCCAAGCAGGCGCCGCGATCGTTATTGCAGGGTCACATAACCCCGAACACCAGAACGGTTTAAAATTATTCAACCACCAAGGCAAAAAGATCTCGCCTAAGTGGGAACATATAACAGATCGAATTATTAATGCAACAAATTTGAAAAAAGAGATCATTAATGTTACGAAAGAAGAGGCAATTGATTTCTCAGAGAGGACCAAAGGCAATAGAATATATCAACCGAATATAGACGATATTTACATCCAAGATACAAGCGAGAACATAAGAAAAATATTTTCATCCCAAAAGGTCAAGGGCCGCGGCAAGAGGTTTTTGATACTCGACGCTTCGAACGGCTCCGGCTCTAAATTTGCAAGAGAGGTAGCAAAGGAATTATCGGAATTTAATATCGTAGCCCTAAATACCGGCAAGGGTGTCATCAATAAAGATTGCGGTGCAAATCATATTTTTAATAAACGGATATTGCCTAAAGGTGCGACCTTAATTCAAGATCTAAAAACCAATAGCTTTTTTATAGAGATCAAAGGTTATGGCAAGCAACTGTTGAAAAATGTTGAGGTCTGGTCAATTGACGGCGATAATGATCGAAATATCGCATGTTACCTGGCTAAAACCGGCGAGTTACAATTCCTAGATGGAAATAAAATCGCAGCATATATCGTGAGGTGTATTAAGCGCGATATAAACAAATTAGGTCTGAAATCAAAAATTGGGTATGTAATGACCGTAGTGGCAAATAAAGCGGCTCATAAGTATGTCGAGCAAAATCTGAAATTACCGGTCTTAAGAACAAAGGTGGGCGACAAATACACACGTGCAGGCGCCGAGAAATTCGATATCGGCGTTTATTATGAAGACACGGGACATGGCGCGATACACTTCAGCCCCAAAACGAAACGTGCGATACGTGCGGCCAATACCAAGTCTATGTCGAAAGTCCAGGCAAAAAAAACGCTTGAAGCTATGATCGATCTACAGAACGAAGCATGTGGGGACGGCATACGAAATTCGCTGATGGTAAAGGCCCTGATGGTGCTGGAAGGGTGGAGCATAGAGGATCTGGCAAAAATTTATAAGGATTACCCTAAAAGTTTAGTTTATGTATCCATCGAGAATAAAAATGCGTTGGTAACAAAAAATAATCTCGGGCTTGAGGTATTGGAACCTTTGGAAGTAAAAACTGGAATCGCAAATATCATGAAGGCGGCAGGTAAAAACTTCGAACATGTGACCCGTGCATCAGGTACGGAGCCTTACATTAAAGTTCAGGTACAAGGTCCGGATAGCTCGCAAACCTTAGAAACCGCTTATAAGATCGCTCAAGTGGTGCACGAGAATCCTGAGATCAGAGGGTTGGGTGAAAAACCGATCGACATTTGGAAAAAGAAGACCTCCTCGAAATTCAACCCTTACATGTTTAAAGAATATGACATTCGAGGTTTGGCGGACAAGGACCTGACCAACGATAAGGTCTATTTATTGGGACGTTCGTATGCGACCTTGATCAGACGTGTCGAAGGCAGCTCGAAGAAGATCACGGTTGCCGTAGGGAGAGATGTTAGGTTAAGCTCGCCCAGAATAAGTAAACATTTTATTCGCGGGATTCAAGATTCCGGGGCCAATGTAATTGATATTGGTGTGATCCCGATCGAGGTGGCTTATTTTGCAATACCTTATTTCAATGTCCCTGGGTCGGTGATGATAACCGCCAGCCATAATCCCAAGCAATGGAATGGTTTTAAACCGTGTGTGGGGTTGCTTAATATGTCGACCGACCAAATTCAAGAGTTCCGGTTGATCGCGGAGCAAGAAGATTTTCTTAAGGGTAAAGGCAAATATCAAAAGCAAGATATTACGGACGAATACATTGAAATGATAAAAGCTGATATTAGGTTAGGCGGTAAGAAATGGTATAAGATGACCAAACAAATGGGTTTACACAAAGCAGTTGAGACGGTAAAGCGCCAGCGTCTTACTACTAAGCCATTTAAGGGTTTAAAGATCATCACCGATACCGGCAATGGTGCAGTAGGGAATATCGCCAAAAAGATCTACCAGGATCTAGGTGCCAAAGTCACCGCGATAAATGTAAAACGTGACGGTAATTTCCCAAGCCATACCCCGGACACTTTCGGATGGGAATCGCAAAAGGATATTATTAGGGCAATGAAAAAGACGCGATATGACGCCGGGTTCTTGTTTGATGGCGATGGCGATCGATTACAGACATTTACATCCACGGTTCGCAACCCGGAGGGTGACCTGACACTATGTCTATTGATCGAGCCGATCCTCAAGGAATATCCGAATAGTAAAGTTGTATTTGAGATCAAT
>CBDVCJ010000112.1:0-11921 GCA_965372445.1 uncultured Thermoplasmata archaeon | reverse complement strand
AATAAATATAGTATAATCCATATTTTCATCTTCTTCAACATCACTTATTAATGGATCTGTGCCGTCCTCAAACTCGTCTTTGTTTGGTTTGTCGTCATTATCGGGATCATGTAAAGCATCTGCAGGATCGGTTTTGTTGAGCCTATGCTTGTCTTCCCAAGCGTTCGGCATGCCATCTTGATCTGTATCCAGATAGTAATTCGGATCGTCGGGAAATGCATCGAGACTGTCCGGGTAACCATCATTATCGCTGTCAGTTCCAGTTAGGTGCTCGGTCTTAAAGTTCCAGCTGGATCTCGCGTTCAAGGGATGGCCTTCGTGGCTGGTTGCCGTTGTTGATAGTGTAACAATATATGTCGTATTAAAATTTAAAAATGTTATAGGGTCAAAAATTAAAATACCGTAATCCCAATAAAAATCACCCTCCACGATCGGAGTTATACTAAATGCATTTTCGCAGGTTGTATAATTCATTAGGCGATTAAATGTAATCGTGATATTGCTAAAGATCGATACATTGTTGCCTTTTGGTAAATAATCTGTAACTTCAACATTCCAAGCGTCAACCACTAAAATTTCAACTTCTAGATTATGATTGGTTGAAACCATCTCTCCATCTGATACATTAATTGTCACATTTTCATACCATAGGTTTGAATATCTGTAATCAAATATCAATTCCAAACCTTCAGTTTGCACATATTCCGAACTGGTTTGGAGTGTTAGGTCTGATTTTGGGTTATCTACATCATAAATATATGATGAAAGGTTCAACTTTTGTGTTTCAGGTTGGATGACTGTTATGTTCTTGGGTGCATTTGAGATGATTGGGGGATCGTTTACATTAAGAACAATTAAAGTAAAATTTTGTTCATCCTTGCTTCCATTCTTATCGATAGCTTTTATCGTTACCCAATATTTTCCAACATCATCGTTAGTTGGGGTTCCAAAGATTGTATGATTTTTTTGGTCCCAATTTAGCCAACTTGCGTTGGATTCATAGTGCCAAATCACATTGCCAATAGCATTAAATGTATCAAACACTTGTTTATAATAATTATCTTCAAATATGGTAACGTTTATTAAAAAAGGGTCAATCTGTAATGTAGTCTCTTTATGGTGATGTTTATAAAATAATTCATTAACACTTTTACTTTCATCTAACCAAATTACTTGTAAATACTCATCTCCAATTCCAATCTTTGGATACCATGGTCCGGTTAAATTATATGTTATTTGAGTCATATTATTCCAATTTACACCACAATTAAAGCTCGTCATCATAAAGATTTCATTATTCTTAGGTACATTCTCTTTGGAAAAAACAATATAGATATTTTCATTATATGTTTCAATATCCGGTGCTTCTAGGTTATATTCAGAACTATTTTCACTTAATAATTTGCTTTTGCTCCAATAGTTACCGTTATCAGGACTGTAAATAAATTGAATTGAAATATCCAAATGGTTATTCTCTAAGTATACAACATAAATATTTGTATTATATACATTAATCGTTGGATTTAAATATCCTTGTCTATTAAAATCAGTAATATTTTTTACACCATTCCAATTAGTACCTTCATCTTTACTATTTATATAACGAATATAGCTATATGAAGGGTCCAAATTACCATCTGCCCACACAACATGAATATTATTACCTTCTATAGCTATTTTTACATGTGGGGTATACCAATTTACATAAAATGGACTATTCGATTCATCTAGAAGAATTGGTATTCCCAATTCATTGATTATGAAATTCATATAATATATCTCAAAATCATATAACGTTGTAAGGTCAGCAGTTAGGAAATATGTATTTTCAGACCATACAATATGAATTTTATTATTGTTTACTGCTAAACAAGGAAAATGCGAGTGATTACCAGCGATTTTAAAATCATTGCTCCAGGTCTTACCATTATTTAAGCTATATTTATAATATATTTCTCCATAAATATCTTCAATTTCATTCATATTGTCTCCAATAATAATCTCTTCATCAATCCATACTACATATATATTACCCCCTTCAACAGCAATCGCTGGCGTTGTTACGTTATATTCAATACTATCAACTAATGTTTTAATATCACTCCAATTATTTCCATAATCCTCACTTCGCCGATAAAAGATATTATAATTTTCTTCCCAAATCACGTGTACATAATTATTATAAACTTCAATTTCTGGATTTTTAGCGTCGCTATCATCAATTAAACTTAATGGAATTGCCTCGCTCCAATTATCATAGTGGGTAGATTCGGAACTACGAGTTGAAGGTTGTTTAATTGGCGAAGATAACGATTCGCTTCTAAAATCTCCTGAAATAAGTAATGAACTGATAATAATAATGCAAATCATTGCTGAAATCAACTTTCCCCTGATTTTATCAACTCCGTTCTTTTGTTTATAATATTGTTGAATAATATAAATACTTTTATTTGAATTTATAATTTTAACTGCTGAACGTATTGAAACCGCAGAATTATTAGATAAATTGATAGGGTGTTGGGTATAGCGTATAGGGTGTTGGGACATTTCATTACACCCTACACCCGACCCGCTACACCCTTACAATTGGTTCTTCAACGTGTTCGCCGCACTCAGCGGTTAAAAAAAAATCATTCATCAGTCCCATGCCATATCTGCAGCCCGTTATTTTCAAATTCAAAGCCTTCGGCTTTAGCGCCGTACTTCTCGAGCTCTTGGGCTACCAAGTGTTTCTTGTTTGATTCACAATATAATAAAAGGTAGCCGCCTCCGCCCGCACCGGATATCCTACCGCCAAGCGCGCCTTTGGCACGAGCCTTATCATATAATTTATCGATCTGGGGATTGGTGATATGTTTTGCGAGCTGCTTTTTATGTTCCCAGCATTGATGCAGCATATCTCCAAAGTCATTCAGTTCACCTTTAAGTAATGAATTTTTCATTTCGTAGGCTATATTTTTTAGCTCTTCCAAAACCGGTAGAGTTCGTTGATAATTTCGTACTTGATCCTTAATTATATTACCGGATAATTTCATTTTACCGGTGTAACATAGCAGCAAATTATATTGAAGTTCATTCAAAATATCTTGACGGAGCTTTAACTGGTTGACTATGACTTTTTTATCTAAGAATTCTATATAATTAAACCCACCGAAGGTTGCCATATAATGATCCTGTTTACCGCCGAGTATATCCAGGTCCTCACGCTCGATCTTATAGGCGATCTCCGCAAGCTCGTAATTCGTTAGCGGTCGATCCTGCCATGTTTTTAACAGCCCGACAATGCATACAACTTCGGTCGAGGACGAGCCGAGACCGCATCTGGGCGGCGCATCGCTGTGGATCAGGATATCGAACATGCCCTGCTCGGCTTTCATATGTTTTATGGTGGCCTTGACGAAATCCAGCTCACCATCGTATGTAAGATCTTTATCGGTTTGATATCTCTGACCAACATCATAATCCAGTGACGTTACATTTATAGCCTTTTCTTGGGTTGGTATGAGCGAGCCATAGGTATATTTATCGATCGCAGCACTTAATGCCGCGCCACCGTGATCGTGGGGATAGGGCGGCACGTCGGTGCCATCGCCGCAAAAACTTATTCTTAACGGAGCTTTGCTACGGATCGTCATTATGACCTCTCATTGGATGCTGGGGGCGCCATTGGTTTGGACGTTTATGTTATTTTCGATGCTTGTGGTGGAATGCGATGTGGGTAATTTAATGTCTAAAGTCTAAGGTCTAAAGTCAATCTTCGGGAGACGGGAAACGACATCCCCACCCCAATTTTTAACGCGAAAGCGCGAAGAACACGAAATTTAGTTTATGGAAAAAATTCTTTCGTGGTTTTCGTGTTTTCGCGTTAAATTATGGGGGTGGGTGGCTCGATTCCCCATTCCCCATCTTTGAAGAAACCGAAGGATTCTTCAAAGCAGAAGCAACTTGGCGAAGCAAGTTGCTGCAAGAATTATTATATAGAATCTGTCCCCATTCCCGTAAAAGTCTTTCACACTTTGCCATTAGAACCAAAAATATTTAATCCACATAATCAGTTGACCAAAAGATGACTTCAAAGCCAATCGCACTTACAATCGCCTCCTCGGACAGTTCGGGGGGCGCGGGCATCCAGGCCGATCTAAAAGCATTCAATGCAGTGGGTACGCATGGGTGCTGCGTGATCGTGGCTATTACCGCCCAGAATATTTCGGAAGGTGTAAACTCTATTTTGGAATTGCCGTTAGATATTATTGAAGAACAGCTTGATGCAGTACTAAAAGATTTCAAGATCCGTGCGATCAAGACAGGTATGTTGTACAGCCCCGAGATCGTTAAGCTGATCAGCACCAAACTCAAAGAATATCGCGCTCAAAATTCCATTCCATTGGTCGTTGATCCCGTTCTTATTGCGACCACGGGTAAAGACCTATCCAAAGGTAAGATATTCGTTGAAGCGCTTCGAAACGAGTTGATACCTGAGGCCACGCTTTTAATGCCGAATTTATATGAAGCCGGCCAATTGCTCGGGTGGCAGCTGCAAACTCTTGAAGATATGCGAACCGCTGCGGTAGAGCTCTCGAGATCGGGTTGTAATAACGTGCTGATCAAAGGCGGCCACACGGTAATGAATAAAGGCTCGGATGAATTGAGTGCCGACGCAACCGATGTCCTATACCGCAACATCCCAGAGCTGCCAGAAGAAACGCGAATGTGTGAGTTCGCAGCGCCACGCGCGCCCAAGCTCGTGCACGGGAGTGGCTGCACCTTCTCGGCGTTCATAACGGGGTTGATGGCGAAGGGACTGGATCTCAATTCGGCGGTCGCGCACGCTAAAGAGCGGATCACTACGGGTATAGAAATAGGTTATTACCTAACTGCTACGCCCTCCGAGTTACAAGAGCAATCGATAGCGATGATAGATATCACGGATTCACCCCAACTTTCGGGAGACCAATTGGAAGTCTACCAGAAATTATCAAATGCAATAGCTGATCTTAAACAGATCATCACACCAAAGATCGTCTCGCAGATCATGCCTGAAGTTGGTATTAATTTTGGATACGCATTACCAACCGCAATATCGTCAGAGGATATTTGTGCTATCGAAGGTCGGTTGGTGAAACTCGGCGATCATGGCGTCGCCACGCCTGGAGAGTTGAGGTTTGGCGCGTCAAAACATGTAGCGTCGATAATTTTGGCGGCTATGAAGCATGACAAAAATATTCGGGCGGTTATGAACATCAAATATCGTGAGAGGGTTTTGGAAATCATAGAGCACGCGGGTTTAAAAGCAGGTGAGTTCGACCGTTCCGAAGAGCCTGAAGGGGTCTCGACAATGGAATGGGGCACAGCACAAGTTATCAAGAGTTTGGGGTTTGTACCTGATATTGTTTTTGACAAAGGCGGTATCGGTAAAGAGCCTATGATCAGAATATTTGGTAAAGAACCTCAAGAAGTGCTTGAGAAGCTCACTAAGATAATAAAGGCGATAGACGAAAGTTCTTTGTCAACAACCGGAAGCATGGGTGCCTGAGTATTAGATACCTAAGACGGGAGCACGGGAACTCGAATCTATGTCTAATTTTAAATTACAAATTGGAGATTTGAAATTTACAATTTTTATTTTGCAATTTGAAATCCAGTTCGAACTCCCGTACTACCGCCGGTGATATTAATTAATCACGCTCCCGTTGCTCCCGATATAAATTGCCATATGTCGCCTTTCCATAGTAATCTCCAATCCTTAATAATGAAAATTAACTTATACTAATAATGTATTTATATACCAAATTCTGCCAGGGTGTATCTGTGAAAAAAATATTCGCTGTTTTGTTAATTACGATTCTAATTATTTCTGCGTTATTTTTGGGATCCAATTCATTTTATTCCATAGATAATATAGCGACCGCAGAATCCGGCGCGCCTACTTTGAACGGTACCGCTGTAACGACATGGTACATTGAGGCAAGCGATAATATTTATCGCGCTAATGAGAACATAATAACTACAGCTATCCAGATCAATGATACAGGAACAATGGATTGGCTGAATGTAACTTGCGAGACCACTGGGAATATTACGATCAACGCGCTTGGAAGTTTCGGGCTGATCAATTGTATTTTGACACTGACCGGTGACCTGATCATTGATGGGAGCGTAACGTTTCGAAATACCACGCTCAAAATGAACCCCGCTCAGAATGCCGAATACCAGATCAGACTGCAAGGCATCAATGCGGAATTATATATTTATGATCTAGATAGTGACCCGCTAACCCAATATGATTATTCAAAGCTCACAAGTGCGATCCCCGATGGCAACCACAGGTATGGTTTTCAGGTGCTTGAAAATACTAAATTCATAATGAAAAATAGCGAGCTATCCCAATGTGGTAATAATGATTCCTATCCGGGATTGACCATTAAAACAGACAGTACACTGATCGAGAACTGTGAGATCAATAATAATTATATTGGCGTTAATCACCTTTCTAATACGAACAATAATATTATCAACTGTAATATTTCACAGAATAGCTATGCAGGTATCAAGATCTACAACGGGTCAAATAACAACCTGATTAAAACCTCCAGATTCAATAATAATGGCTACGGCATTTTTATCGGATCCGCCAATAATATCTCTATTTCGGGTTGCGATTTCGCGGGTAGCACCACGGCGCATCTACACATTTCGAATTCGTCTGATAATGATGTTGATGAGCTTAGGGGCGTTGCGGGGGTACACAGCCTCGAGCTCGCTGCAAACTCAAATAATAATAAGTTCAATAATTGTGACTTGCAGTTTAACTCTGGGAATATTGCCACGATCAACGATTGTAAAAATAATAAGTTTACTGATTGTAATTTTACAACTGGCTCGTTAAATGGCGTGACACTCATGGGTGCGTCAAATAATACATTTAATAAATGCAATATGTCCAAGAATTCAGGGTGGGGGATCTATATTGATATGAATAATGGTGAAGGCAATATTATCCAGAGCTCGGTAATTTCAGATAATATCGGCGAGGGTGTGCGTATCGAGTTTTCTGAGTCGAGGAACAGGGTCATAAATTCTAGGGTGGCGAATAATTCGATCGGGGTGTACCTGAAATCGTCGGCTGGTATCGATATTGTCAATTCAAATATTACCACAAATACAAATTACGGATTGTACTTTTTCACGGGCGCCAAAAATAATATCCTCAACACTAACATTTCAAACACTCCGACCGCGATCTATTTTACAAAACGATCACGATATAATTATATTAACGATAGCGTGATCTATAATTCCACTACATTTGATCTATTGATCGAGGGCTCTTCGAATTTAACATCAATAAATACGATTTTTAATAAGATCAATATCGATATAAGAGACAGTTCTAACTTAACGATCAAATGGTATCTCGATGCAAAGGTCGAAGATCTCAAAACTAGTGCACCTTTGGAAAATGCAATTGTTGCGGTTAAAGATGCACTGCATTCTACCTATCATACATACTATAAAACCGATGATACCGGCCAGCTAGACCAAACCACATTAACAGAATCGTTCATGACATCGACTTCGATCTTTAAACACACCCCACATCGCATTCAGGCTTCCAAGCCCGGATACGTACCTGAATTTCAAGATGTAACTGTAGATACAAATCAAGATCTGGTTTTCAGGTTAAAGGAAAGGGTTCTACCGCATTTACCTGATTTCGTGATCTTCAACCTCTCAGTTTCTAATATTACACCGTTACAGAACCAGGAGATAACAATCGACGCAACGATCTTCAATAATGGCACCGAAAATCTAACCGGCCAAGATATAAATGTGAATTTTTACGTTGATAATAACACGCTAATTCACAGCGCAAATATTTCTTCACTTTTCATCAATTCTTATAAACATGTGATCACAAATTGGGTTGTGAATTTGACTAATGGCAGCCATGTTTTAAGGGTTGAGGCGGATGCTTACAACTCGACCTTTGAACTTAATGAAACGAATAATAATCAGACCTTGGAAATGATCGTCAATACCGAACCAATAGCAATATTATATTCAAATCGCACCGAGGTTACTTCTTTAGAATTGATCGAATTTGACGCACGTAATTCAAAGGATGAGGTGCTTGAGATCGTAGCATATCTATTCGATTTCGGTGACGGTAATACCTCCAACTGGATAAACGAGACTATTGTAGAATACGGCTACCCCCATCCCGGAACGTTTAACGCGAGATTAAGGGTGCGCGACGCGTCGGGGCTGATGAGCAAGTGGAGCGCCAAAATTACGATAACAGTAGCGAACCGCCGGCCGATCGCAGGGTTCACATATAGCCCTGAGCTGGGATATGTGACAACGAGCTTCGCGTTCGAACCCAACGGCTCGTTCGACCCCGATGGGATCATAGCGTCGTATTCATGGGAGTTCGGGGATGGTACGAATTCCGCAGAAGCGTCACCTAACCACACATTTTCTGACGATATCACATATCAAGTACAACTCACGGTGTTCGATGATAACGGGCAAAATAGTACGGTATTTGACAAAATAATTAGTGTCAATAACCTTCCACCAACCGCGAAATTCACAGTAAATAAAGATAAAGTGATCTTGAACGAACAAATTATATTTGATGCTACAACCAGTAATGATATTGATGATAATAATACGGAATTAAATTACACCTGGGATTTTAAAGATGGGGCGATCAAATACGGTAGAATAGTCACCCACAGCTTCAATAAGCGCGGCGATTATAATGTTACGCTAACAGTTACCGATGACGACCTAGCCCCCACACAATATGTCATTACCATCTCAGTTAGTTCAGGAACAACTTCGGATGGGGATGGAATTGCGGGTGATGATCTGGGGTGGGTTGTGGCGATCGTCGGTATTGTGGTGTTTATTATTATATTTATTATCGTGGTTTTGTTTGTGCTCGTACCACGCAAACGCAAGCGCCTTGAGGCCGAAGCTTCGAGGTTCGTTACTATCGGCAAATTAGATTTTGTTATATTAAAGAAACCGGGCAGAAAAGATTTTCGTAAATTCGAGCTGCACGGTATTTCGACCCCGGCAACCATTCCAAGAGCTGCAGTACCATTGGCAACTTCGGGAGAACAGCTACAGTTTGGCAAACCGTTAGAAGTTCAGGAACAACCAGAGCCTGAAAAGGCGACACATATGGGTATTTATTGGAAGACAACATTTCTTGATTCTAGTTGGGTGATCTATGATACCGCCAAGGGAAATAAAATGACGGCGATCGCGATCTTAAATAATGAAATAAATATACTTCAAAGTAAGAATTGGGTAATAGATTATGCTGGCAATGGCACGATATTGCCCAGTAAACCATCGGCTCAACCACTATCAATTGAAGGCTTGGCCACACAAAGTCCGATAGACCAAAATAATATTTAATTCGGCCGGGCATCAATATTTATTAGATTTTTTTAGGGATTAAGGTTTAAGGATTGAGGCTTGGGGCTAAACGCAAGGATTGGAAATTGCTAATAATTTACATATAGGTTTGGAGTTTTCAGTTTACAGTTTGTAGTCCCCCCTCCCCCCATTTAATTTCAAGATCCAAAATCCCAATCTCAAATACTACCGTAACAACTTTATATTCGAATTGGAGATTGTAAATTTGAATTTTAGTTAGGATTTCGGACTAAGGAGGGAGGTGGGGTGGGTACTACAAACCGAAAACTACAAACTGAAAACTTTACAATAGAAATACCCGAATATGAGCATCAATTGAACAATCCTCAATCCTTATATATAATAATAAACTAAACAGTATACATTAAATAAACCATAAAAAATATAACTATCGATCGTCACAGTGAGACCATGTTGAATTTGATCAGACTTATGCTGCAGGAGGAGTTCAGATTTAGGACCTCATACTCCAATAAATACAATTTTCTCGGGTTCCCAATCTTAATTATGATATTTACCTTTATACTTGCACTATTATCGCCCCAATTATTAAAAGAGCTGTCGATCGAGCAGATACTATTGATGCTGCATAGTACGGTTTGTTTATATGGGTTCAGCATGGGTGCATTCGCATTTCTGGGCCGAGAATACATCGACCATACTTTTGGCCACATAAAATTTTTAGTATCCACACCTGAGGTTTTACCTATAAGTTTCAGAAGAACCTTTCTGGCATTTTATATGCATGAAATTATTTTCTACATATTCATAACGATCCTGCCGATTACATTTGGACTTATGATGGCGATACCATTCACGGGGTTCAGTATTATTAGTATATTGCTTTTAACCCTGGCAACCACACTATCATTCTTGATCGGGATCTCATTCAGCTTTTTTATGGCGACAATATTTTTAAGAAACGAAAAAATATTTATTGGGATATTTGTCGCGACTTGTATTGCCATTATTGGTGCATTTGTTTTTAATTGGGTTGAGTTTAGCCTGATCATTCCAAGCTTGAAGTTCCAATATGTTAAATTGCCGATATATTTACTGTTGGCGATATTATATGTAATATTATTCTCAACTGCGGCCACATACCTCATTGGAAAACGGCTCAGATTGCGCACACCGTACTTCTCAAGTGAACTACAGTTGAAAGAGAGTAGATATAGTATCTTTCAAGATTACTCAATATTCATCGCCAAAGAATTCCTGGATATTAAACGCAGCCGAACTATGATCAAGATCTTATTTACATTCATAAGCTCGTTAGTATTCATAATATTTGTGTCCTGGTTAATTGAGCTGAGTTTGGGCATCACTGAAAGCTTCAATATTATATTCTTCGGTTTTTTGATCGGTTTCTTCGGGGTGCTGGTTTATAGCTGGTTGAACATTACGGACAGGATCGAGTTCTATCAAACACTTCCGGTCACAGTCCCACAGTTGATCAAGATCAAGATCATGGTGTTTTTAATTATCTGCTGCTGGATCTCGCCCGGGATCATTATTATACTGGCAATTTGGAATAACGAGATCGCTATGGTCGGGTGGGCGCTGCTGGTTATGTTCATTACATCGTTTTATATCGTGACCTCGATCGCGTATCTTACAGGTCTCCGCACTAATACATACTTGTTCAATACTTCGATCTTGGTGAAATTTGGCGTTTTATCATTCCTGCCTTTCATCTGTATAACTATATTGTCATTCACCTTAAATACAATGATTGAAATTTCTATGTTGGCAATAATTTTGATCTGTGTAAATTTATTAGGTGCTGCTTTCCTGCTATATAGAGGTATAGATAAAAAATGGCATAAAGCCGAATTCTCGATCTGAACTTAAGTTAATGCAAGGGATCGAAATTTATTGAATATACAATTACTCAATAAAAATTTATACTAGAATATTCATTTTATTAATCTATCAGTTAGTACTAAACTTCCAAAACCACTAACTGGAATTATTGTTATGACAATAAAATTGACGCTTATTTAACCCACGATGCCAAGGAGATCTAGGTTCATGAAGATGATCGTTATTTGCGGTAATGAAAACTGCAGCCAGGAGTTCGATGCGGATACAAAGGACCAAAAATGGATATGCCCGCATTGTGACCGGATAATCGAGAATGAAAATTTTCCGTTTTTAACTGCGAAGTTCATGGATGCCAAGATCAACCCGGATTTTGCAGATTGGAAAGAGCTTTATGAAGAATTATTAGAGGAAGCTCGTAAAGTTATTGCTGAAAAAGATTCAATAATTCAAGATCTGGAATCGAAACTTAAGAAGAAAGGAAAGGCAACTTGATTTTTTTATACTTTTTTATAGTGGTAAGATTGTTTTATGATTACCATAGTGGATTGGAGATTCCAGTTTGCTACTATTTTCCACATAAGTTTGGAGTTTTCAGTTTACAGTTTGTAGTTCCCCCCTTCCCCAATGAAATCCAAATATCA
>CBDVCJ010000111.1:0-11987 GCA_965372445.1 uncultured Thermoplasmata archaeon | reverse complement strand
CATACCACAAGCGAACGAAGTGAGTGTCCACATACTACATCCCAAACTTACCACTGAAAATCGCCATTGAGACATTCGTAATAAAGTTCTATTTCCCCAAAATCGGGTGAAATGCCGTTTTTAATAGCCTATGAATATAAAGCTCAATTTAGTTTTGTCTCTATTACCGATTGGATGCAATCCAGTGAATTTACGTCGCGGATCGTAAGCGCAACGATAGTATAATCTGTAAATAGTGGATTTGTGGGTGTTTTACGATCAATATAGAAATCGCCTTCAAGAGGTCCTGCCATATCCTTGTCCCAAACTAAATTTGAATTTGTATCGTTCAATACTTCACCAAAAAATTGTTCCCATAGATCTGGATACTTAGTGGTGATCTCGTAAGTTATATTTTCGCCTGACCATCGGATCGAGCCATTACCCCATAAAAAGGGCAAGCGGGGTTCAGTGCCAATCTGCAAGGTAGTTTCTATCGTTTGGCTCTCTGTGCCGCCACGGGTTGTTGTTGAGCCATCTAGCGATATCAAGGTGGTTGTGACGGAGGTGGTATTGGTTATGTTATTTTTAGTTGCAATGAAGTTCGGCCTGACTCTCATTACTGCCCGCCCTCTTTGTTCTATTATTACGGCTCCGTTCTCATATATATATTCCTGATCTATGTAATATACATTATTTGATGTATACTTAATAACGCCTCGGTTCGATCCATAAATATCGAGCGGTCTCCCATCCTGGTCTAATGGCGAATCGGTATTATATAAGATCCCAGGTGAGAGGTGAGGTGTAAATTCTAAATCGCCGGAAGTTCTACCGACACCTAATAATTGTCCACCCTCTTCCCCTAATCTGATTCGTGTTGTTAAGGTTGTGCCGATATCATTACTAATGATCTGTCTATCGATCGTACCTTTTAGGTCTATAAAGGTATTACTTATTTCTTCCATATGATTGATCTCCGTACCTTTTGCCATGAGCGGCAGATAAACCGCCATGACCATGCCTAAAATACTCATAAGTACTCCTAGCATCATAATTGAAGTTACTATGTTTGAAACGCCCTCTTCATTTCTCACGAATTTGTTTGCCATATTATCACTACCTTTAGTTATTTTTTATATCAAATTTTCAATTCTAATATTGTTTAACCTATTTCGGTATTTATAACCGCAATTACTACATTTAAATAATTTACTTTTTTGAGTTGAATAGAGAGTATTTGATCTTCGTCAACATCTTCTAATATCGAAATTTGGAAGTTGCCACTATTAAGTCTTGAGGTGTTAGTTAAAAAATTATTATAATATTTTTTCCAAGCTTGGGGATATGATGTTTCTATGTTTATTGTAATGTTTTCTGGAATCACCCAATCATAAATATTCGTTTCAGCAGCTATTAAGGTCGTCTGAATTATCTGGCTTTTACTTCCTCCAAGAGTATCGGGGTTGCCAACAATATGAATAATCGTCATTGATAAAGATAGATTATTTGTGGCATTATCTTTAACAATTTCAACGATCGGGCCCGTTTTTATTGTACTATGCCTGTTCTGCTCTACAATGATCGCGTTATTTTCAAAGGCATAGGTTTGGTCTGAAAAGTAGATATTATTGGATCTATAGCCGATCCTACCACTGCCGATCGCAAATATACTACGATCATCTTCGGTATCGAAAACCATAACTTCGGATTCAAAGGGCTCAATAAAGACACTGCCTGTACTTCCAACGTCCAGGAAATTATTGGTTTTTGTGCCCAGTGGTATGCGGGTAGGTGCATTCACACCCACCTCCTCCTCTTGGATCAAGGTATTAATAGTCCCCCTTAAGTTAATGAACGATTTCGATATATCATCCATATGTTCGGCCTCATTAGCCTCGATCTCATTTGGGATTTGAATTGTGAGTATCGGCCCGATGATCAGGCCCATGATAATACCGATCAGCATTACAGTCACAACAATGCTTGTTAGGGCCTCGTCGGAGTCCTGGATCTTTTTTCTATTCTTTTTGGATGTCAAGTATATGAACCTCCATTTCAGTTTTATTATTTCTAATGAAATCGATCTATAAATTAACTTCAACCATTACCTTTTGACCCATCCACCTCTTGACCTTCAGTTCCTCTGGTGCCTGGATTACCAGCCATAAGCGAATCGCCATAAATAATAACATCATCGATAAACAACCCGCCAAACCCGACGGTATCATTCTCAGTGTGGTTGCCATTGAAATACGGGTTATTATCAGCGGCAGTAATAACACGAAATCTCAACATGATCACAGACCCGCCCCATCCCGAGAGGTTGCAGCCTAATCTGGTCAATGTTCCGGCCTCGACCCAATTATCCTGGACCGCGTCATCGCCATATACATCGAGCCCGGTGTAACTTTTACCGTCCACCACTCCATCGTCAAGATCCGATTCGTTGCCGGAGATGCCCCAGGCTGCTCGGGTGCCAATATTAATTTGTTTCCAGCTTAATCCGTTATTATCCGAGATCTCGACCCTAAAACCATCCGGAGGTGCGCCATTGGTTTTGTTGATATTGAATTTGAAATACGCCGAAAAAGTTGCAAATCTTGCGGTGGTCAGGTCGATCGCGCGTGTGTATAAGCTATTATCCAAGCCACCAGTAAAGGTTGGGTTGCTTGCGTTATGGTTCCACCAGCAATAATCGCCGCTATAGGCGTCGAGGATCGTTAATTCCCATTGGTCCTTGGTCGCGTTGGTTAACGGCATACTGTTAGATCTTGAAACTTTTATCTCAATGTCGTCCAACCACCACCCACCACCACCGCCACCACCGTATAATTGCATCGAGAAATTGATCCTCACATAGGGCTGGCCGATGAAATCCTTCAGGTCTACTTCAATATATTCCCATTCAAATAATGAATTGCCACTCACACCATTAAAACACCATAACATTTTGTTACCATAATCATCAGTTTCAGTTTTATCAACCCATAAGTTACTACTATAGAGTTGGGTTGGGGTCACGTACCTATAATTCCAGGCATCCGGAGGAGCACCTGGCAATCTTGTACCAACGAGAATTATTGCACCGTTATAAGCATCATATAGATCGTATTTATGATAAAAAGAGAGTTTAGCCGAACTGATGCCTTCAAGACTGAACGGATACGTTAAAGCAAATTTGACTTGTTCCTCGTCATCATCTGCACGTGCCGAAAATATTGGGCCACCTTCGTCAGACCTTCTTCGCCGTTGCTGTAGATTTTTTATCGCCTCGGCGATCTGCTTGAAAATATCCTCTAATTCCTCCGGGGTTGGTGCATAAAAATATTTGCCATCTGAAGTAGTGGCCAGTCGCCAAAGATTGTATTCAAGTGTGCCGGATTCAACCCCATTGGTATAAACCGAATTAGTATCAGAAACACTTTCACCAGGCCATGACGAGGTTTTATTTACATCGGGCGGCTCGTGATGCTCTAACCCCAACCCGATCGTATACATCATAATATCTGAATCCAGCAGGCCCTTACGATCATTTTTGAATGAGCTACTACCAACAGTTTTCCAAAGATCATCGTAGTTATTGGCATCGAAATCGGAATACCATCTATATTTACCCTGGTGGTTCGTATGGGTCTGTACCCCAAGATCCATGTCGTGCCAGGGGCACCATGTTTCACTGCCAGCTTCCATTTTACCCCATGTATAAGTTGAAGCATCATTAGACGCAAAATCAGAGCCATCGGATAATACAACCAAAATTGGCGTAAGGTCCGGATAAGAGGGCGCTGCAGCACTAAGGTCCTCGTAAGCTTCGCCAATACAATCCCATAATATTGTATGACCGGAAGTACTGATGGTATCGTTAATGGCTTGTTTTACAACTGCGGGGCCGTTACCGTCTAAAGAAGTCAAACCGAGTTGCTTACGGTCGTTCTTATTTGAATCAACATGCCAGACCGATACATAAGAGGTATTATAGAGGAGATCAACTAATATGTTTGCCGATTCTTTCGCCCTATTCAACCATGTGACACCGCCAATAGTGCGATCTTGCATCGACATCGAGTCATCTAAGACCAATGCAACTAAAGCCTCAGCCTTGCCTGTGAAACCTAAAGGCTCCTCGGCATAAAACGAAGTATTATAGCTATTTGAGGTGGAGGTATTGATCTCAAAACCTTGCATGACCTCAAAGGTATCATTAACATCGGTGTATACTGGCTGATTAAGATATTCGATCGGGCTCTCGCCATTGATCCTGATTATAGTACTATCATGGTCCCAATTTAAGGTGCCGGTTTCCATATCATCGTGGAAGAAATAGACATACAACTCCAAACTTGCATTATTATTTAGTGTTTCGAATATTTCGGGTATATAGTTCGCCTCATCGACCGAAATAGTTAAAGTTCTCAGACCGGCATATAACGGTGTCCAAAGCGATTCGATCGACGAGTTGCCGTTTGCAGGCACATATAAGGGTTGGGCATTGAGTAGTGTGTTGCCGTCCATGAACCTTATTACCGCACTTGTCTCGGTTAGACCGTAATTATATACATTGGTCTTTATTATGTATCGATCGCCTAATACAGGATTATTATCATTAAGAGTAATATCGATATTTGAGATCTTCAATTCTATCCTATCATCAGGATATCCAAACCAATGCAGTACTAAAAACGCCAATTCAATTTGGTTATGCTCGATGCTATCCTTTGGGATCGCACCAGGGTCGTGGTCGGTAATAAATGAAAATTCCCACGGGAAAAATACTGCGTCATAGTTATATTCATCAATTCTCTCTGCATTGAATTTTGTATGTGATTCGTCCTGCCAAAATATACAACTAACATTTATACTATCCTCAGGTACCAAAAGATCTCCCTTATCTTCGAATGTACTATTATCAATTGGGTATTCAATTCCATGCGATATCGGGTCGTGATATACACCATCCAAAGTTTCGGGAAGCCCTGCACTGGTCGTATAACTTTTAATTTTAAGGATATCTTTCACAAAGTCATTAGTCGGCACAACCCCCGATCCAGGCCCATTTAGATCATCAAGTATTTGCTGACCTATTAACCAAAGATTTACATTCAATTCAGTTAAATATTCTGCTTCTTCATAGCGACCTTCCAAATATATGGTGATGTTATCCTGATCGATCGCGGTTAGGGTCGAGCCTGTATCGTTACCCGTAAGCCATATCACTGCGTTATAATGCTTTAAAACCGAAACGTTCGGCCCATCTTTTGGCGTGAGCCCACCTTTAACGACCACGGTATCATATTCGTACCCTAATTTATCCAACGCATCTGTCATATTCTCAGTTACATTCGCATTTATTAGATATCCACCGTTATTCAAGCTATTGTCATCATCCACAACTAAGATCGTATAGCCGATCGTTAATCTAATGACGTTTAAACCGACATAGGTAATGTCATTATTCTCTTCACTGATCTCATCAAAATTATTGTAGGGATCCACCATAACCCTGAAATCATGTGCCCCGATCGACGTTGCAAGCCACTGCTTGGAGAGTTTAACCTCGCCACCGTCTTCGGGTAGGAATACTGGTACTGGGTTGTCTTTATCATCCGGAAATTCAGGTATTAATTCCTCCTCACCGTCTGCGCCCTTCGCATAAAACGCAACGTAAACGGTTTCATTTGTCGGCCCGTTATTACGGATAGTGGCATATATCGTTATGGTTTCCATGAACTTTGGCGCTTCATTGGAGAATTCTTCAGATACAACCGCAAAATCATTGCCTAGAACAATGGAATAATTGAACCATTTCAGTACATGATAGGTTAAATTCGCGCGCGCTATCGGATCGTTAATAGCTGCAAATTCCCACCCCATAAATACTGTTTTCACATCGCGACTTGCATTGTAATATCGTATTGAATTGTGGCTGCCGGCACCTAAAACCGATTCGTTTTTAAAAATTCCGGCAATTTCGTCGCCAATACCAGGGCTGCGGCCCGTGAGATTCACGGCGCGATCCGACCCCGTAATTAGATTTGTGGTGTTCAATAACATACTTTCGGTTATCGGATCACCGTCGATACCTTCGATTATGCCTGGTGTGCTTTTTACTGTAAAATCGCCCACGCCTAAATAATCATAAATGAAATCTCCTTTCTGGGATGTCGCATTAGTGGTTGTATCAATACAAATGTCCTGACCGACCAACCACACATAAGAACCGTTATCAAGTGCACTTTTTAGCGCTTGCTGATTGGAGGCAGTTAGGGTATTTGTTTTTTGGTAGCCGGTTGTCCAGATAATAATATCGTATTTTGCCAGATATGTTGGGCCACTAGCATATTTTGGGGTCGTACCAGTCGCGGTTATTACATCATACTTCACACCCGACGCAGTTAATGAATCTACGATATAACGGCTAGAATCTCCTTGATCCGCCGACTGATCTGGCGGGGTATCAACGCCATCATCGTTAACCACCAGAATTGTTGGCAGTATCTGTATAAGTCGCGAAGCTCGGTTATTTACAGGGTTCAATTCGTCGGTGATATTGCCGTCGGTATCAAGAGTCACTTGGATATACGAGGTGCCACCAGGTTTAACGTTTTTCCAGGTCAATTTATGCTGGTTGGTACGGCCTGTTTTGAGGCCGTCGTTAATCGTATAATTATAATAAAGGCCGCCATTTTTACTATCTTCCACATGCACGGTTATATTCTCACCTCTGATGAGGTGGCGGGTACCAACATTGTGTGCTATTATCGTGATCTCGAGATCATTACCCCGAACGGGATATGAATTGCTGAAAAGAATATCATAAGGTGTAATATATAGATCCGGCCCGTGTGGTTTAAATGGATACGATGCAACCGATACTTGTTTCGAGGCATAATTATTTGCATAATTCAATTCATTCAAAACCGAGTAGACTTTTATATATATTGTGTGCTGACCCCATCTGGTAGGTCTCCAGGTCAGTCCTACAGAATCCCAATTCTTGACTCCCGGCTTGTATTTATAGCTAATATTCAGCGTTTGGAACTCTTGGCCTTTGAATTTAATTATCTCATTATCATCAAAGAACCTTATAATTACATTACTGGCGTTTATATTCCCAATATTGTATACCCTTACTGATAATTTGACCGGCTCATTGATCTCTATACCCTCGCCTGCAAACCTTAAATTGATATCTTCAGCGCTAACGGCAAGGTCAGGGAAAACGGTTGGTCCCCCGCCTATTACGATCCGCTCTTCCAGTATGATCTTTAAGGTGTCACCATCTCTGGCGGCGATCACCATCATCTCGATTTCATCGCCTACTTTGGCATCGAATTGTTTAACCCAACGCTCACCGACATCGAGTTTATCGTCCAAACAATCGTCATTTTCAGAATCGGTTAATTTATAGGGATATATAACCTGGTTGTGAACTATTCTTATATCGATATCTTTACCGTACATGGTCTCGCCACCATTATGTTTGATAATGATGTTACCATTTTCATAGGTTCCAACCAGATTCACATCGGCAACTTCGGCGGGGGCGGGTAATGTGTTCACCCATACCGCCACAACAGCAACTAAAACAATTCCAATTGCCAACAATAGAACTGTGCCTATCGCCTCGGAAACTGCCCAATAATTTGTACGGAATCCTTTACTCATTACACTCATCCTCCTGACTAATTTTGAGGATTTTTTTACTACTCGATTTTTAGACATTTTCATCACTTTATTGCGTATATTGTCCTTATATTTTGGAACTATATCCCCGCCCTTATGCACGGGGATTGTTATGCATTATTATTCTAGCAGTGAATATCCTGTGATCGTAATATCATCGACATAGAACCCGCCGAAGGCTGCACCCGGCCCGTACCATTCATAATGGTTCGCACCGAAATACGGGTTGTCGTCGGAGGCGGTCACCACCCTAAATCTAATTAAGATGACATTACCGGTCCATCCTGAAATATCGCAGTTCAGCCTGGTCAAGGTGCCAGCTTCGACCCACCGGTCGTTGTCGGGGTCTAACCCAGTATAGCTCTTACCATCAATTATACCGTCATCGATATCGGATTCATTACCCGAGACGCCCCATGCAGCCCTGACACCCAAGGTGATAGTTTTCCAGCTCACGCCATTATCATCCGAGATCTCAACTCTAAAACCATCCGGGGGCAGACCTGCCGCGGAATTAATATTAAATTTGAAATACCCCGATAAGGTCGCATTTCGGGCATTGGTCAGATCTATTGGACGGCTGTACAGGCTGTTATCAAGCCCCCCGGAAAGGTTGCCCGTTTGGGGGTTGCGGTTCCACCAGCAATAATTACCGCTATGTGCGTCATTTGAGGTTAAACCCCATTGATCCAGATTGGCGGTTGTCAGGTTCGCATCATCATTTCGAGTTACTCTTATTTCCACGTCATCAATATAATATCCGCCGCCATAGCTCCAGTTGGACCACATGAACAAGAACCGCACTCTTAGATCCTGTTGACCGGTCCAATTATCCAGCTCAACTTCAACATAATCCCAAGTAAACCGCCCATTGCCACTAATGCCGTTATAGCACCATCTCATATCGTTACCATAATCATCGTATTTCGTTTCGCTATTATTGAAGTTGCCGGGATAGAGTTGGTACGGTATCACATATTCAAAGCTCCAATTAGTGCCGTTGAAGGTACCTACCTGAATTACAACCCCATTAATACCAGATGCGAGATTGTATTTGTGATAAAAGGATAATGTTGCAGAACTTACATTAACCAAACTGAATGTCTCGGTGGTCAGGTTACGGTCGCCGGGGTCGGTGACATTCCCCAAGAATCCCTCTTCTTCCTCTTCACCGGGTTCCGGCGGCGGTGGCGGCGGCGCGGGCTCGGTCCAGTTCAGCCAAACATTATCTATCCACATGAACTCGAAATTACCCAAAGTCGCATCAAATCTTATTCTGAAGTCTATGATTTTATAAGTGGCCAGATCTAGAACTTGGTAAAAATGGTTCCATACCGGGGTCTGGGGTTGGTTTCCAAGCCCTGCAATAAAATTATAGCCGGTACCATCATAATATTCTAAAGTAAAATCGCCTATAGCGTTCGTGTCCAAACGATAATAAAATTCCAAAGTTGCAGAATTGGCATTGGCGAGATTGATATTGTCAGAGATCAAGTATCCATCGTCGTTTTTATCTGCTTTAACGGCCTGGGAGCCTGCTTGACCCTCGCCTGCTATGATATCCCATTTTGTACTCGGGTTAGGCCCATTAGCGTCCCATTGGGATAGATCCCCTTCAAACTCATCGAAAAATATCCCTCTGGCACCTCTAGAACTACTTCGGGCTCCGGGTCCAAAACTATATACAAATTTTCTGAGCTCATTTCTAATTGTATTATACGTGTTTGATAGTTCACTACTTAAATTACAATAATAATAGCTGGCATTAGAGCTTTGGGCGGTCTCATTCAGTTTCTTGCCGATCACACTGTTCATACCGCCCGAAAAGTTCAGCCCGACAGTATAGACGCGCTTGGATGAGTTACACACTTCGCCATTTTGCGGCGAGGTCGACCAATCATCAGATGGATTGTTCGGGCTTTCAGGCCAATATATGCCATCGCCGTAACCATTGGAATTGTTCTGGGGGCCTTGACCTTGCGGGTACTGCCAAGTTGAGGTCGCGTTGTCGCCCCTAGCCATCGCAATTACAACGGCCACATTTGACGAGTTACTATCATAAAACGCTTTATCAATAGCAGCATGTGTCAAGTTCCATAACGGGCGTCCCACCCCGCCTGTATTATCAATTAAGTTAATGAGATGCATGCACAAGTTCTGGCCCAATTCGTAGGTATTATGAATCGGACATTCGTACTCTTGGTTCATCTGTATAAACCCATTATCATCCTCATTTGAGGGTAGTGAGGTCAAAAGGAGTGGCATGCCAGTATTATTAAATGGGTCGTAAGGAAAAGGTGCACTATTTGTGTCGTGTGTATACAAAGCTACCCTATCTTTACCTTCAAGATTTATTATAAAATTCTTGGTTGCAATTTTTAATTGGTCGATCTCATCATTGGTCATATTTTCAGTGTTATCCAAGGTCAAAACAATATCCAGTGCTTTTGCCGGCATAGCGGGTTCCATAGTATAGAACGAGTAATTATAACTATGATACTCCGCTGAGCCTTTGGCAAACTTACCGGATACCGTGTAATTCCAAGAGCTAAGGATCGTGGTATTCGCTTCCTCGGTACCTAAAAATAATATTGGGGACTCGCCATTTATTCTTACTATTGTATTATCATGTTTCCAATTAGCGGTACCATTTTCCATATCATCAAAGAAAAAGTACACTTGCTGGTTTTTCAAACTGGCATTATTATTTAGCACTTCGAATACCTCGGGTATGTCATTTGCAGCGTCCACAGCAATGGTCAAGGTTCGTGGCCCGGCAAACAGCGGTCTCCATATCACCTCGATCGATGAGCTATCGTCTATGCCCACATATACGGATTTGGTATCTATTATCGTATTGCCATCAAAGAACCTTACAACCACACTAGTTTCATTTACACCGTAGTTATAGATATTGGAATTAATTACATATGCACTACCCAGCATTGGATTGAAGTTAGATAATTCAATATCGATCTTCGAAGTTTTTAATTCTATTCTGGTTTCCGGGAACCCGAGCCAATGTAAGGTCAAGTATACGAGCTCAGCTTGATAGGTTTCCAAGCCGGGAGTATCCCAGACATTATGTGCAAATGGGCCGCCGCCACCGAATTCAAGTGGATTATCAATAAATGACGATTCCCACGGATAAAATATTACATTATATCTAGAAGCATTACGTTTTAATGAATTGTATTGAGTTTGAGCAGTATTTTGCCAGAAAATGCCAGTTGCACTTTCAGCTAGATTTGGCACAATAGAATCGCCATTATCAATAAATGCATTCTTATTCATTGGATAAGTTATTCCATGTGTGATCGGGTCATTGTTCACACCTTCTAAGATGTTCGGTAAGCCAACACCTGTAGAATATTGACTAACCTGCAAAATGTCCTGAACAAATTGGTTTTGCGGCACCATATTGATCCCCGGGCCATCTAGATCATCTAAAATATCCTGACCGATCAGCCATAAATTTACCTTGGTCTCGCCTAAATACTGAGCTTCGTAATAATCACCTTCTAAATAAGCTGTTAAATTATCTTGATCTTCGGTCCAAAGTGTATAATCTGTTTGGTTACCAGTCAGCCAAATGATCGTGTTATAAAATTTCATGATCGTCTTATTTGGGCCTCGGTCGGGTGCGAAGCCGCCTTGAATAACATGGAGATCATAATGATAGCCCAAGAACTCTAAGGTGTTAGTAAGGTTATAAGTCACATTTGCCCCTGTCCCGCCAATAGCATTATTGGTACTGTTATCGTCGTCCACCACTAATATATTATAACGAATAAATAGCTCTGTAATGAACAGGTCGGTGTATTCGACGTCATTGTTCTCTTCACTCACTTCGTCATATTCATTATAGGGGTCCACCATAACCCTGAAGTTGTGTCGACCAACTGCAACGGCCAGCCATTTTTTATATACTGTGATCTCGCCGCCATCACCTGGTACAAAAAGGGTTTGGGGATTATCTTTATTATCCGGATGTTTGGGTATCGGTTCTTCCACGCCTTCAGGTCCCGAGATATAGAACATAACTCTTACATTATCGCCGGGTAGCGGTCCGTTATTACGGATGGTGGCTGAGATCGTGAGCTGATCCATGAATTTGGGGGTGATGGTCGAGAACTCTTCGGATGATACCGCGAAATCCTTACCAATGCTGATCGACCAATTGAACCATTTAAGGACATGATAGGTTAGGTTTACCCGATTGATAATATTATTGATACCGGCATGTTCCCACCCGAAAAATACAACCTTAAATCCTTTACTGTCGTTATAATATCTTAACGAATTATACGAGCCTACACCCA
>CBDVCJ010000110.1:0-12011 GCA_965372445.1 uncultured Thermoplasmata archaeon | reverse complement strand
GGTAACCAAGAAGCTACAACAAAAGACTGATGATAATAACAACGTCACAATTTACATCATGGGTAAAAAGTACCAGGTACCCGCGGGTTTGACGATAATGAAGGCCATGGAATATGCAGGTTATCGATTCATACGCGGTTGCGGGTGTCGCGGCGGGTTCTGTGGCGCTTGTGGTACTGTCTATCGTTTGAAAGATGATTATAAGCTCTGGAACGGGTTGGCATGTCAGACTGTGGTTGAAGACGGTATGTATCTGACTCAGATCCCATTTTATCCGGCTAATAAGGCCCTATACGATCTTGAGGAACTGGAACCGACCGCTGAGCAAGTAATGAAACTCTACCCTGAACTTTTTAGGTGTCTTAGCTGTAATAGCTGTACGAAGATCTGTCCCCAGGAGCTCCAGGTGATGGATTATATAGCCGCAGCCGAGCGCGGCGATATTGCGAAAGCTGCAGATCTGTCGTTTGATTGTATTATGTGCGGGTTATGTGCATCACGCTGCACAGGTGAGATGGTACAGTACAATATTGGTATATTATGCAGGCGTTTATTTGCCAGATATATTGTACCGAAAGCCCAACATTTAGAGGACCGCGTAAACGAGACCAAAGAAGGTAAGTTCGACAAAGAAGTTGATATGTTAACGAAGACCGATAAGAAAAAGCTTAGGAAACTTTATGATGACCGTGAGATAGAAGAGGTCTGAGCTAGGAAGTGAAATTAAATGTATCCCGAACAATTCCAGCAATCAATAGAGCATTTAGAAAAAACTCGTGACCATAGAATGACCGAGGAATTACCACGATTGAGCATTGACGAGCGTAATGATTTATTAAAGAAATTTCATCCGGATTATAAACCGGAATCGTTGAGGGAACTTAAGATCGGTCCAAACAAAGGCGAGCTAATATATAATGAGTACGCCGACCTTTTTGAAGCCTACAGTAAACTAGATCTGAATAATTTTGATCTATCTCAAATTGATTACGATGTGGATGTTTTTATTGTCGGGGGTGGCGGTGCTGGGGTTTCCGCAGCCTTGATCGCACAGAAAAATGATGCGAATGTTTTGTTAGCCACCAAATTACGGTTAGGTGACGCCAATACGATGATGGCACAGGGCGGCATCCAGGGTGCAGACAAACCGAACGATTCGCCAGCTATACATTACCTTGATATAATGGGCGGCGGCGGTTTCGAGAATTATCCGGAACTTGTAAAGGCGCTGGTGATGGATGCACCCGATGCGTTGCAATGGCTGGAAAAGTTAGGCGTAATGTTTGATAAAGAGCCTGATGGGACGATGGTGACGATCCATGGCGGTGGTACCTCGCGCAAACGCATGCATTCAATGCGTGATTATTCAGGCGGCGACATCATGAAAACGCTTAGGGATGAGTTGTGGAACCGTCAGATAGAAACAATTGAATTCTCGCCGGTGGTTGAGTTATTGACCGAACCTATTGGAAAGGGCGGGAAATTCCGGTGCACCGGTGCAATTCTTTACAATATGGAAACCCAGGAATATCTTATTGTACGTTCAAAAACCACAATAATTGCTACTGGTGGGTCCGGTAGATTACATGTCCAGCAATTTCCCACCACCAATCATTATGGTGCGACCGCAGATGGGTTGGTGCTCGCTTATCGCGCGGGTGCGAAGGTTGCGTACCTTAATAGTGTCCAATATCATCCGACAGGTGCAGCCTATCCCGAGCAGATCGTGGGGCTGTTAATTACCGAGAAAGTGCGGGGGCTCGGTGGACAGATCGTTAACGTAGAAGGCAACCGTTTCATCTACGAGCTCGAGACCCGTGATACTGAAGCCGCGGCGATCATTCGTGAATGTTCTGAACGCGGCAAGGGCGTGATCACTCCGAGCGGTATGTACGGGGTTTGGCTCGATAGCCCGTTGATCGATATCAAACATGGAAAAGGTACGGTCGAGAAAAAATTGCCGGCAATGTACCGTCAATTAAAACGTTTCGAGATCGATATCAGTAAGGAGCCGATGTTGATCTATCCCACGCAGCATTATCAAAACGGCGGTGTGGTCATCAACGCCAATTCCGAGACGGGGGTGGAAGATCTGTATGTGGCCGGTGAAGCGACCGGCGGTCTACATGGACGCAACCGTTTGATGGGCAATTCACTGTTGGATATTATTGTGTTTGGACGACGGGCGGGCCAGCACGCATCCGAGAAAGTTAAAAAGGTTAGATCTGGTAAACTTACACTTGAGCATTTAAAAACATATCATCAAGAATTAGAAAAGGCAAAAATACCAAAGGAACGAGTTGCGCCAATGCTTTTGCCCGATTATCGTCGTGAGGAAACGAAGGTCAAAAGGATGGAGATATTTTAATATTTTTTATCGTATATAAAATATATCATTTATCTTTTTTACCGCAGAGACGCAGAAACGCAGAATGATACATTTCTGCGCTTCTGTGCTTCTGCGGTAAATTTTTTTAAATTTAATGGCTGCCCGATTTAAGAATTGGTCAGTTAACCTTTTTATTTGATAACAGCTCATTCTTCTTCATAGGTATCAATATCTTCCTGTGGAGGTTGCTTTTTTCGAAGATATAAGAATAATAAAATTAAAGCCACAATAATAATTATAATAATGATCCAGACCAGCCAATCCCAACTTTCATCGTCATGAGTTGTTTTACGTACATCTGGTTTTTGAATATTAGGTGTAGTATAATTTTCTGTGCTTACTGTAAACTTACCTAACGTTGTCGTAAAATAATAAGTATGTACTCCCTCTGTTAGGTTAGTTATATATTGATATGAATCACTACTGGCATTATATTCTAGGTCATGTGGGCTTTCATCAATGATCACTTGAATGGAATCCGGTAGCTCATCATCTCGGTGACTGTACACGATAGAAAACCTAAATTCAGTTTCAGTATCTCCCTCCGAGGGCGTTAGATTTGGGTTACTTAATTCTGGTGGGAAAGTCATTATTGGTACCGTCATAACATGAAGTGTAAAATTATGATAGTCCCACGCATTTTCACTGTCGATAACAGAAACATTAACCCAACACCAGCCCACATCATTTAAGGTGGCGGTGCCCCATAATACGCCAGTTTTATTTTCGATTTTTAACCAGCTTGCATTAGTTTCAAGAGCCCAACTCAATAGATCTACAGGTGTTCGGTCATCAGTAGCATCATAATCAACCTGATATAGCTCGTTGACCTTGGTAGTGCCAACATCAATAGTTGTTATGTTGGGCGGTTTGTTTGCCGCCTCTTTTGGGATTACTGTCAAAATAAATTCATGCCAAGCTTGACCGCCGTCACCATCGCTGACCGAGATGTTAACATTATACCAGCCAACATCGGTTAACGTGGGAGTTCCAGTAAATATACCTGTATTTGAATTTATTGTTAACCAAGTTGCATTAGTATCTAATGTCCATATTAGTTGGGATAACGGGCTGTCGATATCGGTTGCATTGTAATCCACGTGATATAGTACCTCAACATCAGCATTAATCTCATCTTCTGTGAGTATTTCAGGCGGGTCATTAACATTTAGTACGATCAACGAGAAGTTCGTGTGATCCAAACCACTCTCAGTATCATTTACCGATATATTCACCCAGTACACACCAACCTCATCATTGGTTGGTATACCGCTGAGCACACCAGTGTCTGATTCTATAGAAAGCCAAGAACTCGCATTAGTGTTTAAAGACCAAATTTGTGCGTCAGGTGGACTGTCAATATCAGTTGCATTATAATCGACAAAATAAATTATATCTTCATAAGTAATTTCCACATTGGTTGTATTTATTGCCGGATCGTCATTAACATCAATTACTGTAAGTGTAAAATTTGTAAAATCAATTTCAATAGTGTCGTTGATCGTGAGGTTGACCCAATATTCACCCACCTCATCGTTTGTGGGTGTGCCATTTAATACCGCTGTATTAAAATCAAATGCCAGCCAGCTTGCATTAGTTGAAAAATGCCAATGGCCAAATTGGTTAATGTTTGCGATATCAATATCTTCGTATTCGTAGGGCATTTCGTAATAAATATCTTCTAGCGTGGTTAGGTTGTCTACTGTAATAATTCCAGGTCGGGTATTATATACATCCGGCTTATTGAAAAGTGCTGAAGATATGATATAAATACCATCAGTTACATGTATTTGAAACGTATGGTCTGAGCTAATATTCAGTCTGGTATTATAATAATAACTTTTTCCATCTTGGTAATTATTATCTGCCGGATCAACTTCTAATAATGAATTATCTGTACCGCTAATATTAATGGCTATTTCTGTTGGTGGTTTGTTTTTCTGATGTGTATATTCGACAGTATAATTGAAATATGTACTTGTATTGCCGAAAGTGGGGGTTACCTTTGGGATATCCAAAGCCAATGGTAATAATGTAAATCGAATAAATATATCGGTTTCTGCACTACCTGCACCTTGAGTATTATTCCAATCGCTCCAAACTATATATTTACCATTAGAACTAACAGCAATCTCAGGGTCCGATGAAGTCATCAGATTAAAACCAAACCCAACAACCGGTTCTGAGATTACCTCCATATCTTCCCAGGTTGAGCCGGTAAGATTAGATCTATAAAAAATATCCCAATCTGTACTTGCATTGTACGTATTATTATTATCGGTCCAGACAACATAAATTTTTTCGTTTTCAACTGCTATATCCGACCTACTTTTTGACCCCCAATTAAAATTCTTACCCACCACAGGTTCTGAAATTACCTGTACCGGATCCCAATCATAGCCGGTAAGGTTACATTTATAAAATATCTCGGGATTCCCACCACAGCCATTCGTGATATTATAATCTTGCCATACAACATAAATTTTATCGTTTTCTACGGCTATTGATGGATCTATAGACCATCCAACATTTGTATTAAAACCTTCAATCGGTTCTGAAATTACTTGGATGGCTTCCCAGCTTGAACCAAGATTAGATCTGTAAAATATATCTGCGTCTATGCCAGTGCCGTAGGTATCGTTATTATCCACCCAGACGGTATGGACTTTACCATTCTCAACTGCAATATCTGGACTGACGGAATCTCCAATATTAAAATCGTTACCTTGAATTGGTTCTGAGATAACAAATATCTCTCCCCAACCCGAGCCACTAAGATTACTTAAATAAAATAGATCTAAGTCTCCACCAGCACCATTTGTATCGTTATTATCCTGCCAGATCACATGGATATTGCCGTCCTCAACTGCGATCTTTGGTGCCTGACTGTCGCCGGTATTAACGTTCATGCCCGGAATCGGTTCTGAAATAACTTGAATATGCTCCCAACCCGAGCCGGTAAGATTACACCTGTAAAAAACATCTTTATCCTTCCCTGCACCATGCGTATTATTTTCATCAAACCAAACAACGTAGATTTTACTATCCTCGACTACTATTGCAGGTGCATTGGACGCTTCAGAATTGTAGTTTTCACCAATAACAGGTTCTGAAATCACCTGGATCTTAGACCAGGAACTGCCGTCAAAATACCGGTAAAATATATCGCGGTCAAAACCGGCGCCATCCGTATTATTGCCATCTACCCAAACCACAGATATTTTATTGTTTTCCATTGCGATTCTTGGCCGGGTTGATTCGTTAATGTTTAGGTTTTGGCCGGGAATAGGTTCGGAAAGTGCCTCGATCTCGCTCCAGTTCAGATATCCATTACTACGAGGGATAGTTCGTATATTTGTACCATTATTCGGTTCGCCCTCCGGATTTAGGGCGGCAAACCCGAAATTCCAACCTATAATGATCGTAGTCAAAATAACAATGATCATAATAAGAATAGTCTTGATCTTCACTAACAAATATTTTACCCCCTGGAAAATTATCCTGGCAATCTTAAAAAGCTTCACCAAATATTAAACTTTCCCATCTTTCTATCCTTTCAACCTATTTGAAAAGTTAATCTAAACCAACCCTCCCCCCCGTATATCCGAAATCGTATTTTATGACCTCTTCACTATATGGATCTGGCACTGTATAATTTGCGGCAGTTAAATAAAACGTATTAACTCAAGATGTAATTTCAACTACCAGTTTCCTCTTACCTTCCGGATGAATTTGAATTTCTTTGCCGTTTTTCAATTTCATGAACTTTGCTATTTCTTGCGGGATCCTCACGATCAGAGAATTGCCGGAATAGGAAATTTTCGATTTTCGCTCAAGTCCCCAGAGCCCCATTTTTTTCGCAATCCTATCTATTTCATCCGAAGCTTCCTCAGTAAAAAAGATTTCGCCACATTTCTGGCAGACATCAGCATCAAATTTACCGAAGTTGATATCATAATAATTATAAGGTGCCTTTGATTTTTTTAATTTACCATTACAGACCGGGCAGCTCAATTTAAATTCACCTCCAATATATTGTAATTACATGATAATTGCAGGGTTTTTGAATGTAAAGCACTTCGATACCTCGAAGCCTGGCAAAGATTTTTTTGTCCTTATGTCTTTTAATACCTTTTAAAATCGTTTCTATTGCTTTATCGCGCGAGATGCCTCTCTCGATCATCCTATGTTTGGCATGTGCGGTAGGTCTAAACTTACAATACAATACAATCACTTACATTATAGTTATAGTAAGTACTGGTATTTATAGCTATCCCTACTATTAAAAATATTGCTTCTTATCCATATTTGGTGGAATTTACTCTGTAAGTGGTAAGTATGACATTTATGGCCTAATAGATTTCAGTTGTGGCGAGTTAGTCTAATAGGAAGCTGGAAGATAGAGCTCAAGAATCTTTGGGTCAATATTATATCTCTATCTTCTAAATTCTAGCCTCTAGCTTCTTTTAGTAACAATTCGCCATCAGGTATCCACATAATCTGCCTATCTTACCACTTACCACTAGTAAGATACTCTATAGACTAAAAATCATTTCCAAATCGGTGATTTATTAAAATGTTTTCAAATCTGTATTTCCTTACCTTCTTGCGGAACTATCGTTTCGACATGCAGGTCCTCAATGAATTTTTCATACAACTTCGGGCGTTCAGTATGTATCAAACAAACCTTTTTAGGTTTCACTTCAGAAATGATCTGTTTTAGCTCGTTAGCCGTTGCATGACCCGAAGCATGTACATTGAATAACGGCAGCCCATACAAGTCCAACCAGTTCAAAAGTTTGGCATGGTCGATCTCCATCTCTTCGTTGAACGGCTCGCTTTGGGATAGTATATAGGTACTGCCAGGACTTGGCTTGATCTTGATCAATTCATTAAAATCATAAAATCCCGCGACCATTAATATCTTTTTTTGAGCTTTATTCACACCTTCTGCACCGATTGTTTTTATTCCCCCAATATCCAGAACTTCTTTCTCAAACCCAAAGGAGCCCTTGTCCTTTAAAAATACAGTGATATTCTTATCCGTGACCTTCGGTATCTCTAGAAATGATTGGATCTTGCTCAATATATAGGCTTGCTTCATTGAAATTACGAATTTACGGCCGGTCTCTTTTGCGATCCAATAAAAAGTCCTGAACCGATCGAAATCCACCACCGAAAACCCTGCCAGGACTAGCTCCTTCGTTTGCTCGACGATCTTTTTCGCTTTATTTTTCACTTCGGTCTCCGAAGATAGTTTCGAGGAATCTATGTTGGTGCCTTCGATCAATAGTAATTCCAATCGCTCTTTTTTCAAGGCATTGATGAAATCTTTGGTCATTGATGATTTAGGGCCGTGCAGCCTAATATCTCCAGTGTAGCCAATAATGCCGTCCGAGGTTTCTAGAATATAACCATAAGCTGCGCATACGGAATGATCGACATGGATCGGGCGGTACTCGATCTCACCTGCTTTGAGACGATCGCCGGTATGAAACGTTTCAAATTTCTTAAATTGCTCATAACCTTTGCTTTTAGTGAAATTACAAATATAATATTTCGCTGCCGGACCTTTGGTACCAGAACATTCTCGAGCCGCGATGATCTCTTTGGTTGCCTCGCCGCAGTGGATGGGAATTTCATCCTTTAAAAATCGTACATAATCATAATGGTCGCCATGCGGATGTGAGATCAGCACACCATCGATCTCAAACTCAGGTTTCATTATTGTCTCTCTGTACTTGTAAATTCCATTTATCGACGGCAAGATCTTCAAACCCAGTAAATGCTCGGTGCAACGGGCTTGTAAGAACGGCGGATCATAATACATTCCTTCCTTCGAATAGTTCTTGCCAAAATCTAAAAATATACTCGTTTTGTCATCTTGAACCAGTATCTTGTTTCCCCCGATCTCGCCGACGCCGCCATAACATGTTATTTTGACCATATTTATCCCCCGGGTGGGTATCGTGTTAATCCTTAATTATGTTTTTCAAAGCCACAAGCCCAAATTTCAAAATCCGAAACTGAAAAAAAAATTTACCGCAGAAGCACAGAAGCGCAGAAATGTAACATTCTGCGTTTCTGCGTCTCTGCGGTAAAAAAGATAAATGATATATTTTATATACGATAAAAAATTAGAAAATGAAAATTGCAAATTCCCAATCTCCAATATTTGGGTTCAGAGTTTTGGATTTAGTAACAGTTGCAGTTGAAGATCACTCTCATTTTTTAGATAGTTAGGAAAATTATTCGGTAAGATTATATATCTAATATTGCTTTTTAGCCATAATATTTTAATCGAGATCCAAGGGGTGAAAATTTAGTGAATATAAAAAATATTAGCGAACAAAAGGTTAGTGGAGGTAGCAAAGTTTGGATGACCGCAAACGTTTGGGCATAGCGCTCTTTTTTGCAGCTCTGATCACGCTGGGAAGTCTTCTATACACCTATCAAACTTCATCTATCACCGATGATGACGGTGAATTAGCCGAGCCTTTCGGCCCGGTATTTCCCAGGCTTGAACGTGCGCCGGTTCTTTATGTCGTCAATGTAACTGACCTGTCATATGCTAAACAATTATTTCTAGTATCTTTACAGGGGATAGTAAATAAAAATGCTGCGACACTCTACTTAGAATATGGTAGTACTCACTGGATCGAGTATCTAAACCAAACTTATGATCAAACCTATGAATTCTTAGCTGTTGATGAGGCGCTCGTAAAATTTAAAACCATGATCTCGGGATTGGTGGTCTATGATCCCGATATACCTGAGACCGTAAATTTAGCAACTACAATTGCAGCGATTGATAACCTAACGATCACAGCGCCGGATCTTATAACATGGGCATCTGGTCTAACTAGCTGCAATGTCTCGATGGACCTTCGCGAAGGACATTGGGCAAGTTTTGGTAATGGACCCCGTATCTATATCGAAATGTTGGAAACAATGTATCCATCTCTGGATCAGAACATTATTGGAATGCTGATACCGGAAGAGACCTATCTAAGGGATTACCTTATTGCGATCAAAGCAATCTGTATACATATCAATCCCGGCCCATTTATTCTTCCAGAAGAGAATGAGGTGATTGAAAGGGTTATTGACGTGACACCTCCCAAAGCTACCTTTATTGGGTGGTTTCACGATCCGATAGGTATCGAAGAAAATGTCGGTGTCCAAAAACTTTCTTCAAATGGAAAAGTGCTGTTACCCGCGGATAAAATTCCGAATCTATCGGTCTTCGCAGCTTACGATTTTGAGCAAAAGCCCACGCCGCGTGAAAATGTGCCAAAAGTGGTGCCTGCGGTCGAAGATAAGATCTATATTACGTTCGCACTTTCTGACGGTGATAATCTTGGCCACCTTCATAATCGAAATGCCGATATGTGGTCCTCACCTATCAGAGGAACAATTCCAATGGGATGGACAATCTCACCTTTAGCAGCAGAGATAGCCCCACCATTATTTGAGTACTACTCGACCAGTGTACATGAAAATGACACGTTGATATGCGGCTCAAGCGGTGCCGGAGTATTCTACCCGGACTTTTTTCTGAAAAATGAGCTTGGACCCGTTCTGGCCCGTACACGTGAATTAATGGATTATACCGGATTAGAGACTATTTGGCTCATCAATTCCTACACCGTGCAAGAAGTAGATTATTCTGACGACGTTCTCGGGGCTTATACAGACTATCTGGAACCTGCCGGGGTGTTTCTCGATTATGGTGATGTGCCACTGACCAAACAGTATTGGATCGGGCAAGGCGATCATCACTCGGGTACACCTTACATTCGTGCTACACATCTGTGGGATGATACCGAGAACTTTCTTGCAAAAGTTATGGTTGCCAAGGATTCTGTTAAAGATCGACCTTTTTTCATATTTGCGGCTGTCCACATATGGTCCATGGACTTTGAAAATGTAATGTCCATTGTTGAAAGCCTGGACGCAAATGATCCTAATAATGATTTCAAGATCGTTTCGGCAACCGAATTCTTTGAGCTAATCCAGGTTTCAGAAGTTAACTACGCCCGAGAACAGCTTAACGAACTTGATGAATGGTACTATTCTTGGGAACATAGAAATAAAGCAGATGTAACAACAGAAGTCGAAAATGCGGAAGATGCCTTACAAAAAGGTGATCTTGATTCTGCAGCTTCTCATGCTAGTGAAGCGAACAGCTTAATTGCAAACATACAGGTCAAGCTGTATACGGCGGTAATAGTACTCTTTATCGCAATCCTTACCACATTTTTTTCACTATTATTATATTATAAAAGAAAGAAAACTAAAAAACATTCAAGCTCCGCATTAAGACCTCAAATAAGAACTGTGTCATTCTATTTTGATATGGCATTGGTTTTCGCAACTGGCTGTGCCGCCTTAATTGCATTCTATCGTATGCTATTTTCATATATTTGGAATTGGCCGGCTTTAATATTTATCATCGTAATTGCTATGGCTTTCGTACCTTTAGCTAACATGAAGAGATATAAAGGATTGACTGTAAGAGAACGACTTGTTATCGGTACTGCACTCACTATGGGGTTCGGCTTGGCAAGTTTTTGGTCGGTGTACTTTGTTACAATTGCATTATTTGGTTTTATGATGGTTATTGATGCATCACCAATCGTGCGTAAAAGTGGGCCGCCTGTACTATTGATCCCGATGGTGCTTGCAATGATATTTGGAGTGCTGTTTTGGCATAATATACTGTTATTATTCGTGTTCGGCACCTGGGCAGTATGTCTTGGGGTAGCTATACCGTTGGGTTTGAGGTCAAGCGCACAAGATCTCCAGGTGGGGGATAAAGGACGAGAAAAAATATTAAAAAGATCCAAAGTTGAACCCGTGGAAAAAGATGCGCCAACTCCACCGACATTATTCCTGGTCTTATCTCTTATGGTTTTTTACATACCGTACAGTAGGTATCTTAATCTTAATTTGAACAATTTGCATATATATTTATGGATCCTGTTCTTTGTTATCCCATTGGGTGGTTTATTCATTGCATATCCTCTATCCAGTTTATTAAAGGCTATGATCGAAAAGTCACAACTTAAAAAAGGACCTCCGGGCGCCATCGAGCGCGGTGCACTCGTGGGTATTGCCGCTATTTCCTATGGGTCACTTTACCTCATTTGGGATCCAATATTGATGGCGATACTGATACTGTTGGGACAGGTCTGCATAGTTACCCTGGCCTTGATAACTGTGCCGCAAAAATGGCTGGAGACATACCCACCTTATTTCGCACGTGATTTTGTATTATTATTTACTATTTTGAATGTTGTATTTATACTGCCCGTGATCGTATATACTCTTTATGTGATCAAATTAGGTTTCATCCTGAATTATTTGCTATATGCATTCCCAATATCATTTGCTATCGGACTCGCCATCATGATAGTACCGGTTGCGCTCTATTGGCGCAAGTAAAAAAAGAAATGGGTAATGCTGGGTGAGGTGCGCAAAGCTTATCTCGCAGTTCGAAAATAAATGTCAATATTAAAGAAAAAAATAGAGAGCCTTGGGAAACCTATAAGCTGTAACCTTAAGTTCAAGAACAGAAATAAAAACAGAGTTCATCAAAGGCTCTTTATATTAAAAATGA
>CBDVCJ010000109.1:0-12021 GCA_965372445.1 uncultured Thermoplasmata archaeon | reverse complement strand
AGTAACGGGAGTAACGAGAATGGGTACCATACCCATAAATTTTCGATACTCCCGGACTCCCGACTAAGGTAATTATAACTCAGACTCCCGATACTCCCGAACAAAATGGAAACTTATATTATTCATAAATTAATATTAGGTATAATGGCATTGACAATCTTTCACGTCACGGTCGTGTGGCCATTATTCATCTTAAAACCCAAAAAATTCGATTTTCTCGGGTTAACGATGGGCGCGACAATACCGGATATCTTTCTGCCTTTTACACTGACAATGTTTCGAGAATATTATTGGGACGTGCGATTCATCACCCATTCATTGCTCGGCGCTGTGACCGTGAACTTATTTTTAGGCGCAATCGCCGCGTTTATCATCCTCCCAGGTTTTATAAACTTTTTTCGTAAAAGATTTGATGACCCGAGAATCTACACTTTCGCAGGTATAGATATCATCAAAGATCGGCCTGGTAAGCTCGTCATTCTTTACTCAGTTTTCATTGGCATAATTTCACATCTGTTCATGGACCTGTTCTATCATCGGGATACCCCGTTGCTATATACTTATGGCCACTACGACATTTTATTATTTAATGATCTTGAACTTACAAGTTCAATTTTTAGAATAATACTAGTCTTTGGGTTTTTGATGCTGGCGTATTTTCATTGGCTGCGGCAACCTAAGAGATGACTGGATACCTTACCATTATTATGCCATTTTGATTCCCTGATTTTATTTTTTCATTTTGATACCTAGCCAAAGGTTATACTAAAGGATACCCTGGTTTTTTATGATTGAAACCCAAACAAGGGAATCCTGTTAGCTTAAAATAATCATGGTATCCAAATGAAAATAGTACGACAAGGTATCAAAAAGGCAATATTTAACAAGACATCCATACCGGCAATTTATGACGGGACCTCAACTTCAATGCCCAAGCCAGGCTCCCCGCTCACACGGTTCACACCTTCATGTGTAATTTGGAAATCCTTAATAACGTCATTTTCCAAAAATAAATGGCCGTCCAAATCCGCGAACTTGATATTCTCAACCGCAAGCGCTACATGGGTCGCCGCCGCAATACCGATCGAAGTTTCAATAAAGCATCCGATCTGGCACGGCATGCCGGCCTCAGCTGCAATATTCGCGATCTTCACACCGTTTCGAATCCCACCAGCCTTCATAAGCTTGATATTGAACATATCTGCAGCTTGAGCCTCTATTATCCGCCCCACATCGTCTGGCGCGCGTACACTTTCATCTGCCATAATGGGTATCTCAACCTTTTTCCGCACTTCGGCCATACCTTTCAGGTCATCGGATGGCACTGGCTGCTCCACAAACTCGAGCTCGTATTTATGTAGGGCGTTTAGTGTCGAAATTGCAGATTTGACGGTGTAGCCCTCGTTCGCATCCACCCGTATCCGCGGCTCGTAACCCACAACGTCTCGGATGCCTTTGATCCGTGCAATATCCTCCCCGGGATCCGCCCCGATCTTCACCTTTAAAATTTTAAATCTCTCGTCTTCGATCAACCGTTGAGCATCTTCAACACTTTGCTCGACACTGCCGATAACAACCGTAAAACAAGTTTCGATCTCTTCGCGATACCCGCCAATAAAATCCTTCAATTGTGAACGGGTGGTTCTCGTAAAAATATCATATAACGCGATCTCTACTGCAGCTCTTGCCGATGAATTGTTGTGGATATTGATCTCGAGCTTGTTCAATAAACGGTTAAGCTCCATGATCTCCTCGCCCATCAGCAAAGGTTTAATTTTGGCGGTTAAAACCTGCCCCACACTTTCTAGTGTCTCGCCCGTGACACGTTCCGAAGGCGAGGCTTCACCCCAGCCGACAGTACCGTCATCGGCCGTGAGTTTGACCAGTACACCTTCATAGGTATATTGAGCGCCCGCTGAGATCACGAACGGCGTCTTCAATGGGATTTTTATTGGATAGATTTCAAAGCTATTGATTATCATAAGGCAATCACCTAATGGGTTTATAGGCTCAAAGGGGTAAAGGCACACAGGCAAAATATGAGTTTGTTATGTCATTATATATTTTGCCCGAGGAGTCTCGTCTTTCAGACTTCGACCCCATAGGCACAAAGTTCCCCCACCCCTAAATATTATTTAAATAACACTTTGTGCCTCAGTGCCTTTGTGCCTTATAAGCTATTAATTTCTTCACTAATCTTCTTCACTAACTGGCTACCGCCGTCATCCTGTTTCAAAACATCCACAGTCAACAATCCAGTTCTTGTTTGATATTCTTCGATCGCACCTTCCCAATCGTCAGTCCTCTGACAATTAAGAGCCAACCCGACGATCTTCGAAGCCGGCGATAATAATCTTATCAACTCCAGCTCTTGCTCAAGCTCGGGCATTTTAATTTCGGGAAAACTGCCGCGGTGCACCCGTGAAGGGTCATGGGTAATTACAATGTGAGACGGCAGCGCGCCGTGGAGGATGCCGATCGCGGATGTGGAATAGGCTTGATGTAGTAACGAGCCTTGACCTTCAACAAATATCAATTCCTTGCCCTGAGCAGCCACATCAACCACCATTTTCTCAACAGCTCCAGCCACAAAATCTGCAGGTAACCTATCTACTACCACCCCAGCCTCACACCCGATCAATATGCCTGTTTGACCGGTCGCAACAAAACCCGCTTTTGTGCCCATATCTAATGCTGCATTGTACATTTCGAGCAAGGTCGTTCTTTTACCCACCGAGGCGTCGGTCCCGTACGATAATACCACAGTTGCCACCGGTTGCTCGCCGTGCGCTACCCTCAGCTCTTCATAAGGCGGCGGCGCGCGTGCATCCCAAAGTTTTACATTATGCGCCCCAGCTAATTTTACAAGTTCGGGGTCGTCGTTTAGAAAATCGTGGAGACCGCTGACGATGTCCATACCGTATTTTATTGCGGTTTTAATATCGTCTTTCCATTCCGCCGGTAATTTACCACCTGCCGGTGCGACACCGATTATTAGGCAATCCGCACCAGACTGGATGTCATCCACGATCGGAATACCTAACTTGCCGAGCCCCAAAACGTCACCGGCATCCTGGCTCTTGAGCGTTTCATCTACTACATTTAGGATCTTATACTTTCTACCATGGCGGATGATCCCATGCGCGGTCTTGGCGCGGTTCTGGCTGAAATAGCCCCGGGCGAGTATTGTGGCGGTTTGCATTGTGGCATCACTTTCTTATTATTAGGTAAGATTCCAGATTCGTGATTCCAGTTTTCTAATGGCTGACCAATAGGAAGACGAGGGTTATTTTCTACGAAAATACCCGAGGTGTGTGCTTGAACTTCGTTCATTCCCACACTGGAGGCTGGAAGTAAGACGATAGAGTTAAATTTCTAGTTTCTATCTTCTATCCTCTAACTTCCTTTTAAATAACTTGCCATCTTGAATCTCGAATCCCAAATCTCGAATCCTCAACACTGAGCATCCATGAATTAGCTTTTAATATTAATATCCAAGCTTTTCAATAATTTAAAAAATGCAGCTTTCAAATCCTCAAGCGTCCCTTCATTCACGATCATATGATCCGCTAACGCGATCGCATTGCCGATGCCCCAGCTTAGCTCGCGCTCGTCCCTAGCTCGGAACTCGTCTTCCGACATAACATCGTCTGCACGCTGACGACCTTTGACTATACGCTCATAACGGATCTTGGGATTGGAATGGAGCGCTACATTAACGAACCTGGCCCCAAAACGCTCTTGGAATACCTTGAGCTCAGCATCGCCGCGGATGCCGTCGATAATTACGGCAGTTGAATTCGAATGCTTTTCTTCAACGACCGGTACTGTGCGTGCCGCCCAGATACCATAACCGTGCTCCTGGCGCTCGCTCGTGGCTAAGGTACCGACATTGAGATCAGTAAGCTCCAACCCGCAGCTCTTCACCTCGGCCCAGACCAGATCGCCCATGCGCACTACGGGAATATTGCGCGCTGCGGCGAATTTGGCGCAGGCGGTCTTGCCCGAGCCCGGCATGCCTGTAAAACCTATGACGTTCAAATTAAGCCTCAACAGCTAATTAGATAACTAGTAGATTATAATTTTGGTAGTAATTTGCTGGAGGGAGGAATCCCTCCAGACCTCCCTCTTTTTATAGTGGCTGGTTTTGGCTTTAATCTAATGTGTTCTTGGGCCGCCAAAACAATTTACTGATAATAAAAATCACCCAAAAGCGAAAAAGTCAGAATCTGTAGAGTATCTAATTTTTGTTATTGTAGGTGTTATAATCATCGCAATTTTAATTTTGATCACTATATTTTTAAAATCAAAATGGAAAAGAGAGTATTGATAAAGTTTTTTTTCAATTTGCCTATTCGAACCAAAATGTGAACATCACGAATAGGCCAGCCACTAAAAAAAGAAAAGAGGGTTGTTAGGGAGGAAATTCCTTTCCTCCCTAACCACCATAAGCCTAGAATAATCCGAGTGTCTTACCGTTCTCGTCGATATCCACAACCTCAGCTGCGGGGTGTGACGGTAGACCCGGCATTGTGCGCATCTCGCCGCAGAGCGGGTATAGGAACCCGGCACCCGCCGAGGGGCGGATATCTCTCACCGGTAAGATAAACCCTGAGGGCGCGCCCTTAAGACTCGGGTCGTGCGACAGCGACAGATGCGTCTTCGCGATACAGAGCGGTAATTTAGCCAGGCCCCACTCAGTGTAGAGCTTGATCTTCTCTTCCGCGAGCTCGGAATATTCAACACCATCTGCTCCATAGATCTCCTTTGCAAGCGTCTCGATCTTTTCTTTGATAGAGGCTTCGTCGGGGTATAGTAACCGGAAATTGTTCGGTTTCTCGCAGGCTTCCACTACAGCTTTCGCGAGCTCGATACCGCCGTCGCCACCGTCCGCATGGACTGTGCACGGTACACAAGATTCGGCACCGGCTTTGAGTGCCTCTTCCACTACCGCCTCAACCTCAGCATCGGTATCAGTTCCAAATCGGTTCACACAAACCACAGCCGGCACACCGAACTTCTTCATGTTCTCGATATGCTTGGCAAGATTAACACAGCCTTTACGAACAGCCTCGACATTCTCGCCCCAGAGTATCTCGTCCGGTGGGCGCTTGCCCGGCGGGAAATCGCTCCAATCTTCATCGGAGGTATAGCCGCCGCCGTGAAGCTTGAGCGCGCGGATCGTGGCGTTGATCACAATGCAATCGGGCTTCAAACCACTCTGGCGACACTTGATATTGAGCAATTTCTCAGCGCCGCAATCAGCTGCAAAACCGCTTTCGGTGACCACATAATCTGCTAGTTTCAATGCGATCCGGTCTGCGATAACGGAATTATTGCCGATCGCGATATTCGCGAACGGCCCCGCATGCATGATGCACGCTCCATTTTCCAAGGTCTGCACCAAATTCGGTTTGAGCGCCTCTTTCAAAATCACGGCCATTGCACCTGCAGCTTTTATTTCTTCGGCTGTTACAGGTTTGCCGTCTTTGGTCTTGGCCACGATTATTTTGCTCAGGCGCTGGCGCAGATCTTTTAGGTCGTTTGACATGGTCAAGATCGCCATTACCTCTGAGGCAACTGTAATATCCATTCCAGTATCGCGGGGATAACCATCGAAATCCTGTTTGGATTGCGTGCCGAGGGTGATGGTGGTCATTGCCGAATCATTAAGGTCCACGACCCGCCGCCAGGTTATGCTGCTCGCGTCGATGTTCAATGGGTTCGCGCGCTTGAATGTCGGATGGAAGATCTGGTTATCTACCATTGCCGCTAACAAGTTATTTGCCGCACCGACTGCATGGATATCGCCCGTAAAGTGTAGATTAATATCCTCCATAGGTACAACCTGCGAATAGCCGCCACCTGCAGCACCGCCTTTGATACCAAATACCGGCCCCATTGAGGGCTCGCGAAGTGTGCTGATTATATTCTTGCCGATCTTCGCTAATGCTTGTGATAAACCGATATTTATTACGGTTTTACCTTCGCCAAGTGGTGTAGGAGTTATTGCCGTCACATCGATGAATTTACCGTCTGGGCGGTCTTTGAGTTTCTCCAAAACCTCTAGCTTGATTTTCGCCTTATACTTACCATATAATTCAATATCGTCTTCATCTAAACCTATCTGTTTGGCTATTTCGACAATAGGTTTCATATTCGCTTCCTGTGCTATCTCTAGATCGGATTTCATAAATATCTCCTCCCCCCCTAAGTGGTTTAAAACATTCCTCTCAGCGCTCTTATTAGTGGGGAAGTGGGGTATTATATTTGGATTATTTAAGTTTAACCGAGTTTGAAAATTGTTGCATCATGTTTTCATATCCGAAAGAATTTCAGATTGGAATAATATTCTAAATCACGTCTAAAAAACCAACAAAAATTCGAAATTATTACCGGTGACGGTTTCAGAGTTTAATCAATAGTATTAAAAAAAATAGAAAGCCAAGAATCACTATTCCGAAAATTATAATATTCTAAAGTCCATTCACCCATTCCCAGATAAATAATTAAAGAGGGAGGAGGAATAAATCATGACTGCAAAGATAATTAGTGGCAAAGAGATCTCAGCTCAGATCCAGGAAGAGCTGAAGATCAAAGTAGATGATTTAAAGGCCAAAGGTGTCACACCCGGACTAGCGGTTGTGCTCGTTGGCGAGGATCCCGCATCGCAGGTTTATGTCAACATGAAAGGCAAAGCCTGTGTGAAATTAGGGATAAACGAGGATACTACCAATCTACCTGCCGATGTTGGCGAAGATGAGCTTCTGGAACTGATCGCTAAACTCAATAAGGACGATAAATACCATGGCATACTTGTACAGCTACCGCTCCCAGACCATATCGATGAGGCTAAGGTACTGATGGCGATCGACCCGGATAAGGATGTGGACGGTTTCCATCCGGTCAATGTCGGTAGGATGCTGGTCGGGACGGAGTGCTATTTGCCATGCACACCGCACGGTGTTCAGGAACTGCTGGTGAGGAGTGGGAACGACCCCGAAGGCAAACATGTCGTTATTGTGGGGCGGAGTAATATCGTGGGTAAGCCTGTAGCTGGTATTCTCATGCAGAAGAAACAAGGCGCGAACGCGACCGTGACGGTAGCCCATTCCAGAACAAAGAATCTTGCCGAGCTCACAAAATGTGCCGATATAATCGTAGCTGCAATTGGTGTGCCCGAATTCATCAAACCCGACATGGTAAAAGACGGTGTGGTAATAATCGACGTTGGTGTGAACCAAGTCGGCGTGACACCCGAAGGTAAACGCATCCTGAAAGGTGACGTGGAGTTCGAGACCGTCAAGGAAAAGGCCGCGGCGATCACGCCCGTGCCCGGCGGCGTTGGACCTATGACGGTTACAATGCTGATGGGTAATACGATCGAAGCTGCAAGTCGAACACTTAAATAACCTCAATTCTGGAATGACATCAAAGGATTGGCTGAGTGTCTATTGTGGATAAGCGTGGAATAGATTTATTGGATGATAGTGTCCACTATATTCAAAACTCAGGTTGTGCTTAAAAGAGGACTTTAAAAAGAGGCGTTACAATGACGACATTTAGTTTGATTTTAGACGAGAAAGAAGTTACTGTTCAAGCCGGTCAAACCATACTCGAGCTTTGCGAAGAAAATGACATTCATATACCTACATTATGCTATAATGAGCAATTGTCACCAATTGGCACCTGCGGGATGTGCGTTGTAGAGATCGAGGGGGATGGCCTGGTTTCAGCTTGTGCGACACGAGCAGGGGAAGGCATGGTGATCGATACGAAAAGCACCCTGGTTAACTCCGCGCGCAAACAGTGTCTGGAAGAGCTGCTTAACCATCACTACGGCGATTGTATCGCGCCCTGTAAAATTACCTGTCCTGCAGAAGTCGATATTCAAGGCTATATTGCATTGATACGAATTGGGGCTTATCAAGAAGCCTATGATCTAATACGGGAGTGCATACCACTGCCGGCAACCATAGGCCGAATTTGCCCTCATCCCTGTGAGTTGGAATGTCGACGAAATATAGTTGACCAACCAGTATCCATCTGTAGATTAAAACGTTTCGCAGCCGACAGCGTGATCTTCGGTGATGATACCTCTGTGCACGAGACCATTCCCAAAACCGGAAAAAAGGTTGCAATAATAGGTTCCGGCCCTGCAGGGCTTGCGGCGGCTTATTATCTGGTGCTCAAAGGGCATGAACCTGTGATCTTCGAAACGCTGCCAAAACCAGGTGGAATGCTGCGTTATGGAATTCCCGATTATAGATTACCCCAGGAAGTACTTGATCTGGAAATAGATAAAATACTAAACCAAGGAGTAGAATTGAAAACCAACCAAACGTTGGGTAGAGATTTTACAGTTAATTCACTTGTAGAAGATGGTTACAATGCGGTCTTCTTGGCAATTGGAGCTCATAAAAGCTATAATATGGGTATCGAAGGTGAGGATTTAGAGAATGTCATGCTCGGGACTGAATTTTTAAGAGATGTGACCCTCAACAAACCGCCGGAAGTTGCGGGTAAGAAAGTTGTGGTGATTGGAGGTGGTAATACTGCGATCGACGCAGCTCGCACCGCCCTCAGGCTCGGTGCCGAGAAGGTTATAATTCTGTACCGCCGCTCGCGCCGGGAGATGCCGGCTAACGACTGGGAAGTTGTGGAGGTCGAAGAAGAGGATATAGAACTGCATATTTTAGCAGCACCTACCAAGGTTATCGGTAAAGATGGAAAGGTAACTGCAGTAGAATGTATTAAAATGGAGTTGGGCGAGCCCGATGAGAGTGGCCGTAGAAGACCCATACCCATTGAAGGTTCTGAATTTATATTGGACACGGACATAATAATCGCTGCGATCGGCCAAATGCCGGATCTGGAATGTTTGACCGAGGGTAATGAAGTCATAGTAACTAAACGCAATATCGAAGCCGATCAAGAGACAATGGCCACCAATGTTGAGGCTGTTTTTGCAGGTGGTGATTGTGTTACCGGTGCTGCCACCGCGATCGAAGCCGTTGCGGCGGGCAAGAGAGCCGCAGGATCAATTGATAGATATTTAACAAAAGAACCGGAACCGGAGCTAAAGTTGCCTGTTAGTGTGGTCAAAGGGCCGCTAGATGAGCTGGACAAGACAGAATTTGAGCATATAGCCCAACAAGCGCGACATGAAGCGCCGGTTTTAAAACCCGACGATAGGAAAGCTACCTTCAAGGAGTACGAGAGCGTTTTTACAGAGGAGGACGCCCAAAGCGAGTCTGCACGATGTTTGGAATGCGGCTGTAAAGCTGATTATGATTGTAGATTGCGTGAGCTTGCTACCGAATATCAGGTCTGGCCTACAATGTCGTTGGAAGAATATCATTATCCCGTTGATTGTTCACACCCGTTTATTGAACGTGACCCGAACAAATGCATCGCCTGCGGGCTGTGTGTAAACACATGCAGTGAACTTCAGGGTGTGGGTGCAGTCCACCGTACTTATAGGGTCGATAAACTGGAATCAATTTGTGAATCCTGTGGCCATTGCGTAGCCTTTTGTCCCACAGGTGCTTTGGTTTCCAAAAAGGCGCTTAGACCCGCGGAGGAGGTCCAAACCATCTGCCCCTACTGCGGGTGTGGCTGCGGAATGTACCTGGGGGTTCGCGGTTCAATAGTTGTAAATGTGCGTGGTGACCCGTCCAACCCCTCAAATTCAGGAAGACTTTGCGTGAAGGGAAGGTTCGGGTACGATTTCATAAACCATCCGGACCGGTTGAACTCGCCCTTAATAAAACAAAACGGCAAGTTCGCGGAAACCAGCTGGGAGGATGTATTGGACCTAGTCGCTGAAAAGCTCGCACAATATAAACCGGAAGAGGTAGCGGTATTATCATCTGCAAGATGCACCAACGAGGAAAACTATGTCGTCCAGAAATTTTCTAGAGCTGTATTGAAAACGAATAGCGTTGACCATTGCGCAAGACTGTGTCATGCTCCGACCGTGGCAGGGCTGCTAAAAAGTTTTGGTTCCGGGGCAATGACAAATTCCATTGACGAGATCCGAAACGCGAAATGTATATTCTCAATAGGTTCAAACACCACCGAGACCCACCCGATCATAGGTCTTGAAGTCAAGCGCGCAGTCCAAAAAGGCGCCAGAGTAATTACCGCTAACCCAAAAAGAATCGATCTTGTGAAGATCTCAGATATTTGGCTTCAGCAAAACCCGGGAAGTGATGTTGCGCTGTTGCAGGGAATGTGCAGGGTCATACTTGAGGAAGAGCTCTTCAATAAGAGCTTCATAGACGAAAGATGTGAGAGTTTCGAAGACTTCAAAAATTCGCTTGAGCCCTTCACGCCCGAATTTGTTGAAAAGGTCACGGGTATCCTTTGGGATAAGATCGCGGAGGCTGCTCGGCTCTATGCGAAGACCTCACCGGCCTCGATCCTTTTTGCAATGGGGATAACCCAGCATTCTCATGGGACTGATAACGTTTTGGCGGTGGCGAACCTTGCGATGTTGACCGGCAATGTGGGGAAGGAAAGCGCGGGGGTCAATCCACTACGCGGTCAGAACAATGTACAGGGTGCGTGCGATATGGGTGCGTTGCCAAATGTATACCCAGGTTACCAGCGTGTGGATGACGAAAAGGTCCGCCACAAATTCGAAGCTGCGTGGGGCGTTGAGCCGTTAAACCCAAAGCCCGGCCTGACGGTCACAGAAATTATCGACGCTGCACATAAAGGCCAGCTCAAGGCACTATATATCGTCGGTGAAAACCCGATGCTGAGCGATCCGGACATCAACCATGTAAAAGAGGCACTCGAACGGCTGGAGCTGCTGGTGGTCAATGATATTTTCCTGACCGAGACCGCACAGCTGGCTCATGTGGTCTTACCGGCGGCGAGCTTTGCAGAAAAGGACGGTACCTTCACGAATACCGAGCGGCGTATACAGCGCATCAGGCAAGCGATCGCGCCCGTGGGCAATAGCAAACCGGACTGGTGGATCATAAGCGAAGTTGCAAAGCGCATGCATGCTAAAGGCTTTGAATTCTCGAACACCTCTGAGATCATGGATGAGATCGCAGCAGTTTCACCTATATATGGTGGTGTTTCATATAACAGATTGGAGGACGTGGGACTGCAGTGGCCCTGTCCGACGAAAGACCATCCCGGCACAAAATTCCTACATGAGGGGACTTTCTCAAGAGGTTTGGGGTGTTTTGTACCTTTGGAATATCGACCTCCAGCCGAATTGACGGACGATGAATATCCGCTTGTTCTGACCACAGCACGGATGTTATACCATTTCCATACAGGCACCATGACCCGGAAGGTTGAGGGGCTGAATACCATAAGGCCTGCAGAAAGGATCGAGCTCCATCCCGAAGATGCAAAAAAGTTAAGTATCGATCATGAAGAAGATGTGAATGTTATCTCACGACGCGGTAAAGTTACAGGTAAGGCTTTTATAACCGATAAGGTACCAAAAGGGGTAGTTTCCATGAGTTTCCATTTTGCAGAAACCCCAACAAATGCACTCACCAATCCTGTACTTGATCCACTTTCCAAAATACCTGAACTTAAGGTTTGTGCTGTTAGGCTCGAGAAGATCGATTGATTTTTTTCATATGTATGGTAGATTGGATTGGAGTTTTCAGTTTACAGTTTGTAGTTTCATTTATAAGGAATAATTAAAGCCTAAAGAGGTTGGAAGTTGCAAGCTCATATTGTTGAATAGGTTACGGTAAATTGCTTCGCATTTTACCTCACCCTCAAAAACCCCTTATGGGCTTTTTGACGGTTAAGGTTAAGAAGCCCGTGGGTTGAGCTTGATTCTGGGTCTATTATGATCTAATCAAGCGAGGCCCGAGGGCTCTGAACGAAGTTCTGAGCCCGTGTGGTTTAAAGGTTAAGAAGTTTGGCTTTAACCCAATATCAAATTTCAAATGTCAATACTTACTTCCTAACCCAATTTCCACCCGGGTTTCCTAACCTCAACCTTCGAAATCTTGAAAAGATTTTGAAGGTGAGGTAATA
>CBDVCJ010000108.1:0-12103 GCA_965372445.1 uncultured Thermoplasmata archaeon | reverse complement strand
CCCCCCACTTGCATAGTGTGAGCGGTGACTGGTGGTGCGGGCACGCTGGTTGACATAACTGATTAGAATCAAAGAAAATAAGATTGGAAGGAAAAGCGGCATTCATTCTGGTCGAGATAAGATCCATAAAATGTCGTACTCCAATGAGAAGCACGACATTTTTTGGTATCGTACATTCACTATCGACAAGCGAATCATTTTACCTTAATCATCTTCGAAAAGGTCACAGCCACATTCGGGGCACACACTATCTTCGTCCGTGACTTCGGCGCCACATTCTGGACAATCCTCGATATCGTCGTCATCTTCTTCATCATCCGGGTCGGGTATACAACGTAAACAGAAAAAACTATTTTCGGTGGAATAATCCATTGGAATTTTGTGTTCTGGACACATTGGGTATAAATATTCTCCTTCTAATTCGGACAACTTCTTGCTACATTCAGGACAACTGGTTGTTTCAGGTGTGATTTCAGTTAAACAACTTGGGCATGCTCGCATTGATATATATTCAATCCCACAACCAAGGCAAGAAAATATGTTTTCTTCTTGAAACCCTTCAAGCCCTGTTTCACAATTTAAACAAGTAACATACATATCTTCTTCCCTACAATCTTCTCGCAATTTTCCACAATTTGGGCACTTGGTCGTATCTGATGAAACTTTAGCACCGCAATCAGGACAACTATTTTCAATTTCATACTCGTAAGCACAAACAGGGCATATGTATACATCATCTCCCGAAAACCATTGAATATATATTTTACATTTTGGACATCTAAACAATTCTAATTTTCTTTGTTCAATCTTTGACGATGATGCTTTCTTTGGCCGAACAGTTTGAGATTCTTCATGGGTTATGGATGTAGATTCCATGGGTGTTTGTACAGGTTGTGTCTGTACATTTTGTTGTGTTGATAAATTTTGTTTTATTATTGACTTAGTCTGTTGAGGCGGTGGTTGTGTCGGTGGTGGTTCTGGATTTAATGGTACTGATGGTTGCATGGACGGTTGACTTGGTCTTGTTTGCATTGGTTGCAAGGCAGGTGCTGTTCTTTGCTTAGAGGCTGACCTGGGAGATGTTTTTGACCGATGAGACCTTGGGGTAATTTCCCGATGCTGCGGCTTGGTTTTTTTCTTTACTGATGGTTGTGAAGTTATAGCTTGCTTGAATCGTGGCTTATGACCATTTTGATTGGTTACCGGCCTTGATAACTTTTTTCGTTGTGTTTGGGGTAATGGTCGGATAGGTTTACCGTCTGAATCAACCATTGCTCTAAACCCTAAGGTTGTAACCTTGAATCTATTCACAACTTTTCGGCCCTTACCGGTTCCAATGAACCCATATGGGCCATCACCCCAAATCCGTGCAAACTCTATTATTCTCTTATCTTTTAACGGATCTTCTGGTATTTGTTCGAATTTGACCCCTTTAAAATATACGAACCGCCAACCTTTTTCAATCAATTTTACATTTTTTCTTAGATAGTATTTCATAGTAACCTGTAAGCAATATTTACTTATCCAGCTTATGTTTTAGGCATAGCTGATCAAGTTTTTATTTTAGATATTTTCTAAAACTCTTCACCCGATTTTGGAAACGATTATTATATGACTGCCATATTTGATTGGAAATTTGAGATACCCCCACCCCTTTTTTGGTCACAGATATTCACAGAAACTCATAGATCATTCGAATCTGTGTTCCATCTGTGTAAATCTGTTGCTAAATATTGGAGGGAGAGGGGACTCTAATCTCTAAACGCTAACCTCTAATCAAAATCGGCAACATTTCTCCCCTAGTATCATATTCGTAGTTTTTCTCTAAACTCGGAGAAGGTGCTTTTTTAAGAAATAAACAATAGATGATTATCTAAAAAGTCCGTAAAACAATTTATTTTTTTAAAATAAAATTTAAGATATCATGTCATTTCAATTAGTAATTTACTACTATTTTGACAATGAAAATGCCACAATCACACACGATAAGTATCGTTTTATCGTAATTATCGCAGTTATCGTGTCATCGTAATTGTCGTAATTATCGGATTATTTTGTGACCCCAATTACAGATCGGTTGAAATAAAACCTAAGACTTAAGATTCGAAATTACTTAATAAATTTGCATTTGCCGGGGAAATGGGTCTTCAATATTTCAGCATTTAAAATTTCAATAATTTCAGCTCTTAGATAAAACATTGCCTGGAGTAGTTTATAACCTTGCTCCAAATCTTTAAAATATCTCCTCTCGGTTAGATTTACCATATATTCTTTTAATTTTTTTTCCAGTTTGGGTTTAAATTTTTTTCCTTTACTCGATCCAGTTCTAAAAAAAGTATATTGACCCACGGAATATTCTATAATATCAAAATTTAATCTATTTTCATATTTATTTTTCCTATCTAGCCAGTCTCCATAAATTTTTTTCGTTTTAAAATTAACATTAGTAACATATTCCTTATATGCACCTTTTTTATTGCGAAACAAGAAGGTAGCGCTTAAGTATATCCATTCTAATATCTTTTCATCCAACGGTTTTATATCAATACTTTCGTTGATTTCCGATCCGAAATATTTGTTTAGATCCAATTCCATTTCTTCGATCAGTTCTTCTTTCTGCTTCCAAAATTCCTTGCTTTGATGTTTGAATGTTGCTATTTTCTTTTGTAACTTTTTATTAATAGTTATATGATTTTTGAAAAAATCATCATATAGCTCATGCAGTTCAATTTCAACAATAAGTGGTTCACCATGATATTCAATTTTTGAGGATTTATTGTGAACTTTATAAATTCCAAACTTACTAATTTTTGGAAATTCGTCTATGATCTGTTTTAACATAACCCTTATTTTTATATGATGTTGAACCTTTTTAATTTCTTGTTCAGATTCTTTATCAGAGATAGTTCCCAGATTTGATTTTTTATCATCTTTATCAATAACAGGAAATCCCTTGGAATTAATAATATTATTAACATCCAAACCTAACTTTAAGGGATAATAATAGGTACTTCTTTTATCCCTGCCTAAGCCCGGATTCTCATTTTCACAAATTAAATCCAATTCTTTTAAAGTTATACATCGACGGCTGATAACCTGCATTGGCAATTTTTTCTTTCGTGCAAAGCTTCTTTTAAGCTCTTTATAATCATTTGAACCTTTTTTCAATTTTTCAGATTCGGTTTCAAATTGTTTTTTAAGTTCAGGATATCTATTTTTGTAAAACTCATTCGCGATAGCGGTTGGAGTTAGTCCAATAATGTCAGGGCTATCGATATTTGTGGTCGTTATTTTACATATATACTTCAAAACATCTATGCTTGGTTTGAGTTTATTTAGATTAGATTCATTTTTTAAAAATTCTTCTACAGTTTCCATTTTTTCATCCCGTTCCGTTTAGTATCATCTTTAGACGACTAGGGTCGACCAAAACGATAATTGTTTTAAATAGGCATAAAAGTTACGATTAATTGTAGAAGGTCTATAAAAAAATTGGAGCATTCAATAAATTCTGAGAGAAAATAAGTAACTGCCGAGGCTTCAAGAATGTCAGATAAAAATGATGAAGATACGCATGAAATTCGATCAAAGCGAATAAAAGAGGGTATCGAACGATCTCGAGCTTCAGGACGAAAGCCAGGGCGACCCTCGATTAAAGATATGAAGAGGAAAGCCAAAATTGGTGCAGAAGCCTTGGAATTACGCCAACAAGGCCAATCATGGACTCAAATCGCCAAACACTTTGATTGTGGTAAAACCACCGTAAGACGACTCGTTAAAGAGGAAATGGAAAAAATTGAGCCTTCACCAACTAGTGAAAATAATCCATCTATGCCTAAACCTATAGTTATTGATTTTTCAAGAACCAGTGTTCAGAGCACCGATCTACCGGTTCAAGAAGATGTTTTAATCAAGCTGCCTAAATCATTCCAATTATTCATATATCTACTCGAAAAAGCTAAAAAGGCACAGGAAAAAGGAGAGGGTGATTTAAACTTCAAATAAGTATCCCATCGGGAGCACTATTTTTCCATTCCAAATCCCTAACTTTATCAAAAGGGATCCTTATATCCATCTTCTGGGAAAACAATATATGTTGTTAATGTCATAACTACCGATAATGCCGGAGGTTATGACACAAATGAAAACGTCAATTATATGGAAAAAATTGTTGGTTGAAGGCAGGAAGATGGTGACCTCTGGAGAAATCCAGTCCTTGGCCAATGAGATTGGCAGGGGAGAAGAGAGGAGTCTTTATTATCTTCAGGAAGAGGGGTATATTGTAAGGATATTAAGAGGGATCTTTTATGTCAAAACCATAGAGGAGCGAGAGAAGGGCATAATTGGAACATCCATCTATGATCTCATTGCTCTGGCTTTAAAGGAGAAAGGGGTAAAAAATTGGTACTTCGGCCTAGAAACCGCTCTGAAGCTCAATATTATGACCTACGAGTATTTCATGATTGATTATGTGATATCCAATTCCTACAGAACAACAAAGATTATCAAAATCATGGAAAACGGTTTTAAATTCATCAAGCGAGGTAGCCGCCACTTTGAAACTGGGATCATCAAGGAAAAGATGATTCGCTACTCAGACCCTGAGAAAACAGTTCTGGACCTTTCATACAGAGTCTATCTGAGTACGAAAAAAGAGAACATGTACCTTTCACCGATAATCGAATACAAGGATACGCTTGATTTTGAAATAGTGGAAGACTATCTGGACACATATCCACCAGGATTCAGGAAGAGGATTCGGGATAGAATATGACGAAGCAGGGAGAATTTCTTAAACGGTTAAACGGCGAATTGCGTCCCAACCGAACGGACATAATCGAAAAAGACTACCACCTCCACCGGCTACTCCATGAGATCTCGAAGGACGACTATCTGTCAAGTAACGTCGTGTTCAAGGGGGGAACATGCCTGATCAAGGCCCATATTGGTTACTTCAGGTTCTCGGAGGACGTAGATTTCACATGGAAAGACAGGGGTCTTTGGGAGGGGAGGACCCCGAGCCAGACAAGAAAGAAGTGCTCGAAGGAGATAGACTTAATAATCGAACACATCGTGCCCATTGCCAAGGAACTAGGACTGAAATTCGATGGGGACAAGTCGGACAAGGATCAGGTCATAATCGGCGGTGGAGGAAGAATGCCCCGATTCTACCTTTCTTACACCTCGGTATCTATCGGAAAACCAGCGAAGATTAAGATGGAAATTAACTTTGTGGAGAAGACACTTTTTCCTTACATGAGGATGGATCTGGCAAGCTACATTGGGGACCTGAAACTTGAAGAACTCAAAATGCTTTATGGGGACGAATACCATGAGTATATTTCCCCTATAAAGATAGAATGCTACGACCCCCGGGAGATATATACAGATACGTGTAGGGCAGCCCTCACAAGGGTTACATATAAGCTCAGAGACATAATCGATATCATGGTGTTACAGGAGCGGAATGGCTATTCAATCCCACAATGTGCAGTACCAATACTGGACAAGACCGCATTCATGCTGGATATTTATACGAAATATCGGGACAACCTCGAAACCAAGGAGCTTCCGGAAGCCGTGGATGTGGTGAAACAAGAGATGGACCTGCTCATAAAAAAGCCAGAAGGAAATTTAGAAAAAAAAGTTGATAGAATCCACAAAGAACTCGAACAAATCCAGAAACAATTAACATAAACCCGTAAATGGGAACTTATAGAAAACTCGATGTTGAAACAGTTAAGTGCCTAAACGCTCAATCCCATCGGGAACATTTTACTTATTTTCGATAATTTTAGCACCTAATCCTTTACATTGGTTTTTTATATATCTAAGGTCACTTTCTGGTGCGTATAATTTAAAATACATGTTATTCTGGGCAACAGGATTATTGCGAAGTATCAATGTATTTTCAAATAGCCAATTGATAAAAGAAGAAGTATAATCATTATTGGGCAAAACCAATTCCAAAGATATTTGGTTGGGCAATGTATTGAAAATTGCGGATCTTAGTTGATCTATATTCACTCCATCTTGAGCTGAGATTATTACATAGTTAGTTACAATATTTTCTTCTGTTAATCTCTCAACGGTATTATTAATTTGGGTCGAGTTGATCTTATCTATCTTATTAAAAACGACTATAACTGGGGGCTGATCTTCCATTTCGGAAAGGATCTTATAACATGTATCTATCTTCCGCAGAATTTCATTATAACTATCACTTAGATCTACAACGAGCAGTATAATATCCGAATTTGTGATCTCCTCCAAAGTTGATTTGAATGCCTCCACCAACCCGGGTGGTAGGTCTTCGATAAATCCGACTGTATCGGTTAAAAGTATTTTAAATCCCTTTTTAGATATTCTGCCGGTAAGCGTGGAGATCGTCGAAAACATTTTCTCGTTAATGATGACTTCTTTATCGGTAAGGGTATTTAATAATGTACTTTTACCGGCGTTCGTATAACCTATTATACTGACCGAGAAAAAACCTTTACGCTTGCGGTGGGCTCTTCGCAACGATCTTTCATGACGGATCGTATCTAATTTGCTCTTGATCTTTTTTATCCTCTTTCGGATCATTTCATAATATTGGTCGATCGCATATTCGCCGCCCGCCAAGAATCCCGGATGCTCACCCCCTTTCGCACTATGTATCCATTCCCGAACGAGTGGGATCTCATAATTCAAGGTTGCAAGCTCAACCTGTAACCTGGCTTCCTCGCTCGATGCACGTTGAATAAATACTTCTAAAATCATTCTAATTCTATCTGCAACTGGCCTTTTTAATCTCGCTTCCAAATTATAAACCTGTGAACCTCTTAAATAATGATTGAAAACCACAAAATCTACATCGTTATCTTCAATATATTCACGAACACTCTCTAAAAAACCTTTGCCAATTATATATTTGGGATTCAGTTTTTTGACCTTCTGAACGAATTTCTGAACGATCTCATAACTTAAACTATAGATCAACTCCTCGAGCTCTTGGGTATCCTCCGAAATTGAAATTATAATAACTTTTTTCATCAATGATCTCCTAATAGACTTTGTGTGGGTGGTTTTGGTAATTAATAGCTAATAAACACTTTAGGCTTTACCGTGGGATTCTCCCTTGGCAAGTCCAGAAGCAATAATATGTGCTATCCTTATTGGCTCTGGTATCGCACCTTGAACCGTTGATATATGGATTATTTCGGCTAATTGTTCCTGGGTGATCCCGGCAAATTTTACATAAATTGGGTTGCTATCTGTTTGGATAGTAATTAATTCGCCTTTTGTTATTATGTCCAATCTTTCTTCCCAATCCGAGAAATGCTTCTTCAATGCCAGTTCAATAGCGTTAATATCTGGTTTTGTGCGGGTTATTGTGGCTACCGGTATGCCTATTTCTTCATTAAGTTTATAGATATTAACCACATTAAAACCCGCAAGAGTAACACCATCTACCATAATAAGTTCTAATTGTGGTAAAAAACTTGAATTTGTAACCATTTTATTAATGGCACTATTTGCATCTGTACCGTCTATCGTAATTTCAACCCTTAGAATCCTTTCGATATACGAAGGCAAACGGACTACCGCTCCGATAATAATATTCTGTTGTTTGGAATTTTTATCGGCGAATTTAAACGGCGAATCATCGATTCCAAGAACCCTAATTTGTTGCTTCATCCTCCGCCCCCACAAATTAATATAAAAGAAGGTCACCAGTAACATTATCGATGACTTTATTGGGTCCGGGGCCTATCCCCAAACATGTAACTGTTCCCGGCGGGAGCTCGGTTAGACCCGCATCGGATATCAAGGCCAATGGTAATCGGTTACGTTTTGCTTGTGCTTTAAGTTCGTAGAGCTCGTCTAAGGATGACACTTTTAAAACGACCTTTTTTTGCCCCTCAGAATACCATTTCTTAAACCATTTAATATTATTTTTTCTTGAAGTCAAAACACAATCCACAGTTGCATGACCTACCTGGGCTGCTAATTTGCCTGGCGAGAGTTTTAGATCTTCTCGAACTGCGATCACAAGTTTATATTCCATTGGATATTCCATTCCGTTTATTTTTTAGGCGGTATTACATCCAACGCCCTTTTTCGCCATTTTTCTCCTTTCTTCTCGGCGGCCGCCCAATTCACTTTACGTTTTAAGAGCAGGCCATCATCTTTCTCTTGAACGGATCTTAAGGGTATTGAAAAGAATTTTTTACGGTGTTTTACAATAAGTTGTTTGCCTTCAACTCCAATACTTTCACCTATTTGATTACCTTTTACATCAATAATAAATCGTGATAAAATATTGTCATGGGGGTCATCTTCAAGCCATCGAATTTCTTCGGGAAGCCTTTCTTCTTCAACCTTTTTCGGTAGCTTTTTCTTAGTGCGAAGTTTGACCGCTCGTTTCTTCTTTATTGCCTTCTTTAACTTTGGTTTTTTAATGGTTGGTTTAGGCACGATTTTTGCTTTGGATTTTGGTTTGGATACGATTTTTGGGGTTACTACCTTTTTTGGTCGTGCGCGTTTATGCTTTGGTCGACTTGGTTTGCGACCCTTAACTTTAGGTTTTTTTATGGCGGTTTTCATGATTTATCAAGCGATATAGATAGATAAGGGATACTTAAATATTTTGATACGAAAGTTTATTTGTTAATAAATATATACAATTTAGGAGCCAACTAACTTAGAAAATTAGCTGATTTATTTGGTAATTTATTTGTGGGAGGTGAGAATAATGGCAAATATAACTGGCAAAAAAATCTTGATGATTATCGCACCTGCGAATTTTCGTGATGAGGAATTACTTCACACGCAAGAAGAGCTTGTGAATGCCGGTGGAACCGTAATATTAGCAAGTACGATCACAACCGAGGTCAAAGGTATGTTTGGGGCGACTGCCATTCCTGATGTTACATTAGACCAGGTCGAGGTAAATAATTATGACGCTATAGTTTTCGTCGGGGGTTCTGGTTCTGAGGTATATTTTAATGACCCAAAGGCGTTAATGATTGCACAAGAGGCTTATGATAAGAACAAATTGGTAGCTGCAATTTGTATCGCCCCCAGTATACTTGGAAATGCCGACCTTCTCCAGGGTAAACGTGCTACTGTTTGGGCGGGCAATGAAAAATATCCTAACATCCTCCGTTCCAAAGGTGCTCAATTCACTGGTGAGAATGTAACCCAAGATGGTAGAATTATTACGGCGAACGGTCCCGAAGCCGCCCGTGAGTTCGGAAGGACTATTGTAACATATTTGGAAAGATAATTTTTTAGATCATGAATGAACATTTCGCCACCGTGGCTTAGCGGTATAGCAGCTGATTCGTAATATGAAAAATTTGCAAAATATTTTTTTTGCATAATTAGTACGAGATATCAGCAGGTCGAGGGTTCGAGTCCCTCCGGTGGCTCCATTATTTTTATTAAATTAGATCGATTTAATCACGGGACTCGAACCTACGGAGTTAGAATTCTTCGAGTTATTATCGTCTTCAATCAGAATTCCAACACCGAGTGTTCGAGTCCCTCCGGTGGCTCTCTTTTTAATTAATAATGTTATATTAGTTGTGAGTTGTGAGGACGCTCACTTCGTTCACTTGAGTTGTGAGCTCTTGAAGGCAGACCGTTTTATAAAATCCCAATCCCAAAACCCAAAACACAAAACAAACCCCAATTTGTAAATCCGAAAGGATTTTCAAATTAGAGGTAACTTGGCGTAGCAAGTTACCGCAATTGGAGATATAAAGTATCTAATTTCAAAACTCAAATGCTTGACGGTATGTTTTATTAGATTTTGGATTTGTTTTGGATTTTGTAGTATTTGGATTTTGGGTTTAATTACTGCTTTCCGCAAGCGTCTTCGATCAATCATTTGAAAAAGCGGTCACCAAGCGACGAGTATAAATAAAACGCAGAGCGGTCAGCAATCAAACTCACAACTCACATTTTTATAGGTCTCCTTTGTTAGGTTTTGTTATCTTGCTCCACAGTTATTACTAATTTTCCTTTGGCGTGTCCTTCTTCAATATACCTATAAGCTTCAGGTACCTCACTTAAAGGGTAACGTCTATCTATAACCGGTTTTACTTTGCCGGCTTCAAAAAGGTCTATTAAAAAATCCAGATCTTCTTTTTTGTTTGTTTTCCATGGATTCATACCCATTTTCTTACTCCCGGTCATTGTGATCATTGGTCCCAGGAACACAGTTTGAAAAATTGAAGCCCTGGAGCCTCCGACAATGACAAAAATTCCCTTGGGACTCAAAGCACGTTTGTAAGCGAAAACCGAACGATGTGCCGCAACATCAAGAATCAGGTCATAACGCTGACCACTTTTGGTGTAATCTTCATGGGTGTAATCAATGACATGGTCTGCACCGATCGAGCGCAGCATTTCCAATTTCTCCGCGTTGTCCACGGCGGTCACTTCAGCCCCGAAGGATTTGGCTATCTGTACAGCAAAAGTACCCATACCGCCACCCGCACCATTGATCAATACCTTTTGCCACGGCTGGATCGCTCTTTTACCGCAAAGACCCTGCAGGGCGATGATCGCCGATTGAGGATAGGTCGCTGCTTCCTCGAATGTCATACTGGCCGGTTTTGGCACTAATACATTTTCAGGAACACATACATACTCGGCAAAAGCGCCAAAACCGCACATGAATAAGTCCCCGAACACCTCATCACCTGGCTGAAACTGCTTTACATCTCTGCCTACCTCTTCAACCCGCCCCGCAATGTCAGATCCGGGTATCTTGTGCATTGGTTTAAAAGGTCCTGTGAATCGGGCACTCCAGGCACCTCCCAGGATCTCCACGTCAGCTGCATTTAAGGATGCCGCATGAATTTTTACCAGTACTTCGTTGTCCATGGGAGCCGGTTTTGGTACCTCTTTGAGCTTAAGAAGATCAGGAGGCCCGTATTTTGTGCACACGATCGCTTTAATTAGTATCCCTCCAATTCATGCAAAATCAAAGTAGGTCTTAACCCTTTAGTCACAACCATTTCATACATTTTTTTTAAGAGACCACATTAAGTATATCAATGCGGGGATGCCAACAATCAGTAAAACCCAAAGACATGCTGCTATCCACGAATATATCCAATCATCGAATGTCCATTTTTGAAAAGCAAGATTCCACCTGCCATCGATCCACACAATAATTAGCCATATCAAACTAACCAAACATGATATGCCACTGCTCCCTCCTGCTGTTTTACGATGGCGGGGCTTTCTCTCGTACTCTTTCCGTTCCTTTTCTGGAATTTTTCTGTACCATTGAGTATATATTACTATTCCCATCGGAATTACCCAACTTGCTACAAAGATAAGTTCCCAAAGTATTACAGTTAGTATGAACGTGAAAACATAACCTACAGTCCACTCACCAACCACTTCAGGCACGAGCCTTGTTGCTTGTGCATCGGCAACCACCCATAAAAAGACAAAAAACGCTACAACAGCAGCTGCTGCAATACCTCCAATCATTAATGTTGCCATTTTCCAATGTCGTTTTAAAAACTTTTTCCAAGCTTCATCACTTTGCTCTTTACTAGTTTTCATACTCCCAAACTCCTTTATTATTTATCTTTCACCACTGTTATTACAACATTTCCCTTTTTGTGCCCTTTATCTACATATTTGTGAGCCTCGACCATTTGCTCAAGCGGATAGGTTCTGTCAATCACCGGTTTGAACTCACCAGACTCCGCAAGGTCCATCATTAGAACAAGATCCTCATAGCTTGTCTTAGCTATCTCATCATCTATTGAGATGTACTTCCCATCAGGAGTAAGGGCGTTCTTCGCTTGTGATTTCAAGCTTTTCCTATCCGCCACCTGCTGTGGAACGGCATCCAATATCAAATCATAACGCTCACTGCGTTTCGAATAGTCCTCTTTTATATAGTCGATAACCGTTTCGGCTCCCAGGGACCTTACCAATTCCAGGTTAGCAGTACTGCAGACCCCTGTCACTTTGGCTCCGAAGTGCCTAGCAAGCTGCACTGCAGTGGTACCGATCGATCCAGAAGCTCCAACTATGAGAACATTTTTCCGACTTTGGATATCCCCCTTCTTCAGGAAAAACATCGCTA
>CBDVCJ010000107.1:0-12141 GCA_965372445.1 uncultured Thermoplasmata archaeon | reverse complement strand
CGACAGTAATGTCCCTATTACCTATTTCCTAAAACCTATCACCTAAATAACCACAACTCACAACTTATAGGACTCCATGACTAAAATAATCGTCTTTTGCCTTTCGTCTTTCCATACAATGTCATCTATCAAAAAATATACTTTTACCACTTACCGATAATGGTATCCCCATTACGATATCGGCCTCAATTAATTTCAATTTCCGAGCCAAAACGCCAGCTCGATACATAATTCTGTTATCAATATTGTGAATACTAGCGGTTTTTACTGCAGAGCCCATTGCGATCCCTAAATCCAGAGTTCGAATGATGCAAAGCGGTCCATTGAAATCTTTACCTTCTTTGGGGTAATGCTGCTGTAGCTCGTCACAGCTCGGGTAGCCACAAGCACCACAGTTTAGACCTAATGGGGTGGTGCTCTTCAATCCGATAAGTACACAAACCTGTGACTTTAATACATTATTTCCATCCCGAACAAAAAGCTTATTGTTGTTATCCTCGCCGTACCTTATCATCTCTTCACCTAATTTATTGAGGCTCTCACCTTCGAGCATTGTACTGGTTATAACATTTTCACCTCGACCTTTAGGTGCGGTCTCCGCAGCGATCATCATTAATTTCGCAACTGTAACGATTGCATCTTGCATAGTATCACCTTTAATGGTTGTACTTGAAATGGGTATAATACAGTTAGAATTAAATCTTTTGTCTCTTGAGAATAACAAATCGATGAGATTAGGACGTAGGTAGTGAGTAATTTATCAAAGATCTTATTTCGGGATACGGGAATTGGGAATTGGGGATCGAAACTGTTGCAGTTTTACCTCACCTCCCATAATTTAACACGAAGGACACGAAGAACACGAAATTTAGTAACTCAAAAATTTTATTTCGTGTTTTCGCGCTTTCGTGTTAAAAATTGGGGTGGGGGAGGTCGAATCCCGAATCCCATTTCCCGAAGAGTAGCCTACAACCTATAACCTTATTAATACACAACCAATAATATTTCAGACCCTCACCACATTTACGTTAACTAAATCAACGTAAAAACTTACCAACTATAGTTATATATTAAGAAAATATTCAGATTGCGATTCCAATGAGACTAAAAAGCTATCGAGTTACCAGTCAAGTAATATTCCTCTTACTAAGTATATTGGGTGTTGTGGGACTAACAAACACAGGCTTGATCTATCCCTATTATTTTTGCACTGCCAGCCCCGGCCATACCGCAGCATGTCCATTATGGGTGCTTGAACACGGCTCGATCACGCTATGGTCTGATCCACGACTAGCTTTAATTTCGTTTTTCTATCTGTTAGGGTTATTGGGTATTGTCGGATTCTTTACTGGAAGGGCTTTTTGTGGGTGGGCCTGTCCTCTCGGTTTTCTTCAAGAGGCTTATAGTAAGATCCGTAAGACCATTCCGTTAGATTTACCTAAAGTCTTAGGTGCAATTATTATTGGGACCATCTTCATTGGGATACCATTAGGATATTCCACTATAATCACCGGTTATTTAGGGTTGGTCGGTGTCGTTCTTTTTGTTCTTGGGCTTTTTGGGCTGGTGCGGTTGTATAAAAATTCGATCCTGAACTTCATTCTACTTATTCTTGGCATTGCTATAATTGGCGGCTCAATTATGACTCTTGATTACCCGGAATTCCCTGCATTTATTGGATTAATCATTGTTACGATGGCAATTGTGGGCTTCCTTTACGATCGCCATTCAGAGATCAGAAAGGGATTGGCGGGTTCTTTAAGAACGATACATCTAAAACCAACTCGAATAAAATATATTATCTTATTATTTATCCCGATCACCTCCTTTGCGTTCAAGGAAATGTTGTTCACAGATCTAGATCCTATTGGCGGTGTGGTTGCCACAATACCGACCTTACTTATGGAACCTTCCGGATGGAGCGCCGGCACCTATTTTTGGCCGAAAATGGTGTTCGTGGTTATTTTCTTCGTTTTAATTCTCGCGATCGGAAGAGCATGGTGTAAATTTCTATGTCCAATAGGCGCACTGATGGCACCCACCAATAAGATCAGTATCTCAGATATTAATATAGATCGTGAAAAATGCGTTAAATGTATGAAATGTAATAAGGTATGTCCCATGGATATCGATGTGGTAAACTATAATAAAAGTCTCGAATGTATAAGGTGCGGTCGATGTGTGGATGCCTGCAAATTCGATGCTGCACACCTTAATCTTATAAATAAGAAATTGAAATAATAAATCTAAAACCTTAAATATTCATTGTGATAATAATACACAACTAGAATTGCAAAGTGATCTAAAATGGTACTTTCAACCCAACAATTAGTTTCCGTCATTATAATTCTCGGTCTATTAATAGGTGGTACTGTCGGAGGTGCATATCTCCATATCCAAACTAATTCGAGTGTAACCTGTCTTGGATGTCTTGGACTGTCACCGATCTCAGGCGAATTTGAAGAATTTTGGGTCGACTATCCCGACGACCATGCCAAAGCAGGTCAACCCGTCGGTCATCCAAATTGGATCTTAGATGCACTAGATGAATATCAAGTGATAGTATTATTTTTCTGGCAGATTGGATGTGAGCCCTGTGATGCGCAATGGGAAGATATGAAAGATAACGATCTGGTCAAAGGTACGGAAGAAACTGGTAAACTAAAAAAATATGCCGATATTGCATATCTGTATTCTCTTGATATCAATGACGATCCCAAATATCGCAGTGCAATGTATACCTATGACCCTGACGGTGCAAGACAAGGCACACCCACCACCGTATTCCTTTTAAAATTAGATATTAATACTGTTGGGTGGTATAGCTATAAAGGTTATATGGATGCCGAAACAGTTGAAGGCATTATGACGATCGGATTGAATATGCATTGAAAAATGATCATGATGGTCAATATGAACACTATATTGAAACCTCTACCTTTTTTTATCTTAATGATACCTTTTAAATAGTATCCATCACAAAAATAACTGGTTAGGTTACCGATAATAATTTTATAGAACTGTAAATCTTTCCTCAGCATCGACCTCTGTACCTTCGCTATCTACTGCAGTTACATGATAAACGATCTTATCTCCCTGTTCGAAATTCCCACTTATTACAAGATCATATTCATAAACATCTTCAGTGCCCTGTTTGAGCGTCATTACTCCACTAACAGTGCAAAGGTTTGTCTCTTCATAACAAAAAATTATCCTAATTGGCTCGAGCTCATTCTCGGCTTTGATCTTGGCGGTGACTTTTACGGTATCATTCTCGGTCGGGTTGGTCGGCTCGTGGCTGAGCTCGGTAATATTTAGCGTCTCTGTATTGTCCGGGATCGGTTCGTTATCATCCTTTTTTTTCTCTTCCCTTTCTTCAAAAACACAGCCCGCTGAAAATGAGACTAACAATAGTAAGATACATATTACAATTATTACGATTTTTTTCATAAATGTCACCTTCATCAGTAATCTAAGAAGTAATATTTTATTCTTTTTACTATTTTATTGAAATCTCCAATTGGAAGGCCAGTATTTCCATTTATTCATTCTTCCGTATTTAAATCTAACATTGTCATTTCAAATACTAGCGGTCCATCCGGTTTACCGTCATTCGGGTCGCTACCATAACATAGTTCTTCAGGAAACTTCCATACCTGGGTCTCGCCCTCTCTCATACCTTCCGCCATTTGCGAGAACCCTGCAACCACACCTTCTCCAATCATGAACGGGAACTCATTTGCCTGATTATAACTCCATACACTTTCATTAAATCCCGCATCGGTACCACGATCTACCAAAGTATAATACACATTGACCTTATCCCCGGATTTTGAGGTTTCATTACCCAAATCGAAAATTTGAGTCCTACACTCGATTGTTGATTTTTGGCTGGTATCGCCTGTTGAAATTGCGGTAACTTGTGCCGTTATCGAAGCACCCACCTGCTCTGGCACGAGCACAGTCAATCTAAGCACTTCCGAGCTTTTGGCTGTAATTATTATGTTATTATCGTTATCGAGTTTGCCGCTGCCGATATCGTCACCTTCATCCAACTCGTAATACCAATCCGCAGCCGGGAGTGGAGGAGTTTGCAATTTGATAGTATCTGTTGTATTTCCAGTGTTGGTTACTAATAATAAAAATTGTGTCAGTTCATTAGGATGGGACTTATGGGAACTAGTTTTACCAAAGATATGGTCTACATCCGAAATAACTTCTAATTTAACACCATACTTGAATGTAGTTTCATTATTTCCTTCCTCTGGTTCCTCTTCTGGTTCTTCTTCCTTTTTCTCACTGCGTTCCTCATATATACATCCAGTAGAAAAAGAAACCAGTATCAGCATTATACATATCCCGAGTATTACGATCTTATTCACATTTTCACCATGATAGTATGATAGTAATACTTCTATTTGAAAATTTGGTGTTTATGGCCTTATAATGGGTTCTCATTGTATATTACTGCTCAGGGCTCTTGATCTTCGGTACTTGCGGCTGCTGTGGGGCTGCTGGCTCTTGTGGGGTTGGCGGTGTTTCAGCTGGTGGTGCTGGCTGGGAGTAGTCTGGAGCGGGTGGTGATTGGGTGTAGTCTGGTGTAGGTGGTGGTGCTGGCATCGGTTGCTGGGGTGGCGGCATTTGCTGCATATCGTATGGCGGAGGCAGCGGCGGTAATTGGCCCGGCGGTGGCATCATACCAGGCTGCGGCGGTGGTATCATTCCATATTGCGCCTGAACCATTGGCGTCGGCACCCTCTCGTCTTCACCTTCAACTGGGGGTTGCTCGGTCTCCGCGGATCTCTTGCGCTTGCCGCGTATTAATAAAAACATAATCAACATTACGATAATAGCAACCACAACACCTACTAACACTGCAAGCCAGGTCATATCAATACCATCAGAGGTGCTTTCTTTTTCCGACGCAATTGTTGGTGATGAAGTGCGCTTGAGCGGGTTCGTGGAATCATCCCCACCGATCGCGCCATCATCGCCTAGATATTCTTCTAGGTTCGAGAACTTGTCGCCATCACTATCCTTATCAGCATCTTTTGGGTCAAATGGATCTAATTTATATTGCACCTCCCACCAATCCGGCATCAGATCATTATCGTCATCCTCGTCACGATAATCCGGGATACCGTCCGAATCTGTATCTTTGGTTTTGTCTATCTCGATCGTTATTGTGATCTGGGCGGTGCTCTCCCTTTTCGCTTTATCCTTGACCGTTAAGGTGATCTGATGTACCCCGACTTCTAAATCATCGACATTGAGTTCCTCGCCATAGCCTAAGTTATCCTCGGTGTGGTTCGAGCTCCAAATAAAGGTCAATGTCTCCTCAGTATCGGTTAAAAGTAAATCCGGGTCGTCACAGCTGCCTTTGAAATTGACCGTTGTTCCTACTGTAAATACATCTTGATCTTGGGGCGTGATGATCACCGGCGTTTCAGGCGCATTATTTGTGTTCTGTACGATAAATTTGAAAGTAAGTTCGTCGGTATTATCAACCTCAGCACCATCATCAACAGTGATCTTAACGGTATGAGTACCCACCTCGTCATTTGTCGGTGTGACCGAGATCTCACCGGTTGAAGAGTCAATATCAAACAGATCAGTATCATCAGAATATGTAAGGGTATCACCGTCCGCAGGGTCAGATGCAGTTACAATCACATTTAATAAATCACCTTCATCGATCTTGATCGTGTCCTCATTAGTGACCTTAACATCGGATGATAGTAGCTCCCATTCCTCTGCATTATCTAGGATCGGTGCATCGTTAACCGCTAACACTGTTACTTTCGCATCTGTTGTAATCGGGTCGGCAATGCTGTCGTCGCCATAGAATGTAATAGTTTCCACACCAAACCAATCATCTACTGGTGTTAGAGTCACTTTACCAAGCGTATCAATGTAGACATAAATATTTTCATTACCCGTATAACTAAATAAAATCTCATCGCCATCCGAATCCATGAAATAATCATTCAGGTTGATGATCTCAGAGGCAACGGTATCTTCATTAAACTCAATATCCGCGATCGTGGCTGTTAATTCCGGTGCGTCATTCTCAGATTTTATTGTTACTGTAACATCTTCAGTAATAAAAGAGCCAAGTGGGTCTGTGGCTTTGAACGTTATCGTTTCTATGCCATTCCATTGTTGGTCAGGTGTGAACGACACCAAACCAGATTCTACTGCAACAGTAATAAATTCGTTTCCAGAATAGCTAAAACTTACCGCTTCCTGGGGCAAAACGTTTAGGGTCGGGTCGGTATCTACATCCTTGAACACTTCATTTAGATCGAATTTATCGGTCTCTACATTATCCTCTAAAATATTAAAATCTGCCATTGCACTATTCACATAGGGTGCATCATTCACAGGGTCGATAGTTACTGTTACCACATGGCTGGTAGGCGTTGTCACCCTTCCGTCATCCGCATAAAAAGTTATGTCTTCGACACCATTCCAATCCGAGTCCGGAGTTAAGGTTACCTTGCCGTCGATCCCAATATCTACATCAATGTGGTCTTTAAATCCACCGTCCTTATCTGAGCTGAACGTCATGTCATCAATATCTTCATCGGTGAATACATGTTCTAGATCTATCGTTGTGTCATCATCCATGTCTTCAAGAATCTTAATGGGTGTTAACGGGTTGGTTACAACCGGTTCATGGTTAGGTAGTATAAAATCTTCATTGGTAAGCACTGACCGTGCTGTATATCTATAAAAAGCGGAACCTTTCTTTGCTGGATATAGATCTTCTACCACAACAAAATTAACTTCCAGGTTTTTAAGTTGCGTGGAGCTACTTAATTCTATTGAAGCATTGATCCACCCTGAATTGCTGTCTTTGTAACCTTTGGTGGTAATATCCAACGGGCTTGCAATTGCGGTTCGGCCATTTATGTGATTTTTGTATCTTGTATCGATATTAGTTGAATTTCCGTCTGATGAACCGCCCACATCTTCAATATCGCCGTCAAAAATTGAGGTCGGATAGCCACTTGAGTGGCCGCTGAAATACCAGCTAATTCTGGCATCGGATTCCGGGAATCCATACTGGTCTGCGTAACCACCTGAATTAGGGTGCCATTCAATTAACGACATTTTCGTTGGGTAATAAGTAGAATCGCGTGCAATTCTATCCATTGCCCCAACCGCACCAGGACAAAACCCACAGAACTCCGAAGTGAACAGTTCTGCTAGAACGTGGCGTGAGGTACTTGTAGAGACCCAATTACCGTCCAGATCGTTAACCGTGGATTGCAAAACTTCGGCAGAATTGAATTGATAATTATTATTGATATCAAATTTCACGGTCTGATCCTGAGTTTGTACAAAAACCGCTACACTTACATTCTGCCATTCCCAACCGCTCTGAATGCTAAAGGTTTTGTTATAGTACGCAATGTAATTCTGACGGTCACTTCTCGCAGCGTTATTTCCATCGTCATAGCTGCCATTTCCATCATCAGCAATTACTGAGATCGCTAATGTTGAAATGCTCAAGCATATTATTACAAATATAGCACTTAATGCTGAATTTAGTCTCATATTTATTCCCCATTATATAGTAATATCCATTCTATGATTATAAATAGTGATTTATTAATGTTTCGGCCAATTGTGTATTGTTTAGGTAATAGGTGGTAGGATTTAGGTGATATTTTTTTTATCAATAATCGGGAGTATCGGGAGCTTGAGTAATTAATGTCCACGTCGGGAGCACGGGAGCCCGAACTAATGCCTAATACAGAATTGCAAATTGGAGATTGGAAATTTACAATTTTTATTTTGCAATTTGAAATCCAGTTCGGGTTCCTGGATTCCTGTTACTCCCGAACGTTGAAAATAAATAACTAGTACTCCCGTTGTTCCCGAAGTCACATCAAAAAAATCACGATTAATGTCATTTCTGAAAAATAGCATTTGTTGTTATTGGCCGCTTTTTAGATCCGTGGCGGCTGTACCTGCCGAGATCGCGCTGTCAGAGCCACCCATCTCCATAGGTTCGACCTCCTGCGGCTCGTCGTCTTCGCCCGAACCAGCTTTACGCGCACGGAATACGATCGTGTAAATTGCGGGCAATATGAAAATAGCGCCGACGACGCTATATATCAATAATAAAATTATTAACAATATGAACTCTTGGATCGCCGGGATATTAATTAAAAACACGGCAGACAACCCGGCCGACACCGTGATCGTGGCTTCGAGGAACGCCATCCCCGAAGTCGCTACACCATGCCTAACGGACGCAACATCTTCACCGCGTTCGCGTATACGTTCTGTCATATGTATGCCAAAATCGATCCCGATCCCCACGATGATCGACCCGATAACAGCACTGAACAGGTTCAGCTCACCCCCGAAATACGGGTTCACGGGGTTGATGAACTTGCCAATAGACCCGATCGTAATTAACGTTATAGGTTGCCAGATCACGACCAGACACACCGGTATCAATGTGATAGCTGCGAATTTAAACGATTTAAATATCGCGGTCAGCACCACGAGCACGAGCCCGATCGCCATGATAGTGCTCTGTACACTGCTCCAGACCAGCATATCATTGACTGCAACCAGGATCGCCCCAAAACCCGTAAGATGCGTAGTGTCCAATCCAGCTTCGTATTTCTCGGTGATTAGGTTGATCGCGGTCACAACCTTTTTGGTCTGGACCACATCCATCGACGGCATGAGCACATAAATAAGTGTTTTTGAATAATCATCACTAATAAACATGCCCCGCAGCTCTGGGGTTAAAGTATTGTAGAAAATATTTATCATTGCCTGTTGAATTGCTGGAAAATTCTCCATACGGTCACTTGAGATCGCGTCCCAGAAGGACATATTTGTGTAATCCTGGATCATTTCCAATAAAATTGGCAATAGAATGTTCGAGCCGCTCTCCACCTGAAAATCCGGAATTGTTATAGTTTTCATTATGGTGACGATACTTAAAGCATTTGCATTTTCAACATAAGGGTCATTTGGGTCGTTAGGGTCGTCATTAATTTGGTCTTCCAGATCTTCTATGTCCTTTAGCACCTCGATATCTTTCATACTGTCATCGGTGTCATCTTCTTCCGCAGGGTCGCCCGTCACCAGTATCAACCCGAAATCGCCACCGCCGAACTTCTCGCCATACTCGTGCATTTTCTGGATCACCGGCTCGTCCTGGGGCGCCATTTTCACATAATCCATGTTTGCGGTCACCGAGGGAATTAGTATCGCGGAAATTATTGTGAATAATATCGCAGCCCCCACGATCTTTTTACGGTTGTTCACCGGGATGTTGCCAATTTTCTCCCTGGACTTGATCTCGCCTTTTTTGCGATAATCGAGCAACATTACCAGGCCGGGTACGGTTAATATCGTGGTTAAATAACACAACAAAATGCCAACACTAAGTCCAAACCCCAATACCTGTAACGGTATCATCGAGACCGTCATTAACGACGCAAACCCGATCGAGGTCGTAATCGCCGATAAAAATATTGCCTTGCCTGTGGTTTTTACCGATTTGCGGATACGCTCCTCAGGGTCCTCGATGTCTCTCTCATCGGAATAGCGGTTGGCAATATAAAGCCCGTAAGCCACGCCCAACGCGATCAGAACCGGTGCGATCAGCACAACCTGGGGTGTGAGCACCATTTCCGTTATACCCAAGATCCCAAATGTAATTGCCAACGATGTTACGATCGGTACCGATGTTATCACCACGATCTTCCAGGTGCGGTGGAACAAAATCAAAACCGCCGCCACCATCAACATTGCGGCGGGTAAGGTTGTGGTGACCTCATTATATGTACGTTCAGTTATCGCCTGTGTCATTGGGATCGGGCCTGTAAGTGTCATATTACAGTGTTGGGCTTCCTTTGCAATACTAGCCTCTACCTTTTTTAGCATTTTTGCCTGGTCGGCATCTTTCGATAAGCCGACTAGAATTATGCCTGTCTCATAGATCGTATCATCATTATGATCAATTATTATACTCTTTTTAGCATCTGCCGGGATCTGTTCAAATATTGTATCCACTCGATCTTGTTCCGGAATGGAGTATTCCCCTTCCGGTGTATATAATCTAGGAGGCTCTATAATTGGAAATGTTTTTTCAAATTCTTCAATAACCGCATCAACAAATCGTGGGGGTGTGCTATTAATTACTTTAACCAAAGTCGAAAAACTTAACACAAAAACCACACTGTCCTCGCTACCACGATCTTCTGTATTATAATCTATAGTATCTTCAACCCTGCTCATCTCATTCAAGACTGCTACATCAGAAATATTGGTAATGCCTCTTCGATCAATATTATCGATCGTATTATCGGTCTCAACGAAGATCACGATAATATCAGTCGACCAGTCCTTCTGGATCTCATCCAGTATCATTTTCGTTTCATGGTCCTGAGGCAAATATACATTCATATCGCCTCTTATGTTCTGTTGAAAATCTTTGCCGTAGGGCGCCGGTGCCGCACCTAATACAAAAATTCCAAGAGAAATAATAACCACCGCCGCAATGATCATTTTCGGGCTTTTTATGGTGGCGGTGATAATGCTATCAAAAATATCTCGGCGAAAAATCTTGGCGGAATATTCATCGCCATAATCATCGATCCTCTTGATTCCGGTGCCGGTTGTACGAATGACTTTTTTTGCACCTTTTTTCACCTTCGGCGCGTATTCTTCAAGCTTCTCACGCGATCTCTCGGCGGTGCCCGTGGCTTTGGATAATAATGTATCAAAAAACGCGTCTGTGCGGCGCGCAGCGGTGCTAAGCTTTTTGGGGATATCCTTGTGGGGTTTGAAACCGGTGTCTTCGTCATCTATATATTTCGGCTCGTCCTCTTGCCAATATTCATCGTCATCCCATCCATCCTCGTCACCGTAAGCATCCCCGGAGTCATCGTCTGTGTTCTCGTCTGCCACTATTCAGCACCTACTTGAGTAAATGACTGTGGCTTAATATATAATTTGTGTAAAATTAACTTATTGTACAAAATCCAGAATAAATGCCAAATCCCAATACTACAAAAAATCATTGTTTTTTTGGTTGCGTTTGCGAGGCTCGTATCGTTTAGCGTCTATCGGTTACGTCTCGGTTGCGGTTTTCGTCTCAGTTTATCGAGCCGAATAACCCTGCCGTCTCACGATACGGGTACATTCGTACCCTCATGCTCTCAACCTTCGGTCTTCGACCATACGGGCCTCGTAACCGTTACCGCATTACCTAACCTTGAGAATAATTATAAATATTTAGTGGCTTCTATACACAATCCAAAAACCTATATTCGAAAAAAGTAATTAGGAAAAAATCTACTAAATCAATATTGTCATTTGTGGCCGAGGTAGTGTAGCTTGGTAGCATCTGGGACTGTGGATCCCTCAGCCCGGGTTCAAATCCCGGCCTCGGCCCTCTGATTTTCAATGTTAAATGACGGGCCGAGGCCTACGGGCGGAATAAGTCTATGGAGTGATTAGGGCTTATTCAGCCCTGACGCGTTAAAATCAATATTGTCAATAAAATGGTTTGATTTTAACGGTCCCGATGCCACATATAATAACCTTTTTTCATAGGGCTTATTGAGCTCTGAGTCTGGGAAAGGGGATACCTAATATTCAACAGCAACACAAATACTAGCGTAGTTGAACGGTAAGGGCGGGATTTATATAGATTGATGAATATTGACAATGTGGTAAATGAATAGTGGCTTAGCCAGGTGCTCAAGAGCCAAGCGGCAGCTGTTTATCGACAATGTTTGTTAGAAATTCGCGGGGGAAAAATAATTTGGATAGTTCAAAATTGAAAAGGATTAAGGCTCTTGAAAAATTAAAATATGTTTCTTTATTAATGATCTTGGTTCCAATTGTGATTTTCGCAATTTTATTTAATACTCTCTTTCAAGATCGAAAATCATTAACTTCGGAAGAATTCCAATCCATTTTAGGTTTTTTTGGTATTATATTTTCAATATTTATTGGTTACAGCATTGTTTTAGCATTTGTTCTATACAAGAGTATTTTTAAATCAATAATACAAATTAAAAAAGAAAATTTATGGAACAATTATGGTCAACATTCACTTCATATTGAACCAACGATCTTGGTTTTATCATTTATTCC
>CBDVCJ010000106.1:0-12321 GCA_965372445.1 uncultured Thermoplasmata archaeon | reverse complement strand
AATAAAAGAGTGATGGGTTATTAGGGAGGAGATTCTTCTCCTCCCTAATTTTAAGATACCATACTTATTTAAACAGTGTATTTAAGATCAAGAGAAGTCTTAAATACTTGTATCTACATAAAGTATATACATGATAAGTGAAGTTAAAAAATGGGGCAACAGCCTCGCAATACGTTTATCTAAGAACGAATTATCAGAATTTGGTGTCAAAGAGGGAGATAAAATCAAGATAATAATTGAGAAGATAGTTCCTAAGGATGAAATAGACCTTTCGGATTTGCCTAATTTTACAGATACAGATAAACGAGTAAGTGAACATCACGATAGATATTTATATGCAAAACAGGTCAAGTGATATGAATGCGTGTTGCGGATACTTCTGCTCTTTATGCTCTTTTTTCTAAAAATGATATTCATCATAAAAAGGCTGTGGATGCATTTAAAAAACCAGAGACAATTCTTATACCATTAGAGGTTTGGTCAGAGACTTTGTCATTAATCCAGTATAGACAAGGCCATATAACTGCTAGGACCGCAGGTGAATATTTGTTAAAATTACCACATGTAGATTTGGAAATACCCACACGACAAATGGTTATGGATGCATGGAAACAATATAATAATGCTCACGGAAGGCTCAGTTATCCTGATGCAGCAGTTGTAGCCTGTTGTTTAAATAAGAAGCTAACACCAATCTCATTTGATAAAAAGATTAATAAATATTTTTAATGAAGATATATTACATCATTCATTGTAGCAAATCTTGAATTTTTTCCTGGGCGAACTTTAGCGCTTCTTCCAATTTCGCGGCGTCAGGCCCGCCACCGCGTGCAAAATCAGGGGTGCCGCCGCCTTTACCACCGATTATACCTAATGCCTCCTGAAGCACCTCATTACAATCCAGATCGATATCCTGAGTTCTGCCAATAATTATTTTTGCACCTTCGGTTTTAGAGCCAAGAATTGTGATGGTCTTTGCGGTTTTCAACAACTTTTTGGCAGTAACAATAAGCGTTTTCATTTCAAGATCTAAAATTCTCTTGTGCAGTTTTATATCGCCAATTTCCAAAGTGGCTATAGTTGTTTCGGATTCACTCTTAGCGCCAGGTTTTACTAATATGGCATCTACAGAAAAAGATTTAATTTTTTTTCGCTGTTTTTTCCATTCTTCAAAGAAGCGTTTGACGCTATTGGGCAACTGCTCGGGACGCACACTAATTATCTTACTCGCCTCCTCAAGCCACCTATCATGCTCCTGGTTGCTCCTGATCGCTGCGAGCCCCGCCGCAAATTCCAAACGCTCCACGCCGTCCTGAATGCGCTCCGATCTCAGGATCTTGATCGAGCCGATCACGCCTGTTGAACTGCAATGTGTACCAGCACAAGCCTCAACGTCAAATTCTTCGATCTTCACTACCCGAACCTGTTTGCCGGGTGGGATACCACCTTGATATAATCTAAATCCATATTTCTTTTCTGCGATATCGCGGTCAAGCCACTGTTTATCGATCGGCAGGTCCTCCAGTACAATTTCGTTCGCCCTCAGCTCGATCTTACGCAGGTCTTCGGGTGTGAGCTTTAAATAATGGGTTATATCCAATCTAGAACGTTCCACGCCTTTCTGAGCACCGGTCTGCCAGATATGATCTCCCAAGATCTCTCGGGCGGCGCCGAGGATCACGTGTGTTGATGAATGATGGCGCATTAACGCGATCCTGTGCGTCCAGTCTAATTTACCGTGTAACTTTGTAGTGACTGGTATGCTTTCGGTGGTATGATGCACGACGACACTACCATGCTTCTGTACCTCGGTCACCTCTACAACATGCCCATTAACCTCAAACGTACCTTTATCACCGGGTTGACCACCACCTTCGGGATAAAAAAGCGTCTGATCTAAGATCACTTTATCTTCTTCAGAATAAATTACCGTTGCATCGAATTTGCGGCAATTTTCATCGTCGTAATATAACAATTTTGTTGGTGCTACATCATAAGTTTCATCTTCAACCCGCACCTCACGACGCTCGCCGGTGTGGCGCTCGGCAAGTAATGTATTGAAATTTTCCGGGATCTCAAGATCGAGGTTTTGCGCGTGCGCTACTTTCCGGACGATCGTAGGGTGGATGCCATGGGTATCATAAAAATCGATCAAACTTTCGGTTGGGATGGTTTTATCTTTTTCGAGAGTTCCAATGAAATTGCTGATCAATCTCGTGCCTTTTTTCAAGGTTTCTCGGTACCTATCAGTTTCGATCCTAATTATCTTCAAAATTGCATCTTGCGACTCTTGAAACTCCGGAAAATCTGTTAGCGACCCGATCTGTTTTTCTACAAGCTCATCAAGTTCCAAACCTTTACCTAGGTCGTCGATAATTCTCAAGGTGCGCCTTAAAATCAATCTCGCAATATATCCGGCCTTGACATTTGAAGGTACGACACCATCCCCGAACATGAAGGTTAGCGCGCGGGTATGGTCTGCGAGAGCATATATGTTCTCGATCGGTGTCATAAGTTCGGATAATTTATCGACAGTCAGGTCATGACCTTTGGTATTCAATTGTTTCACCAGTATCTTTCGGAGTTCGAGTAACGAATCTGCGGAGTCAAAAGTCATCATACCTGCGAGTTTTGAATAATCCACAAAAATATTATTTTCATTCAATTCTTCGAGCGCACCTATAAGTTCACAGCGCTCGAATAATTCTTGGGTTAGCTCGGGATAAACAGCTTCATAAATTGTCGCGGTACCCTGAGACGCCCAAACCAACCGTTCCAAGCCATAACCCGGATCAACGATCTTCATATCCATTGGTGAATAATGTTCTCCTTTGATGTCATATTTACCGTTTGGGTCGCCCTTCATACACATAAACACCAATGTCGCAAGTTCCAAACCTTTCACCATAACCTCAAGAGCGGGACCGGCATTGCCGCCACCTGCCCAGGGGTCCTCTTTGTAGGTGATCTCGTCGTTTGGTATGCCTAAAACCTGGTGGAAAAAGGTATTGCAATATTCCACAGTTTCATCTTTCCAATATATCTGTTCCTCAGGCGAGTTAAACGCATGGTGGCCCATCATTTCGAAATTAGATAAATGGCGGCCCGATTTACCTACTATATCGAGATCGACCAATCGTATACAGGGCTGTGAAATTACCAATGGATTTGCTGGGGGTGGTACCTCACCTGAGGTTACATGAGGTTGGAAATCTGCAATAGACGCGATCGTTAGATAAATATCGTCACGCCATCTGGCGATCACTGGGTAACGGTCTAATATTGTATGGCCATTCTTTTCGAAATATTTCAAATATTCATTCCGCATGCCACTAACATCATACTTATTATCGGTCACCGGATCATTTATAAAGCCGTATTCTACGCACGGGGTATCTCCACAAGTCTTAGCTTCAGCGTTCAGGCTCCAGAAGGGTGTGCCACAACCCTCACAGATCTTGCGGGTATAATCATTACTCTTGAAAAACTCTAGTTCATATTCCTTTTCAAACATTGCTATCACTTAAACTGAAATCTTGAAATGGATAATATCACATATAAATATTTACTTTTAGGTTGTGTGTCTATTTAAGGAGTTAGGAGTTAGGATTGAGGATTAAGGATTAAGGATTAAGGATTAAGGATTGGGGCCATTATAGATTCATGATTCAAGGTGATTATTATGGGAAAAGGAAGTCGGAGGTCAGACGTCGGAAGTCAGAATCTTACTCTGACTTCTATCTTCCAACTTCTGTCTTCCTATTTAATGATTATCTTGAATCTCCAATCTACATTATTAGAAAATACATTCACTAACTCTCATATAATACACTTACTACCTTTTTGTGAAAATAAAAAAACAATAGTGAAGCCACGGACGGGGTTTGAACCCGTGGGGTTGGAATTCCGGTCGATAGTAAAAAATCACCATAGGAATTCCAACACCTGCGGTAAAATTCACTATTAATTATTTTATCCTGAATTTTACCTCGGTTTGCGAAACTCTTAGCTCTTTTATAACCTAAGATCGACTTTCCCAAACCAAGGGCTGAAGAGTAAATAATCTTGTAAAGGCAAATTATGCAACAATTTTGGGAGTAGCCAAATTACATTTCTATAAATAACATAGGGGTTTGAACCCGTGGTCTTTGAATTCCAATTGACTTTTAACCTCTGGAATTCAAAGTCCGAGGGTTCAAACCCCGTCCTCGGCACTCGACATAAGACAATCAAAAAAAAAGAGTGCCGAGGACGGGGTTTGAACCCGTGACCTTCGGATTACTCCGAATCGGGAGCAGTGTTTTTATCCTATTACTCAGGATCCCTATGAGTCCGACGCTCCGCCAGGCTGAGCCACCTCGGCAATTAATGCTAGTATTTTAACGAAAATTTTATGTGGTAACTTAATTTATTGAATTTATTATTTTGGATTAACTGTAATGAATTATGAAGGTAAATCAGTTTATCCAATCTTTTCAAAATAAAAATAAGACATTATAATACTAGATTACTACGGATATTTTCCAATTTCGAATTCAAAATATCCCAATCTTTCTCTAATTTTATGCCTCTAATAATGCCACAGATAAGAATTGATATAATTGTATCAATATCATCGTTGCCAAGCTTCAGCTTTGATCTTGCATCAATCCATAGATCAATTATCTGGCTATTAGTTTCAATTGGGGGCGTTCTACTTACATAAGTTGCCGTTATGAACGCACATGCAATATCGCGTTGCGCTATGTTCTCTAATTTTATATCATAATTCTCTACCATCATATTTTTAAGATTTTGGGCGATCTGCTTGATCTCTATCGGGACATTAACTTTGGACTTAAGATCTCTGATTCTACCCGTAGCTAAAATAGCGGCAGTATAATCCAATTTATGCTGTACTATCTGTTCATCTCGGATGATGTCCCAAAGCTCAATGATCTTTTTCACGGTCTCGATCTCATGTGTTAGAAATACATATGAGGTTGTTAATAATGCAGCCGCCAGATCATTATCTGTCACTTTATACGCTTCGATCAACTTTTCAGCACCAACTTTATCTTCATCGCCTATTATAGGTGACGTTATTTTTTCGGTAACCGATGTTCGGAATGTTTTGAGGAATTTTTCAATGTCTACCATGAAAGTGTCTTCTTTTGTTTTCATATCCAATATTCTTCCGATGGCAAGAATCGCTGCAAGATAATCTATGTCGTCTTTGATCTCTATTTTATCTATTAATTCCCGGAATAGAGTTGCTAAATATCTGCTGGTCTCGACTTTGTTTAGCTGTGAGGCGTATGCTGATGCTAAATGTGCGACAGCATATTCTTTAATTCCAATTTCTGTAATTCTGAATCCTCCAAGATACCAAATTTAATAAATAATAACTTCTATAAAATACCGCAGAGGATAATAGATTCACTGGTTTATATAAATTGTCTTACACCGGGAGCCCGGGAGCCGGGAGTACGGGAACACGAACCTATGTCTAATGTTGAAATACAAATTGGAGATTGGAAATTTACAATTTTTATTTTACAATTTGAAATCCAGTTCGCACTCCCGTTACTCCCGACAATGGTATTTCATCACTATACTCCCGTTACTCCCGATATATGATATTCTACAGTAATGTCCCTATTACCTATAACCTAACACCTAAGTTGCCCACAACGTCGAAAGATCACCATCCATACTTCGCACTGAGACGCAGCGCTTTTCGGATGGTGAGTAGCTCCCCGGTTCTCAATAAGTATTTAGGGCGTCGAAAGGTTTTAAGAATACATCGTGCCAGGCCCAGATCTGAATATTCCTTACCGTTCAAGATCCACCCTAGAAAATTCCAATCTTCATCTGTCCATTTTCTTATATAAGCTGAGCATTTATACATGATCGGGTTAATGTTTTGCTCATCTAAAATTCGCCTCTCGTATTCTTGAAGCACATTAATATTTTCAGTCTCCAGGGCATTAATTGCAGCTTCAGCGGCGTATCTGGCAGAGGTTAAGGCGGCATGGATGCCGCCCTCAAAAATCGGGTTGGCAAGACCTGCAGCATCGCCGATAACCATCATGCCATCCTTAACCCGCGTCTCGAATTCGTAGCGGTACGGGACTATGCCACTGCTTGCAACCGTTCTTTTAGTCGGATCTAGTTTCAGAAATTTTAAAAATCGTTTCAATATTTCGTTGCTATTTCCATAACCACCCACACCGATATTCCATTCATCACCTCGTGGAAAGACCCAACCATAACCTTTGAACCTAGCACCTAAATAGAACGATAACCGTTCTCGCTCTGGGTAATTAACATCTTTAGCCTTGAATTTAAAACCGACCGCTTTCTGGAATTCACGACGACGTATCAACCCTAGCTCTATTGCAACATTTGAGGATGCGCCATCTGCCGCAATTACAAGTTTGCCTTCAAACGTGCTGATCTTACCGTTGCTTTTAGTTTTTATTAACCAATTTTTAGCGCGTTTATGCAAACCAAAGGCACGAGTATTGATCTTCAACTTAGCACCATTCTCAACAGCGCCTTTCATCAACCATTGATCAAATTTCGAGCGGTCAATGGAATATCCCGGTAATGTGACGTAGAAATGATCGCCGCTTGGTACCATGAATTTTGAACCCTTAACCTTTAACTTAATCCATGCATTGGTCGGTTTGATTAAATTTTCGGTGAATGACTTTTGGGAGACCGCCTCGGCACATTGAACTGGAACCCCAACCACTTTGCGTTTCTCTATTATTAAAACAGAATACCCTTTTTTTGCTAAAATACCTGCACTTAGCCCACCTGCCGGACCTGCACCTATAACAATAACATCATAACTCAACCTTAATAACCCCACTGGACAATCATACTTTAGTTATAAGAATTGATATAGAACATCTTGATTTAAAATTATTGTTCTTATGTCTGGAAGATACTAGTTTTTTTCTTTATATTCATTGAAGTGGTAAGTTCTAGGATGTGGGATGAGGTATGTGGGGTGTGGAATATAAGTAAAAAATTCAAGATACAAGGTCCAAACTTTACTAATTCCGAAGGAATTCGTAAAGCGAGGTAACTTGGCGAAGCAAGTTACCGCAGTTCCAAATAAGTTCCAAGTACCAACTTCAAAATTCCAAACCGGGATTGGATTTTGGGTTTTGGTATTTGTTTGGAATTTGCATCTTGATTCTTGGAATTTAATATACCACATCCCACAAGCCCTGAAAGGGCGTCCTCACACCACCGCCCTAACTTACCACTTTAAGAGTGCTTTTCCACAAAATCATAGAAGAAGTAATTTTATTAATTATTATTCGAATATACCAATGGAGTCTGGGTGATCTAAATGGAAATAGTCGAAACGATCAATAGCCGTAGAAGTATAAGAAACTTCGACAAAACTCGTGATATCTCGGAAAAAATAGTGCTTGAAATTCTCGAGCTAGCCAATCAAGCCCCCTCCGCGGGCAATCTTCAAGCACGTGATTTTATTGTCGTGAGGGATATCAAAAACAAAAATTTACTGGCACAAGTAGCTTATGGTCAGAACTTCATTGCTGCCGCACCTGTGGTTATTGTCGTATGTGCAAACCAAAAGCGTTCCGGTAGTCATTATGGTCCTAGAGGCAGGACCTTATATTGTATCCAGGATTCAGATGCAGCTATTGAAAATATATTACTTGTCACGCACTCATTTGGATTCGGAGCGTGCTGGATCGGTGCGTTCGATGAAGGGTTGGCGGCCGAAGTTCTAGAAACGCCCTCGCATGTACGACCTGTGGCAATTATTCCCATTGGCTATCCTACAGAAGTAGCTGGCCCGAGTTCAAGAATCAACCTAGAAAAATTGGTACACTATGAGAAATGGTAATTTTTTATGAAAAGAACTTATTTGATTTATTTTGTCATATCTCGGGAGTTCGGGAGCGCGGGAGTTCGGGAGCACCGTAAAATTTATTCTTATACTAATCTTTGAGCAACTAATAAAACCAAGGGGGAATAAAATGAATAATAAATCAAGAATAGAGAGTTTTATGGATCTAGATGTATGGAAGGTATCTCATGAATTAGTACTTGAAATATATAAAACAACAATAGATTTTCCTAAATTTGAAATATATGGCTTGACCTCACAATTGAGACGAGCAGCAGCTTCCATTCCTGCAAATATCGCAGAAGGCAATGGAAAGCAATATTTAAAGGGATATATTAACTCATTATATATCTCAAAAGCATCTTTAAATGAAGCGAGATATTTTTTATTATTATCAAAGGACTTAGAATATTTGAATGAAAATAAATATGATGACCTAAATATTCTATTGGAAAGGATCAGTATGATGTTAATGGCATTAATTAGTTCATTGAAGAAAAAAAATCGCAATTTAAATGATTCTAATTGAAAAAAATTTACCGGCTCCCGTACTCCCGGTTCCCTATGCTCCCGAATATTGAATTGGCGCTCTGTTCATTCATAATACATCATAGGCGGCTCTTGCACGTCATAGGTTGCTCTGATCGTGCAATGGAAACATTCATCGCTGCCAATTACTTGGTGCATACAAACCGGACATCTACCGTAATATTTCGGTTTGGGCGGCTGAGCTCCTGGTGCACCACGTGCTTCGAGCTCGCGGTAGGTGGTAGGCGGGGGCGCTTGATAATCACGGCTTGGCGCCGCGGCTGCGCCATATCCACCCTCTTCCATTGCCTCGACTTCCTCGGCCTCGGGCTTCTTACGGGTGAGTACTGCGGCAATAATAACTAAAATTACCAAAATTATTATTATAATTATTATCCACATCATCCAATCAATATCTTCTTCGTCATCGTCCGGTTCGCTGGGGGCTGCCGATTTTGTTAACTCGACATTTTCGAACATCTGGCTATCTGCTAGCACTTGTACATTCTCAACTGTTACTTCATCATAACCTTCAACCGAAAATGAGAGATTATAACTTCCAGGCAGTAAATTCGAGATCGTGTACTGGCCATTTGCATCGGTGGTGACAGTTCCCATGACACTTTCGTCAATTTGCGCAAGAACAATAACATTTGCTAACGGGTTGCCATCGCTGTCTTCTATCGTGCCGCTGATCGAGCCTGTCTCTGATACCATTGTGATCAAGAATGATTTTTCTTTGCCCGCCTCGATCATTATTCCATCCCGGGAATTATCCTGGTAACCATTTAACATCGCAGTGAAATTATACTCGCCTTCTAGTAAAATAATGACAACATTACCGTCTAAGTCCGTGCTATGGGACCCGAAATCCTGATCACCGAAATAAATCGAGATCTCGACATTGATCAAATGTGCGCTATTTTTATCGATGACTGTTATATTCAAGGTACCCATGGTGGCGATGGTTGTGAAAGACCATTCATTCATATTTGGATAGTCATCCAGTGGAAATAATCTGATGCCGTCTGTATCGGTTAAGGTGTCGGCAATATATATGGTATAGACAGTTTCACCTTCTAGATCTTGATCCGGTGTCAAGGTTGCGGTGCGGGTTACATTATCGTATAATTCGGTATATGGAACATCACCATTCACCGAACTTATTTTTGTTGAATTTCTTAAGTTCGTGGCATCAATATCGATATTAAATGTGATCTCGATCACTGTATCAATAAGAACGTCATTCGCGTCATCCACCGGAAATACAGATAATATCGGGTCGCCACGCGTCGTAAACATAAAGCTCAAGTCACGCCACAAAGGCGCGTCATGCGAGGTATTTAAGGGTTGTACTTCTTGGGTGATAACTAATTCATATTCGGTGTCTTCCGATAAATCAAGGGTCGGATCGAAATAAAAAGTTTTATTGTCATCCGAACTCAACGAGCCATTAACAAAGTTCAGGCCCGTGTAAAGCGTTAAATTCGCCTTTACAGAATCAGGATTCATTTCTTCATTAAAATCGATACTTATGTCGGGTTTCAAAAGTGTATCTGTTGCACCGTCCGCATCTACCCAATCATTTGGCGCGGCCATCCCTGACGATTCTCGGGTCCTGACCATTACCACTACATTTTGCGGCCTCTCTTCAAGTGATAAGTTCACATTTTCCAAGATCACATCTTCGGAAACATTAACGCTTTCGTTCTCACTTGTTAGATAATGAACTTCGGCGCCGTCCGCCACGATCTTATATGTGGCTGGGTACAATGAAAATTCATAATAACCATTTGCATCTGTATAAGTCCAGGTTTCGTTATTATTGCCGATCGCCGTAACGTTAACACCTGCGATGCCGGTGTCGTTACTGATATCTAAAATATAACCGCTGATAGTACCATTATTAAATTGTTCGGTTGTGAAATGAATTGTGTGGGCCTGAAAGAAAATAGGTCCTTCAGAAACATTTTCTACATGGGCGGTTATAGTAAAATTGTATTTTGTTGCTTTCAATAAATATTCAGTTGGTGAGAATATTACTGTAGTATTACCATCAATGGTCTCATATGAAAAATCACCAGGAACCATTGTAACATTATTATAAATATTTAAAGTAATATTTTTGTCATCGTCGCTCTCAACAGTACTTTCATTGATCATCTGGTTGAATTCGACGATCACATTCGTATCGACCGCGACATCGATCGCGTCCGAGGCGTTGATCAAGGTGCCATTTTCGTGCTTGACCGTGATCTCAACTTGTTGTCTTGCAACTCGGGTCGAGTCATCAAGGTCCGCGCTCCAAGAAACACCAAATAGTGCTGATAATATAAGACATCCAATAAGACATACAATAACTATCTTCTTCGCAAACCGCATAGTTTTTACCCCTCCTGGCAGTGCTTAAAAACTTTATTATTGAGTTTTAGGGTGAATCCCAATATTATTAATACATAAATGTAATCTTTATATATAAATCATACTGAATATTACTATTTACCAAACCGACGCTTGCGCATTTGATATGAATATATTGCCTTTAAGAAATCGATCTTTCTAAACCCGGGCCAATATACGTCTGTAAAATACAGCTCTGAATAAGCAAGCTGCCATAACAAAAAATTTGAAATTCGTTCTTCCCCGGAAGTTCTTAACACCAGGTCCGGATCCGGGAATGCTTTGGTATATAAGTAGGAAGATACTAATTTTTCATCAATTTTATTTGGCTCTATTTTTCCGGCTTTTGCATCCTCCGCGATATTTTGGATCGCGTGAGTTATCTCTTCACGACCGCCATAGGCCACTGCTAAATTGAAATAATAGCTATCATAATCCTTGGTTTTTTCCTCTGCGTATCTTATCGCTTTTCTTATCCTTTTGGGCAAAATAGTCCGGTCGCCGATCACAGTAACTTTGATCTTGTTTTGATGGACGCGTTCATCATCGCCAAGAAGTTTGAAGTTCTGCTCGAAAAGGTCCAGTAATATCTTGATTTCTTTCGTACTTCGACTTAAATTCTCGGTACTGAATGCATAGACCGTAAGGATCTTAATATCGATCTCAAGACACCATTCGAGGAGCTCTTCTAATTTGTCCCTGCCTTTTTGATGGCCTTTGGTCTTTTTAAGCCCGATCTGCTCGGCAAATCGGCGATTACCGTCCATTATAATCGCAATATGTTTAGGTAACGGCTCGTTTTCGACCAATTTCAAATATCTACGCTCGCGCGCACGGTTGATCGAATCTGTTATGGCTTTTGAGATATCGATAGGCTAGTCCCTCCTTTTTGATGGTTTTAAGTTGTTATATATGTCATTGTGTATAATGATTTCTGAGATTGTACCGGTTATCTAGGTAAATCTCAATACTTTAAAATCATTGCAGGTGGTAAGAATGCTGGTTAATTTCCAGAAGCGGATTGGAGATTTCCTTCGGAAAGACGAAAGACAAAAGGCGAGAGGCGAAAGGCGATATGTGGTGACTAATATCGGGAGTAACGGGAGTAACGGGAGCACGGGAGTAACGAGAATGAGTGCCAAACCCAAGGTTTTTCGATACTCCCGGTACTCCCGGTCATTGACTAAATAATATCGCCCATCGCCTTTCTGATAGTAAACGCCAACCTCTAATCTTGTCATACAACTTATAACAGATATTCTTATCGAGCCATAAATTTTGGATTCTTAGATATAAATAAAATAAAAAATACTTGAAAATATTGAATAATATTATATATTACATTATAATACAGTTATTTCTGTAGTTAAATATAGTGCGGTTGTGATCTAGCCTGGTTAGGATGAAAGCTTCCCAATGCTGGTCGTGATGGCTAGCAGGATAGAGCTTTCTGCTCGGGTTCGACTCCCGACAACCGCATCCTTTTTCTTTAGTTTGTCAAAGGTCGGATGCGGTTG
>CBDVCJ010000105.1:0-12352 GCA_965372445.1 uncultured Thermoplasmata archaeon | reverse complement strand
ATTGGTAGAATAAGAGGTATAATCTGGTGTAGGTGGAAGGTCTTCGGCATAATCTATAACGTTTCCAGCAGGGTCTGGACCAGATTGTGGGGGTTCCCAACCACCTCCTGAAGTTTCGGTAGTTACATAGTATTGGAGATCGTTTGGATAGCCGATATCATTTATTAGAACACCTATTTCAATAGTACCATTATCACAAGTTTCAAAGGATACTGTCGAAGCTGGTATAAATGTCCAAAGTGTCGTATTTTCAAAGAATCTCGTACTATTTTTACTTAGATCCCAAAGGAGTGCATAATCCTCATTGCCATCCAAATCAGAATCAATATATATCACAATATTTGCAGTAGCTTGGGCTGAATAATCCCATAATTGAATGAAGAAATTAATATTCGAGAGATCATTACATACCTTTGCAAATCGAATATCTTCTGTATTAGTAATTCCACCTTCATCCGGATCCGTTATTGATCCCTCGGCACTTGTACCTATTGTATCCCAAACCGCATCAATTACACCATTAGCATAGTTCACCGAACCGCTATTTGATCTTGAGCCAAAACTCATGTTAGTTGATGAATTGAATTGGTCGGAATAATCTATTGATTTATTATTCCAATCCGAGATATGTAAATACAAATTGCTTTCTTGACCGTACACAGTTTCTATATCGTTCAGTTCTACTTGGGTCTCAAGTCTTGAAGTATCCTTACCGACCGGAACAACCCCCGAATAATTCCACTTCCAGTTATGATTGGTACCGGCATATTTGTATAAACTTCTCCTTAATACATGCCCATATTTTCCGGTAATTTTGATCATAAACTCGGCACCTATCGCAAAGGTGCGGTCCGGGTCATTAATGCGATAACCGGTACCGGGATCCAAATCATTATCAATAAAAATATATGCCTGATCTTGACCCATGATCCAGGGCAATAACGGCTCCTGCCATTGATCCGGGTCTAATGGAAAATAATCTTGAAAGTCGGTATACCCATCACTATCAGTATCCGGATTATATGGGTCTGTTTTATAGATTATTGTCTCGAAATCATCATATAATCCATCATTGTCGGAATCATTCGGGAAGGGCGTCTCAAAGGGGTTCGGGTCAAGACTGTCGGGCACCCCGTCCTTATCAGTGTCATCTTGGTGAAGTGGGGATGTTGATACAAAGATCGTGCTCGCTGGTACCTTCGTGCCTTGAAGAACTTTACCCGCGACCTTAAAATATAATGATAAATGCTCGGTATTCTGATGTGATTTATATTCCAATAACTCGATATTATCATTCCTGACATCGTCTGGTGCATCGAAATAATCTTTGATATTCAAGTCCGGTTCCCAATCCTCAAACCCGCCATCGACCACAATTGCGTCCTGAGGGATGGTTTCGATATAGGATTTCAGGCTGCCGCCCATATACTCGATACCCGATACAGCGCCCTTTTCTAAGTCAATATCGGCTACCGAGATGCCGATAGTATTACTTGTACCCGCACTTGTTGAAAGGTCGAAAGTTATGAACAATATCTTCATCTCATCTTTATTAATTATTAACGGATTTGCAAGATTGAAGACTGATATCCCATTCGTAAATCCCAACGGTGAAATATCTAAAAGTTCATCAATGTTCGTTGAAAATTTAAAATCATTATCCTTATCAATATACAATTTCACACTGCTGATATCTGAATCAACTGCGGTACCTTCCAAATTTAATAAGATCGTTTCAATATTAATATCCGATCCTTCCGCTTTTAAGGTGAGCTTTAAGAACTCATTATTGATCGAACCTTTGGCTAAGATGTTTTGAGCAATATTGGTTTGATAGACCACAAGAGTACCTTTTTCATTGCTGATGACCTTATCGGAGTAATCCTTATTGCCTGCGCCATCTAAAGTTGTGATATATACATCAATGTTTTGGTCCATGCCTTCAACATGTGTTTTTACTTCAAGTTCGTTACCATTGGATTTTGCCGGGGCATTATGTATTTTCGACCAGCTATTCCAGTCATAACGTGCTGCAGCGGTTAATGAAATTGGACCCGAACGTTTGAGATCGTCAAAAATATAATAATCTGCAGATTTTACCTGATTGTTATAACCCTCAATTTGTATTAATGCATCTGCACCGATATTATTGATGAGATATCCGGTATCCTCATTTTTATCTTTATCAATAAAAATATGGATATTATCCGTTAGATATCCGCTGGAGGATGCAGGTTGGCCTTGCAAAATTGACAACGCGGTTTTAATATAAAAAGCAGCATTCAACTGGTCTTTGGCAACCCGATATTCGGTTATATCAATATGTGAATTTGGCTCTGGAAAGGTGGGTGTTATATCCTGATAACTTTGGATATTACTCCAATCACTGAACTGCCCATCGATAACGATCCCATCTTTTTCCGGAACCACCTCAACATAGTATAGCAATATTGGGATTGATAGTAAAGCCAATGCAATTATAACCGAAACGATCCGGCTTTTCAGATGTTTGGTCTTCAGCAATGCAATTCGCTTGAGCTTCATTTTGCGGTACAATATTCCATAGCCGTTCGTGAGACCGTTGCCATTGGTAAGACCATTCCCATTCGTCAGGCCATTGCCGTTCGTAAGACCGTTGCCATTCGTAAAACCCTCAGAGGGTTTACGAAGGGTCAAGGCACCCGAAGTGGTGCCTGCGCCATTTGTTAAGCCATTGCCATTTGTCAAACCCCTCGAGATACCAAACTTATGAAGCAGGTTGCGGCGCCCAAACCCATTGGTTAGGCCATTGCCATTCGTCAACCCACTTCTCAGACCGTTGGTAAGACCGTTACCGTTCGTAAGTCCGTTGCCATTAATGAAGCCTTTTGAGGACTTACGAAGGGTCAGGGCACGAGAGGTGCCCGCGCCATTTGTAAAGCCAACTCTGAAACCGTTGGTAAGACCATTGCCATTTGTCAGGCCAGTCCTAATCCCATTTGTAAGACCATTACCATTAATTAAACCCCGGATTATCCTTTTTTTGGCGACCGGACGCTGTTGAGCAGGCATTTTGATCGGAATCTTAGAAACCAATCCCCCTGGTAGCTTTACTTTATAGGATTTTGTTTCCGGCTTGGGCTTGGCCCTCAATTGCTCAGTTAGCCTATCACGAAATATATCTGTATCATCATAAGGAATATCTCTATCGATTAATCCACTTCGTCTATTCCTCAATTTTGAGGGATACTTGCCTCGCCTCTGTTTTTTATCGAAAGGGTCTTCCATTCAACCACATTTACCTTTTTTATCGTAAATAAAATATAACATTTTTCTTTTTTACCGCAGAGACACAGAAACGCAGAATGATACATTTCTGCGCTTCTGTGGTAAATTTTTTTTATTTCAAATTAGCTGTTTTCCCAAAAAAAGGGTAAATGAAAAGATTGAAAATCCTAAATAACCAGTATAAAATTCTATGATTAGATTTCAAGCTATTTCATACTGAACATTTAGACTACTAAGTACACTATCATTACGTGCTTCAACCTGTTCCTCTCTACCGCGATCACTATTATAATAATAGTGACTTTTTCGGGGTAATTCCAAGATATATTTTAGGCTATTTATATTTATTGTTTAATATATAATTTATATATATAATATAACTTTACAGCTTTTATTGGGGTTTCTAATTAAATTGTAAGTATCTTAGTTGGCATATATTTAATATAAACCTTTTATTGGAGAAATACGAACTTTTGGAATAAATAATAAGTAATTGGATCAATTTTGGCAGTGACAAGTTCTAAACACACATCGGAATAATTATTTATGGTTTGATTAAATACACATATTTAATTAACAACTCGATTTGAGATTATATAGAAATTTACGGGGTAAGATATGCTTAAAACCAAAATACGATTTTTACCTGAAAATAAGGAAAGTCAGTTCAATGAACAATCAACTATCTTAGATGCAGCGCTCAACCTTAATATTGATCTTACTGGCACTTGTGGTGGTAAAGGAAAATGTGGTAAATGTAAGATAAAACTGCTTGACGGTAATACAATCGTGACAAAGACTGACCGTCAATTTTTATCCGATAACGAGCTCGAAATGAAGTATCGGTTGGCGTGTCAGGCTAAAATAGCTCAAGATCTAGTTGTTGAGATCCCGATAGAAACTCGGTTCATCAACCAGAAGATCCTAACTTGTTCTGAGGGTTGGAATGATAAAACTACCGAAATAACTAACCTCCATATAGATAAAACAGCTCCAAATATACAAAAAATATACCTCGAATTGCCAAAACCTACCTTAGAAGATAATATTAGCGATCTCGAACGTTTGTTAAGAGCATTGACCTCCTCTAAGCATGGAGTTAATATTCAAGATCTAGAGGTCTCAATTTCGCTGCTAAAAAAAATCTCGACTGTTCTTCGTGAGGGAGATTGGAAGATTACCCTGACATTAACCAAAAAACCTCAAAAATTCGAGATCATCGAGATCGAAGCTGGTGATACTACCAACCTTTGTTATGGTATTGCTTTTGATATTGGCACGAGTACGATAGTTGGGTATTTAATGGATCTGACCAAAGGCGAAGAGCTCTCGGTAGCGTCAGCAATCAACCCCCAGAGTTACTATGGGGAGGACGTGGTCACTCGGATCGAGTATACCTTAAATTATGAAGATGGGAGAGATATATTACAATTTGCAGTTATACATACTATGGATCAGATCATCGAGAAATTGGTAGAAGAAGCTGACATTAATTATAACAATATTTATGAGATCGTGGTTGTGGGCAATACCGTCATGCAACATTTGCTATTTAAATTGGACCTAAACGGGTTAGCGGTTGCGCCTTATATACCGGTTACCAATACCGCATTTTACAACAAAGTTGAAAAGCTCGGCCTGAAAATAGATCCATTGATTTACATATATTCTTTACCTACAGTTGCCGGATATTTAGGTTCCGATGCAGTAGCACTAACATTGATCTCAGGAATTGCCAAAAGTGACGATGTGAAACTCGCGATCGACTTGGGAACAAATGGTGAAATTATACTGGGATCACAGCATAGGATCGTAGGTTGTTCGACCGCTGCCGGGCCCGCATTTGAAGGCGGTCATATAACATACGGCACCCGCGCGATCGAGGGCGCAATTGACAGTGCTAAAATTATTGAAAATATACCGGAGTTAGCATTTACAGCGATAAATAATAAAAAACCGTTGGGAATAACGGGCTCGGGGCTAGTAGATATAGTAGCAGAGCTGTTAAGAATAGGAGTAATTGATGCGTCTGGCAAATTCGAACCAACCCCTAAAATATTCCCGGAAAGATTGAATAAAACCAAAGAAGGTTTTGAATTTATTGTGGTCGAGGCTGATAATTCCCTGACAGGTCGATCGATAATATTAACCCAAAAAGACCTTCGAGAACTACAATTAGCCAAAGCGGCAATTAATGCAGGAATAGAAATATTAATGCAAGAGTTGGAAATAACAAGTCAAGATCTGACTGAAGTATTGATAGCCGGTGCGTTTGGAAACTACATTAATAAAAGTAGCGCGTTGGCGATAAAACTAATACCAGACATACCGTTGGCAAAGATCAGATCGATTGGCAATGCTGCCGGTGCCGGTGCAAAGCTCGTATTGTTATCTACGACCGAGCGCAAGAGGGCTGAAAGTATTGCCGAAAAAATAGAATATATTGAACTTTCGGAACATAGCAAATTTCAAGATCTCTTTGTTAGATCCATGGGATTTTAGATTTGAATTGGAGAATGGTAAATGATCTGTATTGAATGCGGAAAAGAGGCCGAATTATACGATAATCTATGTGAAGATTGCTTTAAAGCCAAAACGCAAGTTATCACTGTGCCAGCATTAATAGACCTGAAACTTTGTATTCACTGTGGTGCCAGAGAGCGCGGCAAACAATGGCTGGATATGGAATCACTCGAAGAGGCTGTTGAAACTACGGTTTTGGATAATATTCTTTTAAATGATGATATTGAAAGCCCTAAATATGAGTTCAAATTTGATTTTGAAGATGAAAAAAATGCGCGTGTCAATTTAATTGCGTTCATTAATATTAAAGGATTAGGCATTAGATCCGAGCATAATATAAAAGTGCGTATAAAAAATGCGGTCTGCAGCCGCTGTAGTAAAATTGCCGGCGATTATTATGAAGCTATAGTGCAGTTACGTGCAGATGAGCGCGAGCTTGGGGCGGACGAACTAGAAAAGGCAACTAGTTTGATTGAGACCGAAGCTGCGGCTATGCAACAAAATGATAGAAATACCTTCATAAGTAAGATCGAAAAAGTACATGGCGGTCTTGATTTATATATCGGCAGCACTCAAGGCGGCCGCAACCTGGCTAAAACTCTTGCCGGTTCATTTAGCGGTAAGACCTCCAGCCATCCTTCGTTTGCAGGTCATAAAGACGGGCATGGTATTTATCGTACAACGTTTTTAGTTAAAATTCCGAGATATCGAAAGGGCGATATCGTTGAGGTCAATAAAAAGATAGTGAAAGTTCTGGGTTTTAAAACTTCAAAAGTCACAGTATTAGATTTAGCAGAAGGCTTGAAAATATATCTCAAACCCGCCGAGTTTCAAAATGCCAAACTTATTGGCAATGATGAATTGCTGCAAGATGCGGTCGTTATCTCCGAGACCAAACGCGAACTTCAAATATTGGATCCCGACACCTACAAAACTATTGATGTTGTAAAACCTCGTAATTTTAAATGCGTGGGCGATACGGTTAAGATCATTAAATATGGTGAAAATGTCTTTTTGATGACGCAATAGTGGCAAGATTGGGTTATTATGGCCATATAGATTCGAGATTCCTGATTCGAGCCTCGAGTTTACCTTATGATAGGCGATAGGCTAATGGTCGGCCCGTTGGCCAGTCGGCCTGTCAGCCAGTCAACCTGTCAGACTTGTTCACCGGAAGACGGGGGGACTGGGGGACTGGTAGACTCCAAAGATTCTTTCGCCTTTTTTTGCCTAATCACTCATCAAAATAGAAAGATTTAAAATTCCAAACTCGTTATCTAAAATTGTGAAGATGGATATGACAATATCTCGAGTATCAAAGACCGTACAAGCAATAATTCTGGCGGGGGGCCGTGGCGAACGGTTGCGACCTATAACGGACACTATCCCAAAATCAATGGTAAATATAAACAATAAACCATTTCTTGAATATCAATTAAATAATTTGAAAGACCATGGGATCAATAAGGTTGTTTTATGTGTGGGTTACCTTTGGGAGGTCATCCGCGATCATTTCGGGGATGGTTCAAAGTTCGGCATCACAATAGAATATTCGGTCGAAGACCGGTTCTTAGGCACGGGAGGCGCATTAAAGCTCGCGCAACAATATCTGGAGCCAAGCTTTTTCATTATTAATGGTGATACCTATCTCCCGATAGAATATTCGCAATTGGAATCACTTTTCTGGTCAAATAAAAATAATAATGAGGCCATTTTGGGTGCCATTTCCGTTTATGACAATGCAAACAAAATTGTTAATAATAATGTAACTATTGACCCTCAGAATTATATACTTAGATATGATAAAGTACAAGAAACCGAAGAATTGAATGGCGTAGAAGCCGGGGTTTCAATATTCGATAAAAAGGTATTGGAATACATAACCTCAACACCTACCTCCGAGGAGCAACATTCATTGGAGATCGAGGTTTTTCCTAAGTTGATAAAAAACCGACAATTACTAGGTTTTCGAACTGATAGACAATTTTATGATATTGGCACCCCCGAACGATTAAAGGTCATTAGTGAGGTATTGAAATGATAATTTCAAGAACCCCTTTGAGGGTAAGTTTCGCAGGTGGAGGCACGGACCTTAAGGCATTCTATCAGCACGAGCCAGGAGCGGTAACGAGCACCACGATCCAGAAGTACATTTATGTAACTGTAAATAAAAAGTTTGATGATAAGATCAGAGTTAGCTATTCCAATACAGAGATCGTCGATAATGTTGACCAGCTCAAGCATGGGCTTGTGCGTGAAGCCATGAAATTTACAGGTATAGATTCAGGCATTGAGATCACGACGATCGCCGATATTCCCTCAAAGGGCACGGGGTTGGGCTCTTCAAGCAGTTTGACGGTTGGGTTACTGAATGCACTTTATGCATACAAGGGTGTGACGAAATCACGACGTACACTCGCCGAAGAAGCGTGTAAGATCGAGATCGAGATCCTGGGTGAACCGATCGGCAAGCAGGACCAATATATTGCGGCGTTTGGCGGTATCCAGCATATCCAATTCAACCCTGATGGGAATGTGTATGTCGACCCTGTTATATGCCCTGTGGAGGTCAAACGCAAGCTAGAATCAAATTTATTATTATTTTATACGGGAATAACCCGTAAATCGAGCTCTATCCTTACCGAACAGACGGAAAAGACCAAGGATAAAATGGAAGTATTGCAGCAAATGAAAGCACTTTCAGAAAAAGTACGTGATAGTTTGAACGAACAGGATTTGGATATGGTCGGTAAAGCCCTACATGAGGGCTGGTTAATGAAGAGGCAATTGGCAAGTGGAATTTCGAATCTGGAAATTGATAATTATTACGAGGCAGCGATCAAGGCCGGGGCATTGGGCGGTAAAGTTTTGGGGGCTGGCGGTGGCGGATTTATTTTAGTTTATTGTAGCCCGGAACATCAGGATAAGGTCCGGCAAGCGCTCGGTGAGCTTTCGGAAACTGCAATTAAGCTCGAGCCCCAGGGTAGTAAAATCATTTATGTCGAGGATAAAAATGATGAATAACACGCCATCACGAGAAACTAAAGATAAGAGCACACCATGCGGAATTATTTTAAATAATAAACTTTTTGGGGCTAAGGCGGACTCGGTTAAAGTTGTGTTTCTAGACCGAGACGGCGTTATTAATGTTAACCGAGATGATTATGTTAAATCCTGGGACGAATTTGAATTTATTGCCGGTGCAAAAGAGGCAATAAAGTTGCTGAACGATAATAATTATTGGGTCATCATCATCACAAACCAATCACCGATAGGACGCGGTATTTTCGGTCACGAGCGGCTCCGAGAAATCCATGAGTTGATGTTGCAAAAATTAGCGGGGGCTGGGGCGCATATTGATGCTATCTATTATTGTCCGCACAGCCCTGATGACAATTGTGAGTGTCGCAAACCTAAACCTGGCTTGTTGTTCCAAGCCGCAGACGAGCTTGGCATCGATTTGCAAAGTTCGTGGTTCATCGGCGATTCTGAAGGCGATCTTCAAGCCGGTGAGGCCGCAGGTTGTAAAATATTTAAAGTATCAGACGATACAGGGCTATTAGAAATAGTAAGATCATTAATTGATTCATAATAAAAATAAAACATAGTGGGTGGCTAGGAGAATTGAGTAAAGATAAGAAAGTGTTGTTAACCACATCCTTTATTCGTGATTATAATGACCTTTACGATTGGGTAGGCACGAATATAAAATGGAAAATACGTTTTTCACGACCACGAGCTATCTCATATGCGCTTAGGTTCATTAAACACAATATACCAAACATTGAGATCTTGGAATATCCAACATTAGAAGAATACATAACTAAACTCCAGAACGGTTATGATGTCGTTGGCTTCTCGTTCTATCTTAATGAGGTCATTGAAATAAAAAAAATGATCGAGCTGGCACGAGATGCAGGTGTGAAAGAGATCTGGGGCGGTAATTATGGGGTACTTACGGACGGTATGGAGAAATATTTCGACCGAATTTTCTCTGGCTATGCAGAGTTTGAGATTGCCAAAGCACTCGGCAAGAAATTGACGACGATCGAACATCCACCATTGATCAATGTGTTAGGGTTTCATAAATTTAAAATTTACAGGTTTGGGACCCTATTTACCACCCGCGGTTGTTCGTTCAAATGTGCATTCTGTCAAACCCCGACCTTTAACCCCAAACCCACTATTATTTCAATTGAAAGCGTGGAGAAGGTATTACAATATTATAAAAAAGTGGGTATTAATACAATTGCAATATATGATGAAAATTTCGGATTGCGCTCTAAGCACGCCGATGAAGTTGTTGAGCTTTTAAAGAAATATAAATTATTCTGGGCTTGCATGGCACGAGCCGATTTTGTTGCTAAAAAAGTCGATAAATGGTTGAAAAATGACGGAAGATTTATTGCAACGGGGGTGGGTATCGAGAGTATCAATCAAACCTCACTAGAATCGGCGAACAAAAAGTTCAGTTCCGACAAGATTATTAATTGTTTGAAAAAGATCAAGAGTCGCGGAGTAGGGATTTTAGGGTATTATATAATAGGGTTCGAGAATGAAACAATATCAACCATAAAATCAGATCTAAAGCGGCTTTCAGCGCTCAACAATGAGATTACACAATTGACAATCCTCACACCCTTGCCTAAAACTAAGTTATGGTACGAGTTGGACGATAACTACGGTATTTTTGAAAAAGATTATCACAAATATGACACCAAGCATCTGGTTTGGCATCATCCGAACATTTCCAAACCAGACTTGGAGGCGACCCTTAATTGGGGGCTTGGAGTCGTCAATCCACGTCGAAAGGCATTTGAACTTCTTTACCGATATTTGAAAATAATGTATAAAAATGACGGTGTTGGGGCTTTTGGAGGGTTGCTCAGAAGTATTTACTATTCAAATAAATATGATTCTCAGAATATTTCTATGAATAAAATCTAAATAATAGACAACGGTTTTTTAGGATATAGGAGTTAGGATGTAGGAAATAGGTTCTGAATTAATGCCTATAATCGGGAGTAGTAGATAAATCATTATCTAATGCGGTAATTTACTTTGTAAATTACCTCTACTTTGAAAAACCCTTTCAGGCTTTTCCAAAGTATCGCGAGCAACGGGAGTATCGAGGGCCCTAAGTCCTGAGTCCTTTACTATTTCTTACCATATCGTCCGAGGTCCTCAATCGGTGGTCGGACTAAGGACGCAGGACTCCGGACGCAGGACATTTGTCCTTACCACCCATCACCTAAGTTGTCTAACTTTACAAAAGAGTTAACCATAAAAGTAATAATATAAATATGTTACACAGAATCCAATCTGGATTGCTATTAACATTAGATACATGTGTTTCCACACCGGTGAATTCTCGAACTTTTTATCTGGAACCTCCGCATATTTGTACAAAAGAAATACGATGTAGACACCCCAGATAATTAATGCTGACATTGCTAAAGTCGTTGAGATTAAACGTCCGCGCCATATAGATAGTGGTATAAGTAAGAATGGAAGAACAAAGAATGGTGCAGACAATGCAATTGCTCCTTTCTTACCATAATAAATTGGTAAGGTGTTAATACCGTATTTTTTATCGCCTTTGATATCGGTAAAATCTTTGGTCGTTACTGCCCCAATCAAATATATACCCATAATTAACCCGATTATCCATGGCGTTGCATTCCAATAATTACCAAAAATACACCACGCCGCAACGAACCCAAAAAGACCTCGGGTGGCGGCGATCGCGAAATTCGCAATCCATAACCGTTTTTTTAAGCGTAGCGGTGGAATAGAATAAATTATTGTGACGATCATAATAATAAGTATAAAAAATGCAAATGCACCTCTACCTTCGGCCTCGACGCCAAAAGATGCAGCTCTCCAGAGTGTAACTAAGTAAATAAGCCATGCAATGGTTCTGGCCTCGTCTTTATTCACGACCCCTTTTGGGATTGGCCGGTACGGCTTATTGATCCTGTCGATGTCAGCATCATAGACTTGGTTGAGCGCATTGGAGCCCGCGTTGATCAACATGAGTGTGACGACACCCCATAATAGCTCGATGAACGGGAACTCCCAAGAGAAATAAGGGAAGGTTTGCGAGAAGACCGGTGCAACCAACCGACCTTCATACCCCGGCAGTGGATCGAATGCAAGACCCATAAGTGCCCCTGAGACACCCCCGATCAAAGGTGCGAGTAAAGTAAAAGGTCTAAGCAGATCAAGATAACCCCGAATCTTTTTAGGTACATACTTGGTCTTTCGGTACGGTTCTTTGGCAAAGATTTTCACCATAAAAATTGCTCCGGAACATTATAGGTTACATAATGTTATTATTTGTATCAGTTAATGAAATTAATGGTCTTTAGTTATAAAATATATATCATTCAGCTTGGATTCCTATATTTTTATTCTAAATAAATATTCCTACAAAAAAAGGGTTTTAATAAAAAATAATATTAATCATAGTCCATCTCCCAATATAGGGAAAGATAGTTATTATAGTGGCAAGTTTAGGATGTGGTATGTGGACACTCACTTCGTTCGCTTGTGGTATGTG
>CBDVCJ010000104.1:0-12377 GCA_965372445.1 uncultured Thermoplasmata archaeon | reverse complement strand
GAGACCTTAACCTGCCATTCCTCATAGTAAGTGTCTTGCTCTTCTTCATTTAAATTCTCCAGATATTCTCCTACGATCTCATCGATCACTTCGAGCTTTTCTACTCGTGGTAGATCTGAGGTTAAGGTCTCATTGATTTGACGTGCGGTCGTTATCGGTACAATTGGTAGAATTACCTTTTCTACCTCCAGTTCCTTACGCTCGGCCCAGCTCAAGATCTTTTTGTAGGTTAAATAGATGTTATTCAAAGACACATATATCTCGCTAGATGAGCCCATAAGTATAACCTGTTCCGTCGGGGCCTCTGTACTATCTTGGACGTTTATCGAGATTATGTTCGTAAATGTATAGGAGTGATCATACTCGTCCACATAATAAATTTCAGAAGGATGTGCCGGCAGGCTGGATTCATTATCAATTTGCCGGACTGATTGGCGTGCAACCAGATATAGGTGATCTCCAACCAATCTTGAACTTATGTAGCTGCCCTCTATATCATCACTTCTCCATAAGGTCGGGGATGTCTTACTCGAGATATCATAGATCTTAACGAAGATATTCTGAGAATATGAATAATATCCGGGACGGTAATAGCCAGATTCGTAAGATCCACTATTACTTTCACCCCTTCCAAGAGCCACTAATTTATTGTTAGATACATATATTTCTATAATGCTCCCTTCTAGTTCGATCTCATTAACAATCTCAGCCTGTGCGGGAGGGTAGACCTCGGCGATTATTACTGAATTTGTATCACGCGAGACCACATAGGCGTATTGACCGTCGTTTTTGACGATGTCGCCTTCATCCACACCTACCTCTTGTACATTAGTTGTCGAGTGATCTTGAGAGCCGCCACTATCTGTAGGTGGAGGTGGACTGTTAGCGAATGAAACACCATCCCCATCAGGTGAAATTTTACTAGAACCTTCATAAGCCCTTAATGAAGGCTCACTAAGATTATAATACGAATTACTATTTCCAGATAGCTCTGCATTACTCGATAAAAAATCCTGCATATCATCGAACGATGTGAAGGTCTTCATATTGGTATATTCGACCTCTTCATATTCATAATCGCTATTGCCATTTGAAACATCATTTTGGTGTCGTAGGGTAATCAATCCGACCAGACTAGCTAAGGTCAACATCACAATTGTAAAGACTATAGCTATTTCTTTTTTCATATGACATATCTCCTTTTTTTATCCAAATTTTATTCTTTTTTGTGGTAAGCTTCTAAATATTGACTAATTGGATTGGAGATTAGAGTTCGCCTACGGAAAGGCGATAGGCGACAGACGAAAGGCGATAGCAAGATAAATCTTTCGCCTCTTGCCTTTTGTCTTTCGCCTTTCCGAAGGAAATCTCTAATCCACATGTAGATTTTACCATTTACAAGTGTGATTCTATCTCAACCGGCTCGACCTCGGCATCCAGGTCGGTATTGTACATATCAAATGCCCTTATACCCTGGATCGTGCCTTTGATCGGGTCGTTGGCTAGTAAATGATAAATGAGCGTATATTCAGTTCCATACTGTAAGTCCTCAATGTATAGGTATGCCTGGCGGTCGTTGATCTCATAGCTCGAGATCTCGTCATTATCCCGTAATTGCACGAGATCGTCCTCAACGAATGAGAACCCCACGGGCGCACGAAGATCGATCAATATCATCTTGATGTGTGAGGCCGCCCCGACATATTTGAGGCTAACCGTAGCTTCGAGTTGGTCGTCGACCTTGATATTGGTACTATCATAGGTAACCTCCAGCAACAATTCAGGCGGTTCGTCGACACCTATTATATCCCAGGGAATATATTCTTCACAATATACCTGGTATAATATCGAGCCTTTGCCCACAGATTCCAATTTGAGCTTGGTGGTTTCCGCGAGGTATGGACGAAGGTCGATCAGGAATGTGATGTCTTTATTGGCTTGGGTGATGGTAGTGGTCGAAATCAAAGTATTATCGACATAGATATTCACCTCTACTTCTTCGAGATTGATCTCACCCGCGGCTCTAAGTGCCTGAAACGCCACGATCGTATCCTGGGTCGCGAACCATCCTCCAAGCCCCTGGCGGTTCTCGAGCAGGTATTTCACGGCTTTCTCGACCGTTGCTAGGTGGCTGCCGTGCGCGGCGAGCGCCATCAAAGCATAACCGGTCGTCTCGATAGTGTGGTAATTCGCGTCGCCGTACCGCCCGCCTTCGAACATAATATCAGAATCCGTGATCATGCTCGTACCGGAGGCCCAGTATGCAGTGCCATTGGCAACATCGTCGATCTTGAGCTCGTCGATACGCGCTGCGATATCGGAGCGTGTTGTATAATCGCCGTTCGCATCCTCAAGCACCATTAATGTGATCGCAAGAGTATACGGGTCGTTCCAGTGGTCAGCGATATTATCTTCAAGATAACTTACGGCGTTAGTTATTTCGGTGTTGGTTTGGGAATAGCCGCTGTATAGTAAAGCGCGGGTGATATATGCCGATGCAGACAGCTCTTTGGCTTTCAGGATCGGGTTGGTGAACTCGTACAACCCGCGTTCCGGGAATTCGAACGAGCCGTCAGAGTTTTGCTGCGAGACCAGCCAGTTCTGCATATCGGTAATTATCTCGGGCTCGATATTGAATCCGGCAATGATCGCGTCCTGGAAGGTGATCAAGCCCCAGGAGGTCAGCCATGGATGCACATCATCGTCATAAGGGAACCATACAATGCCGCGTCCGACCCCGTTTTGGGCGTCTACAAGATACTGTAGTTCGTGCTGGATACCCTGGGTGACTATAGTTTCATATTCGAACATCTTTTCTTCGGTGGCTGTCCCAAGTGATCGTACCACATCGAATGCCAGGATATCGATGTTCAAGGTCGACATCGACTGCTCGCCGCAGCCCGACACGAAGTGAATAAAGGTCTCGGCACCGTCCAGTAACACAGCTTCCATACCGCCCTGGAGTTTGATGAAGGCGTTTTCGGAGTTTGGCACCCGATCAAGTGATAGTTCAAGTTCGAGCTCGGTGGTCTGGTCATCCGTCAATTTGCCGTTGATGGTCTCGTCGACCAGTTTGCCGTCGGGGTCGACCCGAAGCGGTTTCACCAGATCGTCCCAGACCTCGCCGTTATATGCAGATACCGACAGGTCGTTCTCGCCGACTTCAAGAGCTTGGATCGTGAACTCGACCTTTGACACATTATCAGACTGTACCGTTACCATCTGGGTGGTGGCGGAGTGCGTGGTGAACCACTCATCTTCATTGAGATAGACCCAGATATCGTGCTCGATATCGTCGTAATTATACACCATGATCTTCAGCGGAAAGGTATCATTGCGAATCACAGAGACCGGCAGATCGGGTTCGATAAAGAATTTCTGGAAAACTATGAGGTCCTCGGTACCAACTCCAAGCTTGCCGTCTTTGGTATTGGCAATACCAGTGACCTCCCAGGTGGTGATCGAATCCGGTGAGATCAATTCAAGCTCGGCTTCGCCGTTCTCATCGGTGATCAGCACAGGGTTCCAGTACCAGGTCTCCGGAAAATATTCGCGGGTGTGTGAGACCTCATGCTCGCGGCTCGGCGCGTCTGAGGCGTTAGTGGGTAAGTTGGGATCGGTGGGAAACTGATATTCCACAACATCAACCGCCCCATCGTTATCGTCATCAACAAACCCTGGGGGTGGCACGGGTGGCATCGGCCCTTCATTAGCCTTATCATCAGCCTCGTCTCGCCAGATGCCGTCGCCATCCATTGGCTGTTCACCCTCGGCTTCCGCTTCGCCTTCACCTTCGCCGCCACCGAAGCCACGGAAAGGTCCATTACCTTCCTGACTTAAGTCTTCCTCGGTAGATAATGTGGAGGTCCAGCTATACAGAAAGCCGCTTATCACTATTGTAATAATGACCATAATAAAGACCGCAAGCGCCGCTCCGGGCTTGTGCTTTATGCCGACCACAATTAGTGCCAACATCCCAACAGCGCCTACAATAATAAGGATCGTCCAGTAAGTATTAACATAATCTTCTTTCACATCTTCAGCCTCGGCCAGTTCGCTGTTCCAGTTGGTCTTCAGGCTGAGCTGGGTATAGCTCACCCCGGAACCGCCGCTATCAATTTCGCGCAGGTCAACCTCTTTGGTCGCCGGCAGCGGCATCGAGCTGCCGGAACTGTAAAGGTAATCCAGGATCTGGTATTGGGGCTCCTGCGCGGTCTCTTCAAGTGCAAAGTACAGGTCTTCGAAACCGCCGAAACGACCGCTCAGCTCGTAGATGGATTGGTCGACTATTCCAACACCGAGTGCAGATACAACACCAACGCCATCTTCGGAAACCTTGAGTTTAAGGGTTACGGTCTGGTTTGGGTTGTAATATTCATCATTTTTGGAGATCTCCACATCCAGCCCCGAGGTTGGTGCCACGCCAAGAGTCAGGTAGTCTTTGACCACATCTTCATCCTTCTCGATCTTGAACACCCGCACATAGCTGGTGCCCACCATCTCGGGAGTAAGGGTCATAGTAAATATGCCGGTGCGCACCCCGGAACCCCGGGTTAATTGGAATGCGCCTGTGGTGACCGCAAAACCTTGCGAGATCACGTCATAATAAACCCAATTGGTATAGCTTGAGCCAGTATAAAAGACCTCAAATTCAACTTCGTCACCAACAGAATAGAACAAATTCTCAGCCACGAGCTTGATACCCGGTTTTTCTACTAATTCAAAGGTCTCTTCGGAGGAAATACTGCCTTTGGTCACAACGACTTCCATCTTCGTTTGACCATCATATTCATAATTGAATTCATATAGACCCTTCGAATCGGTTATTCTTGGCGGATTATAAGAGTCAATTGTCAGAAATTTTTGTGCATCATCCAACGTAATATCAACTAAAGCATCTTCGACCGCTGAGCCGTCCGGTGCTTGGGCTAGTACATAATATGTAGACTCCACACCTTTGATGTTGGTATCCATTATTGTAGAGATTATTATCGGCTCGCGTGCGATGGTCACCATCTTCAGCTTGGTCTCGGTATGGTCTGCGGGGTCGGTGATCGTGGCGTTGAGCTCGATATAGCCGTTATCTTTATTGATCGGCAGTCCGACCGCATATTCCAGCGGATCGATATCGAATTCATAAGTACCATAATCATCAAGAGTACCCGAATCCTTGAAGACCGTCGCCCATACACCATAATAAGTGCGAGCTTCGAATGCAATATCGCCCTTAACTGGCTTGCCGAACATATACATGCATCGAACCGTGCCCGTTATGTGCTCGTCAACAGTATACCATGATTTTAGACCTTCAAAAGTGATCCTGAACTTCGGCAAAACATATCGCTGCACCCCAACGGATTTCTTGACCTCTTTACTGCCGATCTTCGCCAGGATCTTGTAATTACCGGATGGTAACTGGTCCGATACGGTAAAATCTGTGCCCGTAATGCCGTATTCGTTGGTCTCGAGCACTTCGCGGAAGACCTTATTGCCGTCCGGGTCGTCGACCTCGACCGTCACCTCGCCTTCGTACACGCCCTGACCCTCGCCATAAAGCGCCAAAACGCGGATATGGATCGTCTGGAGTGGTTGATAGAGCGGTTTGTCGGTCGAAATTAGGATCTTGACCTCTTTATTATCTATACCTTTTAATTCTTCTTTTTCTAATATTGTTATATATTGGGTTATTTGCTCGCCATTCTCCAATTCGACAATTAGCTTGCCGGTGCCGTTATAATCTTCCGGCAGTTCGATCTCTGGCGTTAGAACGCCCTCATTATCGGTCTTGCCCTCGTAAAGTTTGGTGATCTTCTTGGCGGCGCCCTCACCAGTTTCTAACTTCACAACTATTTCTTGCTTGGCCAGCGGCGCGCCTTCATGGTCGGCGGCGGTTATTACAATAGATTCTTCTCCGCCCTGCTTCATGTTATCGGCCGTTAATAACGTCAAATTAGAGCGATCTTGGATGTACCAATCATCAGCGCTGTAGACCATCAAGCCGGAACCAATAACAAGCGCAATGGTAATTAAAGCTGCATAACTAATAACACTAAAACGCGTATTGGCCTTCTTCTTATCATGCTCATGTGCCTTGAGTTTTGATCTGCGTGATTTCATATCAAACACCTTTTTATTTTATATTAAACTTCAAATGGGTTACGAAATTCGGTTGCGTTTGTGATGCTCGTAGGGTGAGCTTGATTAAAGGTTCATTTTAATCAAATCAAGCGAAGCCCGAGGTCTTTGGACGAAGTCCAAAGTCCGTAGGCTTGAAGTCCATAAGGACGAAAGCCCTCGGGCACGAATGTGCCCGTGGGTTCGAAGACCGAAGGTCGAGAGCCCGAAGGATTTGAACGAAGTTCAAAGCCTGTGTCGTCTGACGGTTGCGAAGTACGGTACGAAACCGTCTAACGAGCTTCGAGACCCAAACCCACCTCGGTTTTGGCTGAAGGGTATGTGCCGTAGCACAACCCAACAGCCTTATATAGGAGGTCGTTTAAGGATTAACCCATGCATTTTTAGCCCTGAGTGATGGTAACATGGGTTATAAGATAATAATCGAATTTTGACTATATAATAGTATTTTATACATGTAAATTACATGTAAAACGGGATTTACATGTAAATCGGTTTTAGGTGTGAAAAAGCAGAATTAGTTGGGTTTTGGATTCGAGATTGGGAGCCGGGATTCGACAGCGTCCCCCCTTATTTTAACACGAAATAATAAACCGCTAAGAACGCTGAAGACGCTGAATTATTAATTTTTTATAGATGGATTCGAGATTTTCTTGCGAAGGTGAACGGCGATAGGCGAAAGTTAGTATCGCCTTTAGACTCTCGCCTTTCAAATAGTATTTTGTTGCCAGGTCGAATCTAAAATCTATAAATAAAATTCAGCGTATTCTGCGTACTCAGCGGTTAAAAAAGGGGGGAGGGGGACCCATTCCCAATTCCCCATTCCCGATTAATGGTTTACACTGATAATATTATGATATTTTTAAGTATAACTTTTAAATATAGCAGAAACACATACAATAAATATCTCAAATATTGTAAATCCCAATATTACTAAATCCAAAACTTAGGGATTAGGATTCAGGTAATAGGAGTCAGGGTGGGTTAAGGGTTACATAATATATTGATATTATATGCCCCTAATCCTTAATCCTCAATCCTTAATCCTAACATTGGGATTTGATAAGTCATTCAACCCAATAAATCATGGGGGCAAACCAAATGAAAAGTATATTGGCATTATGTTTAAGTTTGATCATGATAACTATGGGTTTGATCGCAAGTTTCAACACGGTAACAGGAGCGGGGTTAGGGTCTAATATCAATACCCGCGAGCGATTTGGCACTCGTGAATCTGACTGGGGTGAGATTGCAACGGTCACAAGCACTTTTAATATCGCACCTGGTGAGAAATATTATATTTATTTTGATAATAATACTAAGACCTTGGAAAAGATGGCTTTGAACGACCCATTTAATGATCTGCCTGCCGCCGCTCAAACTGCAGTTTCAAAAGTTCCCAGCTGGTTGAAGCAAAACCTTACCAGAAAGTTCATAGACATAGGCACTGCCCACGCAACTACATATGCGGATCTGATAAATAATCCTGGTGATAATAAATACATAGATGAAATTGCGTTTACTATTGCTTACACTTCAGCTGAACTTTTAACAGGTTCGGAGTTATTTCCGGATTTATTCAGGCAAAATGTTGATATCTTATACTCAAATGATCAATATATCGATTTTGCGGACATTATAGAGTATAGTGATTATACAACGGTGAGGTACAAAGTAAATGAATCTGGCACCATTAACACCTATGAACTTCCGAGAGATATATATTATTGGTACGTGGTCCATCCGAAAATAAGTGACGAGACTCCTATGTATATAGATCCAGATAATGGCAATCGAGCATCGCCGCCAACAGGTAAGTTCTGGAGAGATTACCTGTTCAATCACAATGATTCTGCGTATCCGCCGGATACCAATACAAGCACGGTCTTATTCCCAAAAAATGCAACGCCGCCATTATTGAAGGATGTACTTTCAGGTGTGAATACCCTTTGGAACAATACACCATACCAAGCGCCCTCGGGTTATAACAATACAGGTGAGAATAACCAGCGCAATTTTAGTTTTGGCGATCATGCGATCGAAAAAATAAGTAACTGGGTTTGTAAAACCCTACCTTTAAATGTGCAAGAAGAAGGTAAAAGGATAAACGGTGACCCTGAGCGATCGGTTCAACCGGTAAGGATCGCGAATAATCATTACGGCAATTGCGGTGAGTTAGAGGATTTAACGGTAGCTGCGGCACGAACTGCACTTATACCGGCGCGTGCGGTTTCAGGCCGAGGTGAAGACCATGTCTGGCAGGAGTTCTGGGATAGGGAGTGGCATCATTGGGATAATTGGTGGAGTGATGGCGGGGGTCCGGTAGATAAGCCAGAATATATTATCAACGGTAAAACCGCGCGAGCGATCTTCAATTGGAAAGGTAATGACTATTGTGGTGAGCAAAGCAAACTTTATTCGCCAACGGTCACACTCAATATTACGGTATTAGATTCAAATAACGAGCCTGTGGATGGTGCGCAGGTTATGCTGGCAAATGCATATAGTAGCGGTCTGGCAATTGCGATGTGGAATCATACAGATAGTAACGGCAGATGTATTTTCGAGGTGGGTGACGGGGCAACAATGATTTATTATGTAAGAGCAGATAGCGAGACGTTAGGGTCAACCCCGTCTGATCTAAATCAAGTTACACAAATTGTACAGGGCCCGGTAGCGGGCCAAACGTATTCTTATACCATTATTTTACCCAATGCCAAACCCACCCCGAAACCGCTCCACAACCCGGCGGTCTATCCCTCAGACCCGATCAATGGCTATAAAATGGATGTGAATTTTGAAGTCGATTATACCACCACCCACAGTTTTAATCATTGGTTTTGGCTGTTCCCACAAGTATATTTCGCGGGCGCACCAATATGGAGACATTATTATGAACCAAATTCGCCGATGGGTATAGATTTCTTCATTTCGGATTCCGCTAACTTTACTAAATATTCTGCAGGTGAAGAGTTCGAGGCTTACGAAATATTAGATTCAAAAGTATCTGGAGACGCTTCATTCGTGCTTCCAACGGACGATACCTGGTATGCGATCTTGTCGAACGAAGATTCTATTGCAACCTCAAAAAATATCACTGTGACTGTGGAGTTATTTGCAGCACCGAGGATCGCGTTTGTTTCACCATCTGAGAACTCGGAACATGCACTGGATAGCACGATCACGATTCAAGGCATAACATCTGGACCGCGTGAAATATCATCCGTTGAGATCGAAATAGACAATAATAACAATTGGCAGACAGCAATTGATACCTCCGGTAGTCGAAGCAATGCATGGTATAATTGGAAATTTGTGTGGGATACAGAGGGGCTGACGCCTGGCATCCATAAAATACGTGCTAGAGCCTCTGATGTCAACGGGGCTTACATTACCTCTATTAATTTAACCTTGATAGATGTAACGGCTCCAATCATAGATATTGAAAATCCGCTTAATAATTCGGTATTTAAGATCGGCGAAATAATATCAATTACCGGGCCGGCCAGTGATAATGTGGGCGTGGCAACTATTGAGCTAATACTAGATGGTGACCCAGAGCATAAAGAGGACATTACAACAAGCTATCAAGCTGGAAAATGGTCTTATGAATTACCAACAATTGATTTAATTGAAGGTGACCACACGGTCCATGTTCGTACCTTTGACACCTCAGACAATAATGCAAGCACCATAATTCATTTCTCACTTTTAGAGATCACAGCACCTGTAGTGTCAATGACCGCCCCCCGCAATAATTCGCTCTACCAGCTTGGGGCGTTAATAAATATTAAAGGTATTGCAACCGACAATAAGGCCGTAAGTGAGGTACTGCTCGTTATCGATGATGACCACACAGTAAATCTAACAACTTTCCTGAACCCTTACGATGGCTCGTGGTATTACCAATGGGATACTGGTTCCACTGAGATCGGAGAGGGTATACACAAAATTGAAGTTCAAGCTTATGATGCAGTGCGTAATTTCGGGTTTACAACGCTCAATATTATACTCGATGGTAGTCCCCCGGAGGCCAGTATAACTAATCCTGTCGGGCTTACAATTTTCAGTGCCGGGGATGAGATCCTGATCGAAGGTATCACCTCGGATAACCATGGCATATCCACATTGGAACTTATTTTCGACAAGGGCAATGCACAAAATATTACAGATACTTTGATCGATGGCGAATGGGGATATGACGGGTGGGACACCGAAGACCTCAAAAGTGGCGTGCACAACATCACAGTGCGTGTCACCGATCGTGTGGGTTACCAGACCTTGGCAAGTGTAGAAATTACAATAGATGCAAGATCACCAGTTATTGATATCCAGGAAGTGACCGATTGGGTACAAATTGGTTACTCGCTCAAATTTGAAGGCACTGCTTCGGACGATATCGAAGTTGTTGTAGTGGAACTTATAATCGGCGATAATGAACCGCTCAATATAACTTCGGATTACATAGATGGGGATTGGAGCTACGAGTGGAATAGCACCGGGGTGACCGAAGGCGAGCTTGGGGTCGCTGTAAGAGTCACAGATATCGTCGGCAAACAGGGCACAGATGAAATTACATTGATAATAATATCTGAGACCACAGATACGGATGATGACGGTATACCTGATTGGTGGGAAATATATTTCGGCCTGAATCCGGCCAAAGACGATGCCGATCGTGATAAGGACCGTGACGGGATAACGAATTATATTGAATATCTAGGTGATGACGGGCTGCCGGGCAATGACGACTATTCAGACCCGACCGACCAAACCTCGACACCATCCATAAAAAGCACTAAATCGGATAATGAAGGTGATTTTACTATTGTCTGGGTTATTTCGGTTATTGTTGTAATAATAATAGTACTGCTTATTTTGTTCATGACGATCAAAAAGAAAAGGTCGGAGGAGGACGAGGATGCAGAGGAGGATGTTCAGACCAAGTCAACAACTCCGACTGTGGCTGGCACACCCGATACTTCATCACCATTGCCAAAGCTGCCATTCCCACCAATGATGTTTCCACCGCCGTTCCCGGCACCGACTACGCAACGCCCCCCACAGCCCTTGGTGACCAAGCCCGGTTATCAACCGCCATCCAGCGGTTATCCGCCAGAAACATCGCAGCCAGAAACACCTTACTTTCAACCGCCGTCAGCTGTTACGGGGGGTCAACCGCAACTCAAGAGCAGTGTGGGTGAGGAGCCAACAGTAGGGTTGTCATTACCACCTGCGGGGAGGACCGCAGACACAACAGAGAAGTTAGACAAGCAGGATGCGGTATCAGACGAAACCGTGAAATTACTGGCGGCGACCACAGCACAGTCAGCGTACGATAAGATCGAGCTGGCAAAAGAGCAGGGATTGGTCGTGAAATCAGCCGAAAAGTTACTTACAAAATCACGTAAAGCATTGAAGTCAAAAAATTATGATAAAGCGCTCGAATATGCCAGTAAAAGCAATGATGAAGTTGGGAAATTGATCGAACCAGATGAAGAGGAAGAATAGTAATTAAAATTCCAAGATGCAAGAACCAAACTTTACTAATTCCGAAGGAATTCGTAATGCGAGGTAACTTGGCGAAGCAAGTTACCGTGGTTCCAAACAAATACCAAAGTCCAAACACCAAAATCATCAATTTGTTTGGAACCTGGTATTTGGAATTTATTTGGTTCTTGGAGGTTTGGCTCTTGGAATTTCCATTACGTAAATGAAATCGAGTGTTTCGATGGTTATCGGTATTTGAGCATTGATATATAGCGGGCGCCATTTGTTTTCGATTTTAATTGAATTTTCTATTTGAAGTAGTTATGAAACTCAAGATCTAGCCTCCAGAATGAAAAAACATTGGTGGAGGCAGGGGAAATCTCAATTATTCTCTCGTTTTTGGGGTGAGAAAATTTCTGAGAAAACCAGTTTTATATTATAAGACTGCCTTCCCCCACCTCAGCAAGATATTATTTTAATATACTTTTAATATTTCGGTCTATTTTGCAAGTTTGCAGGTTTTTACTTATTGGTGTGTTAGTTTGTTGTTTGAAGTTTATAGTTTGTAGTCAGCCCCACCCCCAATTTCAACCGCTGAAGACGCTGGATTTTGTTATCTTTTTGGATTTGAGATTACAGCTTCAGGATTCGAGATAGTCAAAGGACAATTCAGCGAGTTCAGTGTATTCAGCGGTTCTAATGGGGGCTAAGGACCTACAAACCACAAACTCCAAACTGAAAACTTCAACAAT
>CBDVCJ010000103.1:0-12538 GCA_965372445.1 uncultured Thermoplasmata archaeon | reverse complement strand
AATGTCTACTTTTAATAAGACTTTATTAATAGCACACGAAATTGAAATTAATCAAACAAAGAGAGGAGAACTAATTATTATTAATTCAGAAAATAAAATAGAATCTAAATATGTTTACTCAAATAATCTCCCGGCATCAAATCCTTCAATAATTCAAAATATTGAGGGAACAATATTTATCTTTACTGAAAATGGTGTATGGGTTAACGAAGAGGGTGATTGGAATCATAATGCTAATGGATATTATGCAGATCCGTCAGTGATAATTTATAATAATTTGTTTGGTATTGCCTATTCCTCAGACAATAGAATTATGGTATTTTTACCGGAATTTGAAATAGATAAAAATTCAAACCAAAATGGGTTGGATGGAACTGTAGAAGATGAAGATGATGCAAATGAAGTTAAAGAAAATAATCCATTATTCTTTACTGGAACTTATTTAAATTATTTTATTCTATCCATTATTATAATTATCTTGCTGGCGTTCATATATTTCATTAAACGGAAATTAATTTCTCGTGAAAAATAATAGATGAGATCTAATTTTGTCTATTTTAATTTGCATTTATAGACAACACCAATATTATAGCCCTTTCAATTTTTAAAATAATATAACTATAAATGAATTGAGGAATTTGGAATCAGATCATAGAATAGATAAAATTAAGTTTTATTATTGTCTATGTTCATGTCGAAGTGCGACATTTATTATTTCACTCGATAATTGATTTTGTTAGACTTGTTATAAAAACATTACCCTAAACGGTTCTGTTGCAAAGGGGGGACATTTGGTCTTTGAAAAGGGGGTGTTGCACGTCGGGACATTGATTTATGGTTGTAGAGTAATTAATTTAAAGACTGTGTCTGGCGATTTCCAAATCTTACATTTAGTAGGTTCATATCTGTTCGTTTCTGGGTTTCTTTTTCTACCTTCAACAATGACTATGAAGTCGTTCATATTTTCATACCTTTCGGTTTCGGTTATATCGAAGTCGTTCGAGGATTCGAATTGATCCCCCAAGATATTAATGAACAATATTTGCTTGAGGTTGCTTTTTTCTTCGGTGTCCGTTTTTTCACCTCCCTTTAGGTATAGTAATGGTGTGTGTTTACTTAAAGAAATCGGGTACGGAGGTGACCGAATGTACTACCATTTGGTTCTGATCCGTCATCGAAAACAGGGACTATTACGAATTTGTAGGGTTTAAATAGGTGTAAAAATAATAACCAAAAAATATGACGGGGGGAAATCGCACGAAACGTCGGGAAGAACTTGTGCAACTCTCTAAAGACGAGTTGGTAACTATAATTTTAAATCAGAAACCTACGACACTCTTACCTGCGGACACTTTCCCCTTCTAAAACTCTACCAAAAATTTCCTCATCGTTGGTTTCAAGTATCCACTCTCCGTTTTTTTGAACTTCTGTAACATATTTCATGTTGTCTTCACTGATATATTCTGTTAATAATGATTTTAATTTTTCTTTATCTTCGCTATAGTTATTATGGGGTATTGTTGTTCTTATTCCAAGTTTTTCAATAGTGACGTGGGTTAAACGACACCAGAATTTTTTACCACAATCCCTATGTGGACAATGTACTGTTTGGAATTCATGTACAACTTCCCATTCTGTACCAGCTTGGTCTTTAAATGATTCATCTATGATGTATTTTCTTTTCGTACTATCTTCATCTTTCCAACTACGAGGCATATTATCACTTCCTATATTGGATTAAACTCAACATCTATTGACTCTTCGTCCCATTTCCGTTTATCGCACTGTTCCGAACAAATTAACTTATTTTCAATCAATTTGTCCAAGATAGTGCATTTGTCACATTGGGGTATTGTTTTTTGGGATTCTTTCAAATTGTTTCGTATCCCACAACCCAAACACAATTTTTCTTCGATTTCTCCTTTTTTATTAAAAAATAATTGGTGTATTTCAGTTCGTTTACAAATGTTGCAATAAACTTTTTCTTTTGCGTATTTCGGTACTGCCATAACATCATCCCCGATTTGAATTGATATTTTTAATGAGAACAATGGGGCTTTAAAACAAGACAGTGGGTTATGTCTAGGGCGACAGTGATAATAAGATTACTATCTCACCAAATCTTGCGACTAATCCCCTTGCCCTCGAAAAAAAGAATGACAATACAAACCTATATATTTTTCTGTGTGGGGTTATGGGACGTTGACGAGACTTTCCGAGGTTTTTGCCTCGACTGGTGCGTGTCGTGACTTATTGTTTTTTCTTTGTTTTTCTTTTCTGTTTATTCCGTTCAGCTATTACAAGTTCTAAACCCTTTGCGTGACCATATAATATACTTACCGATAACATAGCTAATGTACTCATTGCCATTATTGAAAATAGTACCGCAAAATAGATTAGTATGTCGTTTCTAAATAATATTAATCCGAAAATGCAACAAAAGATCGCTACAATAATTTTTATATTGAACCATATTACCCCATAAACATACCATACATCTCTTTTTGATACTTTTTCGCTTCCACCAACAATATAATTTTTAAATACAAAGAAATAGACTATTAAAAAAAGAGAATACACCGTCGCCATAGATTGAAGTAATGCAGATAATAACCACAATGCTGTTGTATCGTCCATAATATTTCACCCCCCGTTTCTAATTTCAATATGATACTTTAACTTATAAAAATTGTGGGGGAGTTCAGTGAAAGTATTATCTAATTCCCCGACACAGTCGCCAGTTCAATCATTTTAAGCCACCTGTTACCGTCCAAGTTGATTGGTATATGTGCCATTTGGGACGGCGTACGTCCGCCTATCCCTTGGTGTGGGCGTATGTAGTTGTAATAGGTCTGCATACCTTTAGCATAAACATCTGCACCCATATCCGTGCTTAACGCCCTCATAACCTTCATTCGTTCTCTGAACGTCCCGTTTAACCGTTCGACAATGTTGTTGTTTGGTTTGGTCTCGAAATCCTTTAACCTCAAATGGGGGTTATTAACTCGTGCGTGTTTCTTGTAGAATTCTTTGGGTATGGCGTCTTCGAAGGATCATAATCCATCGATCCCTATTACGTTGGTTCGCACAATCTTAACTAAATATAAAATGTCGCAGTCCATTATCAACTACGACAAATGAGATATGGGATTTTGAAAAACATTAGATCACCTTTAAATACAAACGTCCAACAATTCTTAAATTGCGACATTATTTGAATATTTTATCACAATTCATAATAATAACCAAATATTAAAGACCGTTATAACCGTCACAATAATAAGTAATTACACATATCTGCTGCATTCAATAGGTGTATCTGAAATGAATGTGCTCTCGATCGATCTTGAATCTTGGACCCATAAATATTTTTTGGAATTCCGATCTGACAAAAAGAACAGACTGGATAACGGGTTTGTAAAAAATGCCACGTTAGAAACTTTAAAAATTTTAAAAAAATATAATGTAAAAACTTCGTTTTTTGTGGTAAGTGAAATTTTTGATTGGCACCCGGATATAATATATAAGATCCAAGAGCAAGGTCATGAAATTGGTTTCCAAACCCACACACATAAAATATTAGCAAAAAAAAAGGATTTGATGAATGAATTAAAATTAGGTCGAAAATTCATTGATGAATTCGGACCCAAAGGATTTAGAGCGCCCCAGGGATTTTTAAGAAAGGAATATTTGGAAATTGTTAAAGATTGGGGGTTTGAATACGATACTTCAATTTATGCAGAATTTAATATATTTGCACCTATTGATGGAATTCTTGAAGCTCCGGTATCCAGTTACCCGCTATTTAGATCCGGGGCACCGATAGAATATCCCCGCCAACTTGATCTTAACCTATTGATCCGGGAGATACCATTTGGGTCGGGTTATTTCATGGCGGTTCTCGGCAAAAATCTGCAATGGTTCATAACAAAACTTAACCGCGCCAAAACCCCAACAAATTTGATAATTCACACCTGGCAGATCACAGAAATCCCTAAATTATCGGCTCGTGAAAAAAATATTAACGATATTTTGACCAGGCTCAAGATGTTCCCGTACGAAATTAATAGACGTAAAGATTTCGAATTTTTACTTGATAGAAATAAATTTGAACCATTGATCGATCTAATTAAAAAATTTAAATAGAAAGTTGAATTTTATGTAAATGTTTCATATATAATATTAATAGCATGAATTGGATGGATTATTTAATGGCAGGCAAAGTTTTGATCATCGGGCTGGACGGCGCCACTTGGGAGCTGATCGCGCCTTGGTGTAGTGAGGGCGAGTTGCCGACGTTAAGTAAATTAATGAAATACGGTGCCTGCGCGACCCTGAACTCAACTATCGTGCCGATCTCGCCGGTTGCGTGGACCTCATTTGCAACCGGTACGAACCCGGATAAACACGGCATCTATGATTTCTTACACCGCAAACACGGATCTTATGAATCGGAACCTTACAATTCGCGATCGAGAAAGAGCGAGACCATGTGGGGTATTTTATCGAAACAAAATAAGAAAGTTGGTGTGCTTAATGTGCCCTCCACCTATCCCGTGGATAAGGTTAATGGATTTATGGTGGCGGGTTACCCAACGCCCGAGGACCTAGGCGATTTTACCTATCCAAGAGATTTACTTCGGGAATTAAAAAAAGAGCTGGGTAATGATTTCAGGTTTCAACCCAAAATTTCAAATCAGAATAAAAAGCCGTTTTTAGAGGAGATGCACACCGCAACCGATTTTGTATATAAAGCTACAGAATATCTAATGAACAATTATGATTGGGAGCTATTAATAACCGTCTTCACCGGCACGGATTCGATCGGCCATACGTTTTGGGAATATATGGATCCAGCCCACCCGAACCATGACCCGAGTGCACCTAATGAATTTAAAAATGCAATACTCAACATCTATAAAAAGCTCGATAAAATTATTGCGGCATTAATGAAAAATATTGATGATGATACAACCCTGATGATCAATTCCGATCACGGTTTCGGGGCATTGAATTACGGGGTTTCAATAAATAATTGGCTTTTACAACAGGGTTTTATTAAGATCAAGAATGACTTTGGAACCAGACTCAGATATTGGTGGTTCAAAAGAGGTTTGAATTATTATAATCTATTCAAATTGATCAAAAGCTTAAAGGTCGAGAAGAAAGTAGCACGCGCCCAAAAGAAGAGATCGAAATGGGTGAAGATCGCCAATAAATTCTTTCTTACGAAAAACGATATAGATTGGGCGCGAACGCGCGCGTATTCGATGGGTAATTTGGGGCAATTGTATATCAATCTCAAAGGTCGTGAGCCTCAAGGCATTGTTGAACCGAAAGGTGAATATACCAAGGTGATAAATGAAATAATAAAAAGTTTAAAGAAGTTCAAGAACCCATTGACCAACAAAACAATTTTTACAGATATCTATCGTAAAGAAGATGCATATCCAAATGCAACGATAGAGGATCACAGTCCCGATATAATATTCTTCGATAAAAAGATGGAATATTCGATCTACCGTGTTTTTGAGTTTGGCAGCAAAGACCTGATCTCACGCCACCCTATCTGGTCTGGAATACACCGGCCGAACGGTATTTTTATTGCCTATAACAAAAATTATATCCGGGCGGGTGCGAAGCTCGATAACGTTAGCATCTGTGACATTGCACCAACCGCACTTCATATTATCGGGTCGCCGATACTCAAAGATATGGATGGCAGGGTGTTGTTGGAAATATTTAAAAAAGGGTCGCGGCCCTTAAAACGGAGTATAAGCTATCAAGATCTGGAAAAGGGGCAAATCCAAAATAAGATCCAAGAGTTAAAGGGTTTAGGTAAAATATAAACTGGTAGAAATAATAAAACCAAAAAAATTCTCAAGAGGAAACTATGATGAATAACAAGGTGATCTTAATTGGTGTCGATGGTGCAACCTGGAGTTTTATTAGCCTGGGTATAAAACGCCGTAAATTACCGGCATTCAAAGAACTAATTGAGAAAGGTGCTCATTGCGAGCTGACCAGCACGATCCCACCGATCTCGCCGTCGGCATGGACCTCTATATTTACGGGTACCAATCCTGGCAAACACAATATTTTTGGGTTCGTCAAGCGCAAAAAGGATTCGTATTTTGTCACACCGATCTCGTCTTATGATAGAAAGGTCGAGCCAATTTGGCGTTTAATATCTGATAAGGGTAAAAGATGTATTTTATTGAACATACCATTTTCTTACCCCCCCGATAAAATTAACGGAATAATGACCACCGGGTTAGGGACGCCCTCCAAGAGCTCTGAATTTACCTATCCCAAAACGTATAGAAAAGAGTTGCTGAAAAAGTTTCCACAATATGATGTGGATTTTAATGAGGACCGTATTTTATTGGGGTTGGATAAAGATCCGGCCAAGCATATTAGCGATATAACCGATGAACAGATCAAGCTCGCCAAGCATTTATTTAAAAAAGAGGCATGGGATTTCTTCAGTCTTGTATTTAGATCGACGGATGTGATACAGCATTTCTATTGGAAAAATGAAAATGTCGTGCTCGATTGCTATCAGCAGATCGATAAATTTCTCAACTGGATCTTGAAAAATATCGCGCCGAACACGCTATTATTGATTTGCTCGGACCATGGGTTTGCGCCTGTACATACCAATATCTACATCAATAACTGGTTAAAAGACCAGGGTCTATTAAAAATATCGAGCCCGCCCCAAAAAAGAATGAAAAAGGTCATGCCATCCGCCGAAACGTTACAGGAATTGTTATTAAAGTTAGGCTGTCGCAACCTGGTTTGGAAACTCAAGCGCAGCAAGCATCTGGAAAAGGTCATAGGTCGACTTATAAGTTCGGAACGGGGTCAACATTTATTTGAGATCGAATGGCCAAAAACAAGTGCATATTTTTTAGAAGGCTCCGAAGCTATGGTGAATATTAACCTAAGCGATCGAGAGCCGGAAGGTAAAATTGAAAATGGTGAATGGTCTCAATTATGTGATAAGGTCATTGAGAATGCATTAGAGTTAAAGGATCCTGAGACTGGCAAGAAGGTTATAAATAGTGGTTATAGGGGTGATGAGATCTATAAAGGCAAGGCCTCGAAACCGGATATCGTTTTTATCACAAATGAAGGTTATCGGTTAATAGGGGGTTTCAATTATTCCGGCGAGATTTTTGTACCGGAAAAAAATAGGTTTGGCGAGCATGAGCGCCACGGGATTTTTATTGCATATGGTAAAGAAATTCGTGAAGGTAAAAAATTGGAGGGTGCAACGGTCTATGATATCGCACCTACGATTTTGAGTTATTTAAAAATTTCAATTCCTTCAAATATTGATGGCCGTCTCATCTCAGAGGCTTTCAATGAGGATTGTATTAAGTAATTTAATGTCAAGGTATGATCCCGAAGATATTAACGATCAAAGGGAATGGGTAATAAATAATGGTTAACGACAAAAATTCAAATGGTTCAAAGCGAGATTCATTGGTTAGAGTTTTAATTTCTAAACTAAGAAGTGATAAAAGCAAACAGCTAATTATGAATTATATAATTCCAATCTCGTTCTTCCTGTTAATTTCGGTTTTTATTTTTAGGAATTTAATTGGTGTTGAAGGCGAGATCATCAACGGCGATCTTGTAAGACCATCTGACTTGGATAAATTTTATAATTATTTTACGCCAATGTGGCGCGAAGATGAAAGTGTCACTGTGATCTCAAGACTGCCCGGATTGTTATTTTATCTACCTTTTTTCGGGATTGGTCACCTATTTGATCTTAATACAGCCGAAGTTCTAATTATCGTTTTTATTTTTGTTGAAATGCTAACTGGACTCTCAATGTATTACGCCTCGAAATATATTCTTACAAAAACATATAAGACCGTCAATTATAAAATTAGAATTTCTGCATATTCGGCCGGATTTGCATACATGTGGAGCTCGTTTTTGATCTTTCACACACTTCATCCCCTAATTCGCGTGGCTTATGCACTGGCGCCATTAATAATCATGTTTCTTATTATGGGACTCGAAACGAAAAAAATTAGATATATTGTCCTTACCGCGTTCTTATGGTGTATGGCCTGTGCGGATGTGCATTGGATCGTATATGGTGCTCTTTTATTGTTCAGTTTCATAGTTTTCAATTTTATTTTAAATTATTTTCGATCCACAAAAGATGGAAAGCTCAAAGCATTAAAAAATTCGACGATTTTTCACTTAAAATATGTTTCAGTTTTAATTATCAGTTTTATCGGTTTTTGTAGTTATTGGTTCATTCCTGGTTTGATCATGGGTGGTACTTCCCGGTATGGTTATATGATCTCGATCGAAAATATTGAACGCTTTTATTCCCAAGCTAACGTTGTCAGAATTATCCAAAAACAGGGTGAACACCCACTTTCAGAACTATTATTCGCTAGTAATTTGGATTTTATTAATTCTCCCATCACCCAAAATCTATTGATCTTGTTCGGGTTTGGGTTTTTTGCGTTTGGGATAATTGCGCTGTTATTGAAACCGAAGAATAAATATATTGTTTATTTTAGTTGCCTGACAACATTTTCGATCTTTCTCGCTACCCTCCCAAATGCAGCACCCGAGCTTGGCTATTGGCTCATCAAAGATGCACCGCTAAGTGAACTATATGGATGGTCGTTGAGAGCGCCCAAGATCGCACAGTTCATTATTTTGGGATTATGTTTTTTAATCGGGTTCACTATTGTCGAGATTTTAAATAGGATCGAACGTAATAAATTACTGAAAATGAACTTTAAAAGAGGCTCTGCAGTTTGTGTCATCTGTATTTTGTGCCTTTCGATAATTCTACCTAATTGGCCGCTCGCCACAGGCGATGTTAACGGCTATTTAGCACCAACAGCAATCCCAGATGAATTTAACGATGTAAATTCTTGGCTCGCCGACCAAGAGGGCTATTTTAAGGTATTATGGATCCCGAGATATGAAAGTCGTGAGGTTGATTGGAATGAAGATAATAGAATGTATTTGGATTATGCGAGTTTGACCTCCTCAAAACCGACTTACGTTTTTAATAATGCACATATGCAGCCAAATAGATATGGTATTTATTTTATGAATTCTATTATTGATAATGATTCACCGTCATTACTTCTAAATAATGTTACAAAAAACTTAGGCAAGATCCTAGCACCATTACATATTAGATACATTATTTTCCATAATGACAATTCAGTTAAATTAGAGAGCATGCTGCTCAAAAATCTTTTTGCCCAGGAAGATTTAAGTTTAGTACAGAAATTTGGTTTTATTTATATCTTTGAGAACAAATATTATGACGACCAAAAAAGTTCACAATTTTTTATTACCTCAAAAGATCTGCTTGTATCCGGAGGTGTAGCCTCACTTGCAACCTTGAATTCAATTCCAAATTTCGAGTCTATCGACGATGGCATAATATTCGGCAATCAGCACAAATATGATATTGACGACCTCAATGAGATCGTTGATGATATAATTTTAACAAAATCGAGTGGCTTGGAAGACATCGCATTTTCGTTTGCAGATGATAAATATTTTATTGCGCCTTCTGATTACACGGACCATTTTTTACCGTATAAAATGTGGTCTAGGACCAAGATGTCGACCAAACCCTGGACACGAGTCGGCGATCGTGGTACTTTAGATGCATGGAATTGGGAATATGATAAAGGTGTGGTTTTTACATGGTCTACAGGCACAACCAAAGAAGGCTATACCGTAAGTGACCAAGAGCTCTTAAAAGATTTTGATTTTGAAAATGGGCTGGATAATTTCACGACCTTGACATCTGATCTCGAAATATACCGTAGTAAATATTCAGTTGAGGGTGATCTCAGCCTAAAAGGTGCGATAGTTCAAGGCGATACCCAACAAGTCCAAATTGCAGGAAGCGGTTTGATACCCGTTCCGAGTGGTGATAAATATTACCGCGTTTCATTGTATATTGCAGGGGAGAACATAAAAAACGTTCAGGTAAAGGTACGATATTTTGATGAAAATGAAAAATTTATCAGTAGATATTTTTTACTTACTGAAAGCGGTAGTTTCGAATTTAATAAATTTGAACGAGATATACTATTTCCACGCGATGCAAAGTATTGTTCCATACAAGTTCTTGCAGATCAAAACCCAATGATCGACAGCTACTGGTGGATCGATGATCTAAAGATCCATGGTTTAGAGAATATAATTCAGCGCCCTAAATTGGAAATGGATTTCGAGGTTGATAGAACCGATGAATATGATCTATTTATGAGATATTTAAAGAGCCGGAACAGCGGGAAATTTAATCTGTATCTGGATGGTGAATTAATTGAGACCGTAGATGCAAATAATAGACTTAATGCGTTTGATTGGGAGCAATATCCAGCTACAAGAATGAGCAAAGGTGAACATACAATAACTATTGAAAATATTGTGGGATTCAACGTAATAAATCTTTTCGCGCTCTTACCAACAGCGCAAACGCAAGATTATTTTGAGGTTGCCGCGGAATTATTTAAAAATAAGGGATTATTTTATACTTTGGAAGTAGAAAATAATTTCGAGCTGGAAAATGCTACGATCTCACTTAAATATGGAAATAAAGCAAGTTTTGGGAAGGTTGTTAGCTTCAAGGATAATGGTACCGCAGAACTTCCAATACAAATATTCCGTGATGGTAAATATACTTTGTCGATACGATTAATAAAGGAGAGAGATTCAGATAATTTAAATATTTCAATCGCAAATAATTCCTACAATTTAAAATATAGCGGCAAAGACGGGTTCTATTGGCTTAGTATAAATAATATCACCTTGGATCTTGGCGTGCATGCCCTCAAAATAATTACGACACCGCTCGATAAATTTCAATTCAATTACACATTTGAAGAAGGCTGGAATGCAGCACATGATGCACCTAGGAATTGGTTTGCACCTAACCCTGAATATTCTGTTTATTTGGATCCAAACGATAAAACAGAGGGGCGATATAGTCTGAAGCTCGTAACAAATTCAACAAATCCCCATATTTGGAGTCAAATGAAAAGCAAGGTCTTTAAAATTGATCCCGCTGCAAAATATATGACTGACTTCGACCTAAAAATTGAGAATGTCAATAGCTGTAATATTGATATGTGGGGATATAATGTTACCACCAATAAATGGGTAGTTTTAAGGCATTTGGTTAAAGGATTGAGAGGCACAAAAGATTGGGGGAATTATAATAAAACTTTTTTCGTACCTGCAAATATTTCTCGATACTATTTAGTTATTAATACCGGGTCGGTTTTAAACCGGCAAATTGAAGATGCTAGTACCTGGTTTGATAATTTTCATTTGGAACGTATTATTGAAGAACACGATAATGAAATTGATCTGGTTGTACTTTATTTGAACGAGGATAATCAAACCTTGAAATCAATATTTCAACCTGCTCCAACTGCAAAAATATTAGATTATGAAAAGCTCGATGCCACTAGGTACAAGCTGAAAATCAGTGCGACCCAACCGTGCATGCTGGGCTTTGCAGAGACCTATGACGAGTTCTGGGTGGCACATGGTTCTAACCTGGGCAGAATACAAAGTATGCCAATTTATGGGATGTTGAATGGGTTCTTCATAAACAAAGCCGGCAATTTTACATTGATAATTGAATATGAACCTCAGCAATGGTTCAATCTCGGCGCGAGTATCACCGGGCTCAGCATTGCGGGATGCATTGGATATTTAATTTGGATCGACCGCAAAACCTGGGGCGAGAGACTTAAAAAATTGATTAGAAGAAATGAGAAAATTGTAAAAAAATAATTTTTAAAATCCTGCACAAACCTCAAACTTTTCCTTTCTTTTTAAGATCATTAATTGTAGTATTAATTTTAACCTCTTCATTTACATCAGTGATTTTTTTACTGGTTTTCAAAGTCAAAACAGATTTTATATTGAAATAAGGTACTTCATTTAAGATCGGATTCTTACTTCCGGAATGATGTGAGAAATTACCATTCTCACCGAGCATCTCACCATGGTCTGAGGTGATAACAATTTTATTTGTGGGATCGAATTCCAATATTTTCTGACATAATTCATTTAAAGCTTCCAGCGCAATTACCAGATTCGCGTCATAAGCGTCCCTTAGCCCGTCCACACCCCATTTGCGGCGGAATGCATCCATAGGTGTCGCCGGCGGCAAGTTCAATTTAGCACGAAAGTCCCAGCCATTTTTAAACAATTTAAGTTTATATAAAAAATAACCTAATCCATTAATGATCTTCTCTTTATATTTATTGACCTTTACACCTTGAACACCGTCAAGAATTGTTTTTTGATCTAGGTCCGGTGTTGAAAAACCTAAAGTTTGGAAGTTGGTAGAAAGGTACGGGGCATGAGGCTGCAAATAATGTATTATAACTTTTTTTGATGGATTTTGCGCGATAGTTTTTATTGAGATCTTATTGACTTTGGACGGGAAAACCGGTCCTAAGTTCTCATCCCAATCAGTTTCCCAAAGATCGATGATCGTCTCAAAATG
>CBDVCJ010000102.1:0-12672 GCA_965372445.1 uncultured Thermoplasmata archaeon | reverse complement strand
GTCATTGGTATTTGGGATTTGTTTGGTTCTTGGTATTTGGTTCTTGGTACTTGCACAATTTGGTAGTATTGTCATTTGGGATTTTATTGGATTATTTGAATATTGGTAGTATTGGAAATATTAATATATCAATCCATTCGCCTTTCGAGAAACTCACAACTCATTAGACATTCCGTTAGCCACATGAACCACAGCATTTAAATCCTAGTTATATATTTAGGATTGCTTATCAATTCACATTCAACCTATGGAGGAGATATAAATGTCATATGCAATATTCAGCGTGGATAACGAGAAAAAGAACAAGATCAAAGATGTGTTAAGCGACGATCTGGTCAGCCGCCAGAGCATAACGCAGCGAGATGCCAAGGCGCTCAAGATCGAGAAGGAGGCCCAGTTCGTGATGATCGAGGGTGACGATAGTGCGCTCGCCAAAGCCAAAGAGCTTTTTCAAGAATTAGGCACTTTAATAGAAGGCTCCGAGGCCGAAGAGATCTACAATAAACTCAAAGAAGATGAAGAGGGCGCTGCGGCCGGCGTTGGCTTTATTTTCGGCGATTAAATATAGATACGGGAATGGAGAATCGGGAATCGACCGCCCCCCACCACTATTTTAACCGCCGAGTACGCTGAAGGCGCTGAATTTTTTATTGGTATAGAGATTGGAGATTTTGGATGATTATTAAATATGAAGACGAGGGTCATTTTCTGCGAAAATAACCCTAGCTTTTCAGAAACCGAAGGATTCTGAAATGCGAGGCAATTTATATTAGTAAATTGCCGCAGGTGTGTGCTTGAACTTCGTTCACCCCCACACTAGAAGTTGGAAGTCAGAAGTTAGAGTTAAATTTCTAGCTTCTATCTTCTAACATCTAACTTCCCTTTCCATAAATAACCATTGTAAATCTAAAATCGTAAAATAAATTCAGCGGTCTCGGCGTCCTCAGCGGTTTATGATTTGACGTAGGAATGGTTTGCGGTCGAATCCCGAATAATGAATCCCGATAAAGACCTTGGACATTCTTTATATATACATTTTTCAAACGTTTTTGACAAGTAACATAGTTATCTTTATATAGCCAAACAAATAATACTTAATTTGTTTTAATCCAAATCACATATAGGTGATACTATAGAAGCTAATTCTAGGCAATATTTCTGGACCGTGCTAATTTTGATAATGGTCATAATATCATTCTCAAATACGTTAGAATCAACAAGCACCCCGGAAGATACGCCAACCCGTTCCCGTGAACTTAAAGCCTGGACGGTCATGATCTATATGGACGGCGATAACAACCTCGAGGAATTTGCGATCCAGGATTTCAATGAGCTCGAAACTGTTGGCACAACCTCAGAGGTCTATATTCTGGTTCAGATCGACCGTCATCCGAATGATGAGAGCAACCAGGGCTTTACCAGCTCGAACGGCGATTGGAACGAGACCCGTAGATATGTAGTTCAGCGCGATCTCACTGATGATATTGTGAATTTTACGGAATATACCGAGGACGAGGATATGTGGAGCCTCGGCGAGCTCAATATGGGCCATCCCGATACACTAAGTGATTTTCTGGATTGGAGCCTAACCAACTATCCCACCGAGCATTATTTATTGGTGATGTGGGACCATGGCACCGGCATCTTCAGCAGCCGCGGGACCCGTGGCAAAAACGATACCCGCGCGTTTTGCGAGGACCAGACCAGTCAGTGTTCAATGACACTTTGGCAACTGGATGAGGTGCTGAATGACAAGAAAGAGCTGGCCAAAAACAATAAAATCGATATCGTTGGGTTCGATATGTGCTGGCTTGGGCATGTGGAGACCGCGTATGAGATCATGGATAGTGTCGATTATTTGGTCGCGTCGTCGGATGAAGAGCCCGATGTGGGGTGGAATTACGGGCCGCTGATCGGTGCTTTAAGTGCAGATCCGCAGATGTCGCCGCGGGAGTTCGCAGTTCAGATCACGGAGTTGTTTATTGATGAATTTAAAGGTTATTCAAATGTAGATTATCTAACCCAGGCAACCGTGGATCTGGCCGAATTAAACAACACCTTAATCCCGAAACTCAATACTTTTGCTAAGGAATTGACCGCGAACATGATCGAATACCGAAGCTTGATCACCCAAGCCCGCACACGAACTGATGAGCCTGTCGGCAAATCGATCTATGCCGATATCTACCATTTTGCAGAATTGATCTGGAATACGAGCGCGTTACCGGCAGGTTTGAGAGAGAGTGCGTTTGAGGTTATGACGGATTTTGATAAGATCGTTATTGCGGAAGGGCACGGCACGAGCCATCCGAACGGTCATGGGTTATCGATCTATTTCCCACGCACCCAGAACTCGTATTATTCACAATATGATGACGTTCTGGATTTCGCGGCTGAAAGTTGGGATGAGTTTATATTACATTACCTACACCCCATGGCGATCGCCCATGAACCGCTCAAAGATACTGAAAAGGTCGGCCCACACGAGGTGACGGCAACGGTCAGTGGCAATAATGTGAACGAAGATAAGATCTTTGTTTTTTATACGAACGACGGCGCTAATTTTACCACGCTCCAAATGAAACCGACAGAAGAGCCGGATCAATATCAGGTCAAGATCTCCAATCAATCGTTGGGCACGACGATCCATTATTATATTCGTGTCTCGGACGTCTATGATTACATCATAACTTCGCCACAAATGGCGGCTACCCAGGACCTAAACTCGTTATATTCATTTTATATCGGGCTTGACCACACGAAGCCCGAGGTCATTCATAACAGTACATATGATTTCGTTATTCTTAATATCGACCAACCTTATAATGTAAGTACAAAAATTACTGATAATACCGCTTTAGATCTTGATAAATTGTACCTTTTTTATAATACAGATAACAGCGATAATTTCACCAAACTTCAGCTGTCCTCGGCTCAAGAGGACCTGTATTATATAAATCTCCCGCCCGAACCCAAAGGTACTAGGATCTATTACTATTTCAAAGCTACAGATAATGCCTTTACCCCGAATACCGCACGCGCACCCCAATCCGGCACATTTGAGATTTCAGTGGTTTCAACACGCCCGACCGCACGTATTAAGGTCGATAAACCGGTAATTGAGACCTTAGAGATTATTACATTCACCAGCACTTCCACCGACGACGGTACGATCATCAACTGGACCTGGGAGTTCGAGGATGGTAATGGGCTTGAATACGGCCCTGAGGCTTTACATTTATTTGAAGAGGATGGCGTTTATGCGGTTAAATTAACGGTAATAGATGATACGGGGCAGTGGGATAATGTTACATTAGATATTACTGTAAATAACAGGCCCCCGAACGCCGCGATTACACCCCCAAATACAATAAAGGTCAACGACCAACCATTCGATATCCTAAACGGTACTATCCTCACAACAATTTATGAAGATGACGTTATTGAGTTCGATTCGAACACTTCGGTAGATCTGGATGGCAATATCGTTGTATGGACCTGGGAGTTCGGGGACGGCATTATTCACCGCGAGAAATGGTTAGATAACGATCTGGACGGTGTTATCGATCATGATAACGAAGTTTTGGTTGAAACTATATTCCCGCTAAATTTCTCAAGTTCAAATTCACACCAAGATCCAACCTTTGACGGTGTAACGAGCCATCAATATTCGTCAGAAGGAGTATATACCGCAAAATTAACAGTTGAAGACGATGATGGCGCTCAAACAGAGACCACATTGGAAATTACCGTTATAAATAAAAAGCCCACCGCCACCGCAGGTTATACCGAAATACATGGCAAAACCGTAACATTTAGTGCGTATTATAGCGGCAGCACCCACCCCGATTCCAGTTCCGATATCGCGTCTTTGAACTATACCTGGGAATTCGGCGATGGTATTGTCGGGTATGGTATCAACCAGACCCATACCTACAGCAAAAACGACAAATATGCCGTTACATTAACGGTCACCGACGACGACGGGGATTATGATCAAGAGACAATTATCATCGAGCTCGCGGATGGTGAGGATGATGGAGTAGTGCTGGCAGTTATCCTTGTAATTGTTATAATAATTATTATTTTGATCGGGATATATTTTGCACTGAAACCGAAAGAAAAGGCGCCTCCGGATAACGACAATAATAAATTCTAATATACAATGAGTATTTATTATTAGTTTGTAGGATAATAACGCCATAAATTAATTGCGTGGGATATTAACGCCAATGGTATGGTTCGTGAGATATAGCGCCATTCTATTAGTATATAGGATAATAACGTCAATTGATTGATATGTGGGATATTAATGTCAATAGTTTGGTTCGTTGGATAATAACGTCATAAGTTTAGTGTGTGGGATACGGCGTCAATATGTTGATTTGTGGGATAATAGCGCCTAAAGTTAAGTGCGTGGGATATGGCGTCAATATGTTTGTTTGTTCTAATTGTTTATTGACGATTAGAACACACTATCCAGTTATCAATGTATTAGAACGAACTAACGTGTAGACAAACAGTTCCCACGAACCAAAATATAGACAAACATATCCAACAAACCAAAGTATGGGCAAACATATCCTACAAACTAATGATAAGACAAACATTTCCCACGCATCAACAATAAGACAAACATATCCCACGAACCATTCAATTGACAATCATGTCCTACAAACCAAAATATAGACAAACATATCCCACGTAACTATTCTTCCAATTCATCCTCAGTTTCAGAGGCGTCCTCAGTAGCTGGCTTTAGTGCGGGTACGTGGGGCGGCGCACTTTTGAGCATGGGCATAGTGCTCGGGGCGCCCATCTCTGCACCCGGCGCGGCACCGGCGGAAGGTTTCATAACTTGAGGTGGTGGCATTGGGAACGGCGGCGGGAACGGCAACGGCGGCATACCCTGGCCCGGCGGTGGGAATAGTAGCGGTGGCATTGGTAGCACCGGTTGTTCCGGTATCTCGGGTTGTTCTTCACCCTCTTCGGCTTCCTTTTTACGTTTCTGTAACATTAAAAATGCGAATATTATCAGAATTATCAATATAACGACACCGCCGATAGCGGCAAATAAAACAGTATCACCCAACCCTTCATCCTTTTCTGTCACGCTCGCGGGTTCTGTTACATTTACATATCGGGTATATTTCGACACTTCGTCATCGTCGTCGTAGACTGATAATTCTACTTTAAACCTTTTGGCACTCTTGTAAACATGCGTGACATTGATCCCGTTACCGGACTTACCATCCCCAAACTTCCAGAGATATCTGAGATTTTCCAGCTCCCAGGGAGAATCGGTGCTGTTCCAGGCCGAAAAATAAAACTTTTCATTGACCTCGGCATCGGTTTTGTCGATTGTGAAAGTCGCGATCGGCGGAAAATTGTTGACCGTTATCGTTTTTAAGGTGTAGGTTGAATGGTCGTTGTCATCGTCATAGATGGTTAATTCCACGTTATATTCATCGGATTCATAATAGGTGTGGTTGGCCTCGGCACCTTCGACCTTGCCCGAGCCGCCTTTGAAATTCCATTCATAGCGTATGAACGGCAGATCGGACGCGGTATCGTCGGTCTTGGTCACTGTGAATGTTATCGCCTCACCTTCATTGACTTCGAACTGCGACGCTGTGCCTCTAACTTCTGGCACTACATTAATTACTTTAACTTCGATGTTTTCACTTGCGACCATAAGCTCATTATCATCTTTAATGTACAACGTAACCTCATATTCATCTTCTAAAATGTAGGTGTGTTGGGCAATCATATCGGCACTCCAATTCGATTGGTTGCCATCGCCAAAACCCCAACTGAATAATAAACTTGGCAGGTCAGATTCAGTATCTGTTCCAGTGCCCTCGAAATCGATCAATTCGTCTTCATCGACCGTCATATCTTCGGTCTCGATCGCGCAAGTGGGTGCTACGTTTTGGACCGCCACCAGAACTTCGGAATAATTTTGGCTGCTATCGTCATCCTTTACATACAGACGAACCGAATAATTACCTGCATCGGTAAATGCATGGGTGGTCAAGATGCTGGTGCTCCATACCGTTGTGGTATTATCTCCGAAATCCCAGTAATATTGTAGCGAAGACCCATCGGAAACGGTATCGGTACCTTCGCCATCGAAAAGTCCTAGCTCGTCCTCATTAACGTTATTATCAATTTGGGTGATCGTACAGGTCGGGGCTGGATTTAAGATCGTTATATTTTGAAACGCAACAGACTCCACCAGATCATCATCACGCGCAATAAATTTCGCGCTGTAATTACCCTTTTCGGTATAGGTATGCGTTGCCGTGGGGATCTGCGACCATTTGATCGTGTCCGTACCGTCTCCGAACTCCCATTTGAACCAGAGGGAATCCAGGTCGGATTGGGTGTCGGTAGTGTTGGCCGTGAAATTTAGCTCTTGGTCTTCATAACCGATAACATCGGGTAAGTTCTCGATCACCGGTGGAACGTTCTGGACCGAGATCGTCTGTTCTTGATAGCCGACATCCCCATCGATATCTCGGACGGATAGGTTAACAATATAAGGCCCTTCCACGCGGTAGGTATTTGAAACTGTATGATTGGCACTCCAATTCATCTCCACGCCATCGCCAAATTTCCAATAATATTCAAACCCCATCAACAGGTCACTTGCAGTGTCAGTGCTCTGAGATGCATTGAAAACCGCAACTTCGTCCTCGTGATATGTAACATTCGCCATAAACTCAGCCACTGGCGCAAGGTTCGTGACCGTGAATTCGATCGGATAATAATCGATACCGGAATTTTGGTTGGTCAGTACCCTTAATCTCGCATGTTTCAAACCGCCTGTTGTATAGGTGTGTTGGGCTGTGAAACCTGTGGATTCGTAATCGAATACATTATCGGCCTCGTAATCCCATTGCAAGTTCGTGAGGGTTGCACCACCGGCATTCACACTTGCAGTAAAAGTTACCTGCTGGTCTTCGAGTGGACTCGTGGGTGAGAGCTGTACACTAGTTACGGTCGGCAGCGGGTCGCTCGGCTCGGTCAGATTCAGCAATTGGTTGACCGCAACATTATCCAGGAACTGCAGCCGCCCGTTAGGCCATCTTACTTCGACCTCATCAACGATCGCCGCTGTCCCGAGCCCGAAATGGAGTACCAGAGAGTTCTGGTGGCCGTTGCAGCCCATCCCGCCTTCAACTTCACGCATCATTGTCACACTTCCGACCGTGACCTTAACACGCGCACCGATCGCATATCTATTCGAGGTCGTGCCATTTAGTGAGATTTTCAGATAATTGTTGCTATTACCGCTGTTTTGGTAAAGATGGATCTCGTATTTGCCCTGACCTTCTGCAACATAGGGACTTTTACCGGCGGTAAGCAGGTCCAGGTCACCGTCATTATCGTAATCAGCCCAGCACCCTGCATAGGTATTATAGACCCTCATCCCGAGCTCGCTCGCACGATCTGTGAATTGGCCGGTACCGACCCCGTCCTGCTCGTAGAGGAACGAATAGGCATAATTAAGGTCATAAACTTGCGGCAGCCACAGGTCTAGGTCGCCATCGTTATCGAAATCGCCCCAGGCAACACCATCGAAAAGCTCGTCGCCTTGATATGTGCCACTCCCGCCGATCGGTTTGAAGGGTATGCCGGTCGTGGGTCTTGCATCCGAGAAATTGTAATATGGTGCACCATAGTTATTGTACATTTTCGAATCGTCGCAGACATAACCACGAATATCATACGGCATTGACGGCCAGCTTGTCGGACCGACGTATTTATGCACTAAATTCGAAGTCCACATATCGATGTCGCCGTCGTTATCATAATCCGCCCATGCCGAGCCGATGGTATGGCCGTAGGTCGGGCCCCAGGTGCCATCGCCATAGGTCGCTTGGGCCTGCGCATCATAATATCGGTCCGGGTCCCAAACCCCTTTTACATCCTTGTCGCCTGCGACATCCGTAAAGGTGCCGTCACGGTTGTTCTGCCAGAGAGTATTTGCGCACAATCTATAATTTGAAACGTGGATATCCAGCCACCCGTCATTATTATAATCGCCCCAGTTAACGCCACGACTGTATCTCGGGTCCGCAGTATCAACGACCCCCGAAGCTACCGTTGTATTCGTAAAAGTGCCATCGCCGTTGTTTTGAAAAAGATGGTTTGGATAGTGGATATAATTAGGATCGTTCCAATCCTCGCCGTTGGCTAAATATAGGTCGAGATAGCCATCTTGGTCATAATCACCCCAGCCTGCTGCGATAGTGGGAAACTGGTCCCTGATATTGCCCGCAGGTGTCGTAACATCGGTGAAAGTGCCATCGCCATTGTTGCGATACAGCGTATCACTATTGCGCCCAACCGAATAAATATCCAGGTCGCCGTCGTTATCATAATCGCCCCACACCCCGCCGCCGGTGCCGCTGGTCAAGCCCGCCGAAGAGGTCACCTCCGTGAAATTCCAGCCTGGTGGCCCGTTATTTCGGAAAAGACGCCTGCCAGAGATGAGCAGGTCTTCGTAGCCATCATTGTTATAATCGCCCCATGCAAAAGAATTACCGCCAACACCCGCCAAGCCGGCCTGGGCAGTTGCATTGGTGAACGTCACGGTTGCCTGGCGCGGCGTACCGCGAGTTTCGGTGGTGCTTAATACCATTGTATAAAATGAAAGCGCTAACATAAAAATAATTATCATCACAAACAATTTTTTAAATACCATTAATATCAGCCCCACTGGTATGAGTGAATGGAATACCGTGATATATTTTGACTAAATATATTCTACATTATTAATAATTAACGTGAAAAAACGCCATTTATCTGTCATTAGCGATAATTGTAAAGAATTAGCGAATGGGAGTGGAGTATGGCAATAATTATAATATTAAAGTCCTACATGGGACTGCGGCAATGAACTTCGTTCATTACCTAGCCCTAAAAAACCCTTCGGCTTTTTTACGGCTGCGGCAACTTGCTTCGCATAGTTACCTCGGCTTTGAAAATGCCCGAAGGGGATTTTCAATGCAAGGTAATTTACATCGTAAATTACCGCCAAAATCATTGTTATGGTTTTCGATTGAAGAACCCTCCGGCTTCTTCAAAGATGGGGAATCGGGAATGGGACCCACCACCCCAATTGTATTTCATAATAAAATTGAAGCCATTTAATATAAGTATTAACACTAAATATAATTTATAATTTTAATTCCAAGATAAGAACATTGTAAAATAGTGTCATGTATGGGGGAGGGGGTTAAAAAAGATCAAACAAATCCAAAACCTCAAATCCCAATGATTAAAGATTTCTTTTTAATAAGAAACCCAAGGGTTTACCCTTGGGAGTTGAGCGCAAAAATATCATGTCAATTATAGCTAAAACACCAAATTGGTGAAGGCCTCATCCTTGAGGGTGAGGAATTAAATAATGACATTGGGATTTAGGGTTGTGATTTGGGGTTTTAAATACTCTCATTCCACAAGCGGTCATTTACAATCAAATACTAGGATGTCCTTAACCCCTATCCCTTTCAATAGAATATTAAGCAATTTATTTATAGCATTAATAAATTCATGATTCTTAAATACACCACCAACGAGGTCCAAACCATGAAATATTTCTTCGACGCGAAAACGGTAGCAGTAATAGGCGCATCATCGAAACCAGGCAAGATCGGTTATGAAATACTGCGAAGTCTTAAAGGTTCAGGCTATAAAGGCAAGATCTATCCGATACATCCCAGATCAAACCAAATTCTCGGGTTGAAGGTCTATTCTGATATTTCAGCTGCGCCCAAAGGTATCGACCTGGCAGTGATCGCTATCCCTGCCGAGCAGATCCCGGCATTGATCGCGGCCTGCGGTAAGAGCAAGGTCAAAAGGGTCGTAATAATTTCGGGCGGTTTCAAAGAGCTGGGCGGTAAAGGTGCCGAGCTCGAGCTTGAAGCTACAAAGATCGCACGGAAGTTTGGCATACGAATTATCGGGCCGAACTGTATAGGTATTTTCAACGGTAAGAACAGGTTGGATACTTTTTTCCAACCGCGAGAAAGGATGGTGCGTCCCAAGTTCGGTAATATTGCATTCTTGACCCAATCGGGCACCTACGGCGCTTCGCTACTGGAATGGGTGGCTGAGGAAGGGCTAGGCATTAGTAAATTCGTTAGTTACGGCAATAAAGCCGATGTGAACGAATTTGATATGTTGAAATATCTAAAAAATGACCCCGACACTAAATTAATTGCGATTTATATCGAAGGTTTAACTGAAGGTAAAAGATTTCTTAAGATCGCACGTAAGATCAGCTTCAATAAACCGATAATAGTGATGAAATCCGGTAGGACCAGTGGCGGTGCAGTTGCCGCGAAGAGCCACACAGGTTCATTAACCGGCGACGACGCGATCTTCACCGGGGCTATGGCACAGTGCGGTATAATTCTTGTGGATGACCTGGAAGAGATGTTGGATGTGATCAAGATCCTTTCGATGCAGCCGTTACCCAATGGAAATAATATTGGGATAGTAACAAATGGGTTAGGGCCTTGTGTGATCGCGATCGATAATATAGAACGCACTCGCATATTGAAATTAGCGTCTTTAGGTGATAAAAGTATTAAATATTTGAGATCTAACCTTCCGCCGTTTTTCGGCATCCATAACCCCATTGATGTTACCGGCAGCGGCAGGGCTGAGCACTATAAAATTTCGCTTGTAACTCTAGCAAAAGACCCAAATGTGCATATTTTAATACCTTTTTTTACATTCCAAGATGCACCGATCGCAGATACGATCGAAGAGCTTCATAAGGTGATGAAGAATATCCAACGCTACGGTAAAATGCTTTTGGCGGTAGCGGCCGGCGGTGAATTTACGAAGCTCCAAGGCAAACGGTTCCAAACGCAGATGATACCGTTAATACCGACCGCAAAACGGATGGTGGAGGCGTTAATTAAGGTTGTTGAATATAGCGAATGGCTGGAATGGAACAAATGATATTTGAATGTTAGACAAAGTGTGAAAGGTTTAGTTCGTAGGATAATAATGTCATAAGCTAAGTGCGTGGGATAGGGTACTATTGTGTAAGGTTGTAGGATAATATCTCCAATGGATAAGTTCGTGGGATGAAAAAGTCAATAGTTTAGTTCGTTGGACTAAAAATATTAATTAACGATCAAAATGAACTAACCAGATATCAATCAAATCCCACAAACCATAGCATTGACAAACAGTTCCCACGAACTATAATATAAGCAATATTATCCTACGAACCGATGCATAGGCAAACATGTCCTACACACAAACGTACAGGCAAACAATTCCTACGAACTAAGGTAAAGCCCAAATAATCCAACAATAATATTGAGGCGGTAAAAAATGAAACTCGTCCTAATCGGTCCCCCAGGTTCGGGCAAAGGCACCCAAGCCAAAATGATCAGCGATAAATACGGAATTCCACACATTGAAGCTGGCGAATTATTGCGGAGGGCGATTTCGAATAAATCTAAATTATCGGCGCAGGAAAAAGCGACCATGGAAAAAGGTGAATTATTACCTGATACCTTTGTAGCCGATATTCTTACGATCAGATTAATGGAAAAAGATGCACGAGCTGACTTTGTGCTGGATGGTTATCCTCGCACCTTGAAACAAGCAGCGCTATTGGAAAAGATCTCCAGGATCGATTTGGTGTTGAATATTCGTTTAACTCCGGAAGAAATAGTAAAAAGGTTATCCGGTAGACGCTCATGTACAAATTGTAATGCGGTGTATAATACAATAATACACCCACCAAAACGTCCAGGTAGCTGTGATCTCTGCGGTAGTATGCTATTTACACGGGACGATGACAAACCGGAGATTGTATTACATAGGATAGGGGTATATGAAGAACGTACAAAACCATTGATCGAATATTATGAACATCGAGGATTATTGGAAAGTATTAATGGCTCCGGGACAATTATGGAAATATCCAATAACGCTTTGAGAGTATTGGAGAAACGGTTATGAGATTTGCTTATCTATTGATCTTATTTGCGATCTTCGGATGCATTGCCATTATAATGATAATGTTCATCGGCATGATCTGGGCGTGTGGGCTCGCATTTCTGGTGTTCATGATGGGGGTGGTACTCTCAATCGAGATCTATTTTAAAGAGCGCAGGGAACGTAAGGTACAACCAGTTGTGGTCTCGGAACCAAAATATGCAGAAGCCTCGGGGCCAGTGGTCCAGATGCAATTTGAGCCCGATATGAAAATTACGGATTATGATCAGGAGCTCCGTAATATCAGAATTAATTCCTATATTAAATATTTCGGAATAGATAATATCCGCGCTGCGGCACTCTACGATGCAGGTTATAATAACCTTTCCAAACTTTCGAAAGCCGAGGTCTCGGAACTCATCGCGATCCCGGCAATAAATCCAACACTCGCGAAAAAGATCATCATCCAATTACGCGGCAAGAATGATTGATTATTAGATACGATTGAGATTTTTTTTATTTACCAATATTCGGGAATATCGGGAGTACTCAGTAATGAAATGTCTAAGTCGGGAGTATCGAAAATAACACCATTATACGGGAATGGGGAATCGGCTTCTCCACCCCCCACTTTTAACCGCTGAGTACGCTGAGACCGCAGAAAATTGTTGGATTTTTTTTGTCCTTTTATTGATA
>CBDVCJ010000101.1:0-12723 GCA_965372445.1 uncultured Thermoplasmata archaeon | reverse complement strand
GAGCATAAATTAAATCTTTATCCTCAATTTTATTTTTTTTCATATTAATCACCATTTATGTTATCATTAGTTATAACTTTTTTCCCTATTTGTAATTCTATCTGATTTCTTATCCCAGTAAGATCAATAATAAAACCACAATCACATTTCATTTTTCCATTTTTTGGATATGGTTTTGCACCCTTTGCAGTGAAATCCTTATCAATTTTTGGATCATCCTTAAATTTGAGATATAGTAAATGTTTCTTTCCACATTTATTACATGTAACTTGCGCTTCTGCAACATCAGCTTTTTGCATAGGTATTATTACACTAGGTTTAGCAGGTGTTGCATTTTTGAAGATTTTATGGTCTTCTATTGCAATAATTTTATATGTATTTGATGTATCAAATATGAGTTTACAAACTGTTTGGATTCTATATACTATATCACTAAGGATTGGGTCATCATCAATTCTATTAATTTTTAATAAATCTCTTAAGTCATCAATTTTGATTGAACGAGCATGGGTTCTCCATTCATCTCTATCCATTAATTTTTCTGCAATTTCTTTAGCTCTTTTTCTTTTCATATCCATAGTTACTTTAATTCCTCTTGTTTCTGTTTTTTTCCAATTTTTAAATTTATATTGAGGAAGCCATTTTATAACCAAATCCTCTGCAAATTTCAATGACTGATACACACCTTTTAATTCACCAGGTGATATCTGAGCCATCATTATTGCGTCAAATGGATTAAGGGTTTTTGTATCATCAGCTTCTTTTCTTTTTTCCTCTACCCAAGCTTTATAATCTTGAGCAGATATTGGCGACCTACCTATTTTAATTTGGCATCAATTGGACCCAAACTCCCAATATCGGTCATTAAAATTTCATCCGCAGACAATACCATTATAGTACCAGCACTCTTTGCTTCTCCTGCTACTAAAAACGAAATTTTTTTTGATACTTTTCTGAGATGCCTAACAATTTCTTCAGCTGTTTCGCCACTTCCCCCAGGAGTTTCAAGATAAAAATCAAGTTCATTAAGTTTCATTCCACGTAACATATCCATTATTACGAAGTAGTCTTCTTGTTGAAGAATAATATCGGGAATTCTTTTATTAAAAGCTACTGTATAAACAAGAAGAAAAGTTTTTTTATATTTGTTATACTCTTTGATTAACCTTAATAATTCATCTTCATAATCTTTTGCATCTATTCCCTTTAGAATATACTCTTCCATTAATCCCAACTGGCTCCCCCGATTTATTTTAATTCTATTATTGGATAAAGTTACTCTTTTACAAAATGAGTTTCAAAGTATTTTTACTTTATTATTAAAAAGTTTGGGTTAAAGAAAAAAGTAATCAAAATAGAAATTTGATGTAAATAATCATAATTAATCAATAATTAATCTTTATTATAATATTTACAATATTGTTTTGACCCCTCGCCAACCTGCGGTGGGCAATGGGGTAAGTATATTTTGATCCACCTTTCGTACTTCCTAATGATTCTGCAATATTATCCACATTTTCAAAATCCAAATCAATGTTCAATATAATTTTAAAATCCAGATACTTAAGATTATTAATCCCTTTATTCTTCCTGCTCTTCTTCAGTCGGTGGTTCTGGCTTGTCGTTCTGTGACTTGATCTTCGGTTGCGGCTGCACCTCGGCCTGGCTCTCCACGGGCGGCAGATATTGCATCCCGGGCGCTTGCGGGGATGGCAGCTCTTGGGGCGGCTGCTGAAACATCGGTGCCGCAGGTTGCATTTCCGGCGGGTGTTCCGGTGGGTAACCGCCTGGTGGGATAGCTATCCCGGTTCCGTACACGGGTTGTTGGTAATGGGTTGGCGGCATTATTGTCTGCAGGGGATAGGGTTGGCCCTCGGGTTGGGCTGAGCCCTGACTATCAAAGTACTGCTGGAGACCCTGCATTGAGGGCGGCGGTTGCTGTTGGGGTGGCTGTGCGCTACCCATTTCATCAAGCGTAACTCTTTGTGGTTCGGGTTCTGGCTTGGGTCGAAGCGGTTTGTAGATACGGCGTTTCAACACCAGCATCAAAATTAACATAAGAAAGATCAGGAATATTATGCCAATTGCAGAATATAATATTACACCCTGGTTTTCTATTGTGGGTGAAGAGAACATGTCGCCTTCATCATCTTCGTCCGAAGAGCCGGTAATTGTTATCGTTTTGGTGACTTGGTCGGTTTCGCCGTTGTCATCTATTACTTTCAATTTTACTGTGTATTCACCGGGTTTGGTATATTTGTGGGTCGCGGTTATACCGACCGTATCTTCCTTAACATTGTCTTTGGGATTAAAGTCCCACACAAAAGTCAGGTTTGCCCTATCTGACGGGGTATCCCACGATTTACTGGCTTCGAACCTGATTATTTCGCCCACACCCGCCTCGGCTTTATCGATGAAGATTTTGGCTTGCGGTGGTACGTTCACGACTTGGATGTCCATCTGGGTCTTGGCCTTGGCATTATCATCGTCAATTACTGTTAGATTCACAATATATTTACCCGAGCGCAAATAAGCATGTGCAACGGTTTTACCTTCACCCTGGGTATTATCACCGAAATTCCACATATATTTTAATTTCTTAATATCAGATGAAGTGTCCCACGAATCCGCGGCCGAGAAAGTGATGATCTCCTCTTCGTCTGCATATTTTTTATCGGCTGAAATGGCGGCCTCTGGAACTACATTTGTAACTGTTACTACTATTGAACTTGAATTGATCGCGCCTTTGGGGTCTTTGACTGATAGCATTGCAATATATACATTCTCCTCGGTATACTTGTGTTTAGTACTGGGGGTATCTTGCCATCGGCTTTTTTTATCATCCCCGAAATCCCATTGATATTCCAGATCGTCTCGGTCGGAAAAAGTATCATTTCCAAACCCGTCGAATTCGACCTCTTCGTCTTCACTCACTGCTTTACTTTTGCCGGCATCTACGATCGGCGGTAGATTCATGACTTTAACCAACATACTATCTTCGTTCTTGGCACCGTCATCATCGATAGCGGTGAGTGTTACTGTATAGGTCGTATTGGAGATCGTGGTTTTAAAGGTATGATTTACAACAATACCATAACTTATTATGCCGTCACCAAAATTCCAGATATAATCTAAAGTTGGAATATCTGAGTCTGAATCGATGGATAAATTGCCATTGAAAACCACTTTTTCATCTTCGTATACGACTTTATCTTTGCCGGCATTGGCAAACGGCTCTTGGTTCAATATTTCAACTTCGGTATCTTCTGAATCTGTGGCATCGTCGTCATCTTTGACGATCAAGTTTACTGTAAAAATACCCTTATCGGCAAAACCATGACTTATTACCGGCGAATTACGCCACTCAGTTACATTGCCATCGCCGAAATCCCAATAATATTTTAATTGATTTATATCCGATTGGGTATCCCATGACTTGGAAGCGTTAAAGGTCACCACGTCATCTTCATTGTAATATAGGTTCTCGTCCTCGACCTCTAATCTCGCATCTGGAGCGCGATTTGTGATCATTATATCTTTTGTGCCGGTCGCAAACTTGCCATGCGTATTGGTGATCTTGACCTCAATTGTATAATCGCTCGATTTGGTATATTTATGCTTGATCGAATCGGGTTCGGAAGATTCGGTATCATACTTTCCATCTCCGTCAAAATCCCATTCGTATTTAGCGATCATTGAGGGATCGCCAGAGGTGGAAATACCGAAGGTAAGCTCTTCATCTTCATAGGCCACAACTTTCGAAACTGTAATATCACGCACTTTCAGCACAGAATCCAAAGCTGCAACCGCATCGACCACACCCCACCCGTAGGTATTGTCGGGGCCGGGCGCGCCTTTGTCCTCTGCGGAATCCTTAAAGATCTCCCTGACCTCATAGGGGGTCAAGGTGGGGTCGTATTGTAGTATCAACGCCGCAACACCCGCTACCATTGGCGAAGAGACCGAAGTGCCGCTTGCATAATACCAATAACCACCGGTGGGTATGACGACATTAACACCCGGCGCACAGACCTCAGGCTTGATAGAACCACCCGGGCCGGGGCCGCGTGACGAGAAACTTGCAATGTTCTTACTATCGTCGATCGCACCTACAGCAATGACCTTGGAGGAGGTGGCGGGCGACAATATCGTACTCGCACCAGGCCCATTGTTGCCTGCTGAGGTTATGAAAACGATCCCGTTATCAACCGCGGCATCGGCATAGTTATTCATCACAGCGCCGCCGAAACCCATTGATAATGTTATGATATCCGGCCCGTCAGGCTCGCCGTCTTTATCGAAATCTTTGTTTTGGTTGTTTATACTCCATTCGATCCCAAGAGCTACGTCGTAGGACGTTTCGGTTGCAATTGCGACAAGATCTGCACCAGGTGCAGAGCCTTTATAACCTGTTGTGCCGCCATTCCCGGCAGCAGTGCCACCGCACATCGTGCCGTGACCATTTTCATTATCATAATCATAAGATGTCATGCCATCGGTTGGGTCAAGATCGCTATTTCCGAATACATAATCCCTGAACGCGATAATATTATTATGTGAAAAAGTTACATGATCACTATCGATCCCACTGTCGATCACAGCAATAGTAGAGCCTTTACCGTTAATATTGCCATACCCCGCACCAGATAACGAACTGGCATCGGCGTTTATAACTGGGACCGCATCAATTAATTGCGGTTGGGCGGGCTCGTCACCATAGATCATTTTCACTGGTGGGTACTGCGCAGCGCTTGCCAGCAGCCTTACCGGCATCCTTACTCCAACAGCATCGACGTATTGGAACACATCCAAGACTTCCGCGCCCATTTCATTGAAATAATCCACATTTTGAGCTGTGGGGCGTTCATCGAGCAGAATAATCACCCTTTCCGAGGCAGTTGATCCGCTTAGATCGGCGGGATAGATCTCTATTAACCTATTATCCAGAAAATCCTCGATCTTGTTGTTATTTTTATCATAATCAAAAATAAGGTCCTGATCATTGACCACCAGGTCATCTTGTGAATAGTTAGCACCTATTTGAACAGGAACAATAAGGATACCCAAGAAAATTATCAGGCTAAATAAAGCAGCCAGTGCTTGATTTTTATAAGTTGAGAAGGATATAATTCGGGTCATTAAATGGTTTATGTTTGACGTAGTATATAAATGAATTGGGTTAATTTATTATTAAGTTTGCAGATTTCGGTTTGAAGTTTGTGGGGCGCCTCATATTAATTCACTGAAAACCCCAAACTGTAAACTACAAACTTTTTTAAAAGATATTTTTCATTTTTTATTTGTCGGCACAATGAATATCCCAATCATAAATACGAACAGGAAAATCGAAAACGCAGGCGATACCATTAAACTATGTGGAATTAGGTAAAGTGAAATTGTGAGTATCGCACCTATGATGGCAAGTTTCGCAAATCTTTCATGGCTGATGGTATCACGACGTTTCGTTCGAGGCTTGAACTCGAATCTATGTATCAATGACCGCAGCCATCGATACGGACAATGTTTACCTCTGCCGCGCGCGAAATAGTTCATCGTTGTGCCGCGCACGAGGAAAAGTGAGATGCCCCAAAATAGGAAAATCACAAGCGTTTTATTATCGGTGATATCCCAGCCAAAAGGTATACCGGTCCAGGGCGTGCCATAAACTTGATAGGCCAGCAGGAACCCCAGCGGGAACCCGCCCACGAATATCATCCCGGTCGCAATACCCGACATCTGGATGACCTTGTTTATACCGTAACCTTTCCTCAGATATCGCACCCCGTAATATCCTGCAGCAGCAACAAAAATTATCGCGCCCATTATGAAGATCACATGTGCCCAAAGTATCGAGGCTGAAGCCTGACCTCTTGCAGGGATGACCCTGAAATTAAAATCGTTATAAGGTGCATATTTTGGCAGCTGGGACAGATGTGTATTCTTATCTGTGACCGAAATATAATATGAAATTTTTGTACCTGGCTTTTGACCCGGTATCCGAGCTTCGAACTCGTTGGGCTCGGTGGTGGCTTCCATTCTGATCTCGTCATAATTTTCGCCGTCGACCGAATAGTAGATCTTGATGCCTTCGGATTGCAGCTCTAGCTTTTTGGGGCTATTGAGCACGGCTTTGACGGTGTAGCCCTTTGTACTCGAAGTGTTGCCGAGCGGCTCGTGCTCTATCCCGATCTTGCGCTGCCACGGGTTATCTGCGACCTCCACCATTAACAGGTTCGGGCCAACATGCATTTTACAGGTCGGTAATATCTCTTCCTCAGGTAGAATGAACTGGTCACCGACCTCGATCGTATATGCAAGAATCTTGTGTTTGCCGTACATCCAGTCATTGGAATCACCGTCGACCGGTGGGTGGCGGCTTAATTGGTCCTGCTGGCGCTCGCTCATATTGCGGTATTCATAACCATTGAACTTCGACATTCTTTCGGCAAGAAATGCGAACAGGTCTTCGTCGGGTGTCAATTCCAGTGTCCAAACCCAAGGCCAATAGATCTTGCCGCCATAGGTATGAAAGTTCATTGCGATCACAAAATTATGCTCTTCAACCAATCTCTTTATTGCCTTGGTCTCTGCAGTTGAGAACCCACCCCGGGTATCTTCATCGATACGGCCGTCCCCGTCATTATCGATATTATCCATTTTATCCTCGTTCACGCGCCGGTCGTTATCTTCATCGGTTTTATCCAGCGGCCCTATATAGTCCTCTCGAGATGGGTCTGCATAACCTTGATAGCCTAGCTCGCCCCAGTGAAAGCCGTAGTTACGGTTCAGGTCCGTGCCCCACATATCATTCCCGCCAAGATGTTCGGGGTAGTCCTCGCCGGTCACGGGGTTTTTGTTCGGCTCTCGGTTCTTGCGCCACAGGTTCTCGTCACTTAACCCACCTGCTTCACGCTGGCTGTGTGCAAAAGAAACACCGTCTGGGTTAACGATCGGTACGAACCATATCTGGCGGTTGTCAATGAGCCAAGATATCCTGGCTTCTTCTTCATCTTCGTCGATAAGCCCGTCGCCGTCATTATCCTCGCCATCGAACACATCTTCGTTGATCAGCCCATCGCCGTCATTATCCGTCGGGCAGCATTTGTAGTTGTCCACAAGATAATATAAAAGATATAGTGGTACTTCATATGAGGCCCATTCTCTACCGTGATGTGCACCGGTAAACAGCACTTCAGGTTCTTCTTCCTCATATTCATGAGGGTTATCGGAGATCTTCATTGCCCAGATATCGCGGCCTTCATAAGTAGTGCCTATAGAATACAGCACTGCGATCTCAGAATGGTTGTTGGCGATGTTATATAATTCGGTCGTCATAGTATCGTAATTAAAATATTGTGTAAATTTCAGGTCTATATCGCAAGATTCATCTTCGCATTCAGATGAGCTCAAGCCTTTGGAGATCGGGATCGTTTTTGTGACTGTGCCCCGAGTTTCACTGGCCTGTTGGTCGGTCACCAGCTGCGGTCGGCCCTGATCCGAAAAGCCGTTCTCGGGCTCGTAGGGGTTGAAGGCCGGGTCTGCGAACAACATCCGCACATAATATGCGGCGGGCTCCTGGTTCTCATGCTTATCGCGGCGGATCGCTTCACCGACACTAATATCGTCATATAAAAGACCTCTTTCGATGGTGCCGGCGTGGGCTTCACTGCCGGTCGAGCGCGTCGAGCTGAAGAACGCATTTATACCGGCATGCATGAATGCAAATGTCAAGGATTGTGAGGGTGAGATACCGTCAATTCTACCTAGTATGCACGACCCGGAATTATAAATCGAAGGGCCGAGCTCCCAATCTTGCGGCGCTTTTAATAGATCGCTATTTTTTACACTTGTGCTGTATTCGTCAACGCCATTCATCTCGGGCACATACCAGTACCAATTCCCGTGCATCATAAGATCGAAATAATTCGCGCGTTCGTAAGCGCCCATAGCTATCATTGTTTGGCGATCGTTTTCGTAGTTCTGATAATACTCTTCGGATTGGAACCCATGATCTTCGACCTCGGACGCAAACTCGCGCTGCCAGAAGAACCAGCCGGTCCTGCCACCCAATTCACCTGCTAGGAAATGGAAGTTATTTTTCCAATCCTCAGAGTCGCCATATTCCTGCTTGATCATTTGGGTATGGCTCTCGACATAGGGCTCGTAGAACAGCGTGCGCGCGATCAATGCCGAAACATCGCCGATATCACGGCCAAGTATCCGGGCATTGGAAAGCGTCAGGTCCATGCTGTATTGTATATCGGTCGGCCACCCCACCCCATAGATCACATCCTCGACCCAGGACGGGTCCTTGGGCTCGTAATGCTGCGGTATCATATTCGGCCCTGCGAGCACCGCTAGCCACGCCGGTCCGTCCAGATACCCATCCTTAAGGTCAAAGGTTGATAATGATTCAACGGTCTGGTTGAGACTTTCAACTACATATTCAACTTTGCGATTGACGGTCTCGTGCAGGCCTGTTTCGTAATATGGGCCCGTGCCGTAGCCTTCGGCCTCGAGCGCATAATCCTCGGTCGTCAGCTCGAAATCGGGGTCGGCCAGTACGATCCCGCCATGTGAGGCCGTAAGGTATGCCGCCATCATCGACATTTTCGGGTACCACGAAAGATGTGGCGTTGATTGGGTAGAGGTAATTACAGTAACATCATATTCAGCATCGATCTTCGAAATGCCGAATTGTGTGCCGGCATAGGTGTTGAAACCTTTGGTACCGTAATAAACATCGACCTCCAGTGTGTAAGTCCCCGGAGCATCAATGGTTTGGGTCTCGATATAATCCTTACCCACATCGTAGCTGAAACTGGGCGCAAACGCTATGAGCTGGTTGCTAGGACCCCAAAGATACGCGAAAATATGCGGCTCGACCTCAATTGTATTCTTTATCGGGTCGAGCGGCGTACTCTCGATCTTGGTGAAATTGATATAAATTTGTACCCTGTTGATACCCTCGGGTACGGTAATATCGAAGGTTTGGGTGGACTCGCCAACTATATCGCTCTCAAGATTGCCGGTCTGGACCTTGAGATTGTTGACCGAACCTTTCATGATCTCTTGAGCAACCTCATCTATTTCCGGAGGTGCGGCATCGACGGGGTTCGTCATTGTGATATAATTAATTTCGCCAAATCTGTGACGGATCACCTGCAGCACGTTGTCATTGATCTCCGCGGGGGTTTCTAATAGAATGCATTTAAAGCCCAATTGCCGCGCAATATAGCTCGCACTATCGCCAATAATGATCGTGTATTTTACATGTAGCGATCTTAAATTCGATCTCAAGCTATCATAATTAGTAAAAGAATCCGTTACAATAACGGGTATGTTCAAATAACTCGCTATTGGCGCCGCCACCACCCCTAAATTATAACCCTCCTGGTCATCTTGGATTATTAATGCGCCTGCGGCACTGGCAAATACATATTCTGCCACCATCACCGAGATCTGGGCGGGCGTGCCGGCCGCCACAAACGTTTCTTCTGCACCGGTCGACTGCACGCTGCCGAGCACCATTGCGGTTTGAGAATCGAGGTAGTCGATGATCCTGTAATGATTTGTGTCTAGCTCGCCATCCATAGATATTAATAACGGTTTCAAACCGTGACGGGTTTCGTCGTGATCGGTGTCGCCGCTGCTTTCGTCAGTGCCGCCGATATTATACCAGCACCCTGCGGGGGTGGCGATCAACGGCAGCATCGGGCTTTCATCGGAAGTAACGACAATATCTTCGATGGGATTGCGGGTGGAGGTGAGCTCAAGAACCTCCGAGATCGAGATCTCGTGGAGCTCGTCGCTCGGCTGGCTGAGCAACAGAACCGCAACTAAAGAACCGATAGCTATCATTACTGCTAATGCGATAGCACCCATTTTTTTTCGCGCGAGCATTTTGATTCTCCATTCATCCGAATTTAATAAAAGGGAAACCGTTAACTATTGTTATGGGGTTTAAATCTTTCTATTTATATATATTAATATTATTAATCATTAATAAATTTTCACGTTTCTTATATCATTATTAAATTTGGATTTCGATCGAAGTTCTGTGTTATGATTAGCACCAAATTTTTTTTGGGAGTTTGCAGTTTGTGGTTTACAGTTTGTAGTCCCCCTTAATTGGATAGGGATTATTGACGAAGTTGGATGTTGGGTTAAGGTTAGGAAGCCCGTATGGAAATTGGGTTGGGAAGTAGGTGTCGACGTTTGAAATTTGATATTGGGTTGAAGCCAAACTTCTTAACCTCTTGACCACCCTGGTTTCATAACCCTAACCCATTCAACAATATGTACATGCAACTTCCAATCTCTTGAGGCTTTTATTATTATTTGTGAGACTACAAACTACAAACTGCAAACTACAAACTAATAATGGCAACACTTGGCCACAGTAACCAAACTTCGATAACTATTTGAAAATTATCATACTTAGCAAATTACTTATATTAAGCTGGGCTTATATCTAACCATGCGCAAGAGGCCAAAGGCGGGGGACAGGAAACCCGAGCGCCGCAGCAGCAAGATCATCATCTGGGTTATTGTTGCGTTTACCGTTATTGTTATGGTGGTTTCAGCGTTCAACCTTCCATATTCTGAGAACGACGACGCAACTTCGGAAGCTACAACTTCGGAGAACAGATTAGATATTTTGTATCTGCACGGCGGCATTGGTAAAGGCACACTTCTCGCGCCTTATCCGCCAGGTAACGACCCGAAGAATGTGACCGTGATGAATGCCACTACAGACCGTAAGTACGGGCATAATATCCTGGACCGTAAATATAACTCGGCCATCAAACCCACGGTTAATATTTATGTGGACTCCTCCAAAACAGAGGGTATGGTTTTAAATTTCAAGCTCGAATTTTATATGATCGAAGGGAACCGGTTGGCTTTAGTGCCTGTGGCAACGGCAATTTTCACTAACTATACCACCAAAGGCACGGCCGAGCCCGAATTGATCGAGCTTAAAAGCGCCAAATACGAAGGCACCCCTGTCGATGTCCAAACCGGCGAGGGCTATGGGGCGAGTGTGAGGTTGACCGTGTGGCGTACTGATGATATTAACGATGTAGAGCTGAAATTAATTTGCGGCGCCAACGACAAGATCTCTTGGGTGCAAATCCCCTATGATAGATCGTTGTCCAGCACTAAAAAGGATGACAATGAAAGCACGCCCATGGATTCGGGGGTTTTGGCGGTTGTGGCGATTGCGGCAAGTAGTTTAGTGGTGTATTACCGCAAGTATGGTAAATATTGATTTTTCAATTTTAGTTTTCAGTTTATAGTTTGGAGTTTGTAGCATCCATGGAATTGGGAGTGGAGGGGGGGAACTACAAACCAAAAACCACAAACTGTAAACTCATAAGGATATCGATTCCCCATCTCGATAAGAAATTGTCATAAACCTTAAATATCAGGCCACAGCCAGACATGTGCGGTTTCCCTTCAATAATTTATATATTTATAGAACTCTTTTTTATTACAACTCGATCTATTTGATCGATGATAAAGAAGGTGAAAATAATGTTAAAATGGAGAAATAATAGAATTTACACACAACCAATTTCAGTATTAATTATATGTATATTAGTTAGCACCGCATTATTGGGATTTTTTATTTTTAATTCAGCTACGTTCAAGGCATCAACTGCGAACAATATTGATACAAGATCTAGGTATGATATAATAATCTCATCGGATACAACTTGGACGTTGGCAAATAGTCCTTACAATTATAGTAAAAATGTTATCGTACAAAAAGGGGTGACTTTGAGCATAGAAGCAGGTGTAGTAGTAAAATTCGGTAATGGAAATTATTTACAAATCGAAGGTAAATTAATTGCCGAGGGTACTGAAAGTAAAATAATTAACTTCACCTCAAATAAAGGTTCGCCCTCGCCTGGCAGCTGGGATGCGATAAAATTCATGGGGAATGCGGATAATGGCTCTTCTATTAAATATTGTAGAATTGAATATGCAGTCTGTGCAATACGTGGAGATGCTTCAGCATCATTTTCAACAGCACCGAACATCACATATAGTGAAATAAAATATTGTGATGGTGGGATATTTTATAGACCTCGATATCCTAAAATGAATAATAGTAATCCTTCCCATGTTATAAAATTCAATAGTATTTTATCTAAACATATGGGCATTGATATTTTAGCAAAAAATGCTGATGTATTAATTAGTAATAATTCAATAGATAATTTCGAAGATGTTGGACTCGCTCAATGGACTGGTATTAATTGTACAGTCGATAATGGAAATGTGTCGATTATCGACAATACAATATCAGGTTTTAGACCCGGGATTTGGGTTGCGAATGCTTGGAATGCAAAAGTAGACATTAAATACAATATAATCTCCAATAATAACTGGAATGGCATAATTGTGGCAAATCATAAGAACGATGGAGTGGATTCTTTAGTTATAAGCAATAATATAATTAGAAATAATGAACAAGGTATCTATTTCTTTGGAGCAGTATCGTATCCAAATATTTATTACAACAACATTTCATATAATAGCATAGGAATCCATTTCAGGGAACGCGATTGGCAATTTCATCCGTATTTTTATCAATTTCATCATAATAATATTTTCAATAATACTAACTACAATATATGAAATGAGGTACCTAAAACTTTGGGTGTTTGGAATTTTTCACAGAACTGGTGGGGTACCGTTATTACAAATGCTTTT
>CBDVCJ010000100.1:0-12736 GCA_965372445.1 uncultured Thermoplasmata archaeon | reverse complement strand
CGAATTGGAGATTGTAAATTTGAAATTTACAATTTTCAATATCCAATTTGAATTTTAGTTAGGATCTCGGACCAAGGAGGGATATGGGGTGGGGAACTACAAACCGAAAACTACAAACTGAAAACTTCCGTCTTGAATCCTGAATCCAATTTCTTACCACTTAAAAAATTGGGAGAAGTTACAAAAAGCATTATTTTTTGGTAAGTCTATCATACAACTCAACCAGTTTCTTCTCCTGTACTTCCCAGGCATAATATTTTTTATAGGCCTGAAGGCCGTTTTTGCCCAATTTTTTTGATAATTTAGCGTCGGTTATTATCTTGATGATCGCATTCGCGAGCTCTTGCGGGTCTTTATGATTAACTATTAGCCCACAGTTATGTTTGGATATTACGGTTCGAGGACCTAACATATCGGTCGAAACGATCGGTACTTCACAGGCCATATAGGAGAACAATTTATTGGGCGAACCTATGATCATATTATAGTGGGTAGGTTGGAACAATATCAATCCAACTTTAGAGAGATTTAGATATTTGGGGATGTCATAATTATCCACCCACCCGGTGACCTCGAAATTGGCTGATAAATTATGGCGCTTAATGAACTCCGCATATTTTGTCGGGATCTCATCCTGTTCGTTGATGTAACCTATGATCACAACCTTGGCTTTGGGCAGTTTCTTTCTAAGTATCGGCAACGCTTCATATAGCAATAATAACCCGCGTTTGACATTGATCACACTTTCATGGACCACCACAATATTATTCCTGTATTTTTGCTCTAATTTTTTCGAACGAATAGCTTTATTATATTTTCTCTGCTCCGGCGAATTGAACAATACCACAACGTTTTTGCCATAGCTAGAATAATATTTTTTTAGAATATCGCAACGGGTGATCATATCTTTCAAAGGAAACAGCAGAAAGATCTCTAAAAACTTGATATAGGATTCTATTAACCCTTTGGCTTTTTTTGGGAAACTTTTCGAGCTTGCGGTTAGGCTCGGGTAATCTTCATGAGAATCATATAAAACTTTATTGGAAGTGAATAATCTTATCAAGAATCCGCAGGGTAAAGTATTGAGGTCATGACAATGATAGACCTCCGAATTTGTTTTTAACGCCGCTCTTATTAATTTGGGCACTGCATATAGATAGTATAACGGAGAGACCAAATTCAACAGTAGCTCACGCTCGATCAAAGGTACACGTGTAACTTTTATGCCCTGGACTGTTTCTTGGGCTATTTCGCGTAGATTTCTAGCGGTGACTTTATCCGGCGGTATCTTTTTTATCGCGATTATTTCCACATCATACCCGTGCTTTTTCAAGGATTTGGCTTCTTTCAATACACGCATGTCGGGCTTGAATTCGTTACGCACTATCATACAGATTTTTGTACTCAAAATCGATCCCCTTAATTGATTAAGTGCCTAAGCTCTCATATAACTTTTTTAACTTTTTTGCGTCGTGTGACCAGTTATATTTTTTTAATACCGATTTATATCCATTAATACCCATTATTTTCAATTCATCCGGCTTTTTAAATGAATTTATGAATTTCGAAGCCAGATCTTGATGATCGCCGGCCTTAAAAACCACACCACATTTAGTTTTTGTCACTATTCTTTTTAGTGATGCGACATCGCTAACCAAAAGAGGCTTGGAGAAATACATGTATTGGAATAATTTATGCGGCCCTGCAGCTTCGGTTTGAGGTGTACTTAAATGTGGAACTGCACACATATCGCTCCGAGCAATATAACTCATAGCTTTGGGAAACGGCACCCACCCCGTAAACAATACCTTATCCGCGACCCCTAATTTCATCGCTAAATTCTTGAGCTTCTTGCGATAAGGGTCGTCGCCCACCAATAACAATTTAACCTCAGGCGCTTTTTTCAAAATTATCGGCAGCGCCTTGATCAAGGTGTCTAGACCACGATGACCTGAAAAACCGCCGATATAGGAGATGACGAAGCCATTTCCGGGCTCTTTTCGATCTTGTGGTTCTAAGTCCAATTTTTTCAATTTATCGATATCTACGGTATTTGAGATCGTTTCAATTTTATCCTTTGAGATCCCTAACGATAATATTCGCGGTATTTGTTCTTCGATCACTACTATGATTTTATTGACATTTTTAAAAACGAGCTTCTCCTCGATGCCAAGTAATTTCTGGAGTAAGGTTACTCGCCGGTTTTGGACCTTGAAAACCGATTCTATCATCTCGGTATAATATTCGTGCATATCAAAGATCACCGGCACATTCACAAGCTTACTGGCCATAAGCGCCGCCATCGCAAATGGAAGGTCGTGGACGTGTAACGCCTGAATTTTATGGGATTTAGCTTGGCGCACAATTGTCAATACCAACATATATCTAAAAACCAAGAAATAAAATAGATATTCCAAAATCGTTACATTCTGAAAAGGGGCCTTTACTCGTATTATATTGATACCATTCACGCGTTCTCGGGGCTTTTGGTTACCGGAATTTTTAGCGATAAGATAGAGCTTATGACCATCCCTTATGAGCGAACCTGCTTCTTTTTCGACGCGTATATCTGGTGGAAAAGAATTATCGGAAAGAACCATTAGAATTCGCACTCAACATCACCGATTATAGAATCTAACTCTTTTTTAGCCTGATAGATAAATTCTAGAAGGCGATATATACACTGAGGCCATTAATACTTTCGATTTTCTTAGATAGATTGGGATCAATCTGATTAATTTAGTCTTGGAGTCGCGGAATCCGATATGTTGGGTGTTGTGTGTTTGACGATAACTATTGCGTCCTAAGTCCTGGGTCATATAATGCCATTTAGTCCTAAGTCCTGTGTCCGAGGTCCGATAAGTTGTGAGTGTTCGTGGGACTGTTATTGTATTACTAAAAAGTGTAGGATTGTATTATGTTTGCCATTATGCGTAGGATTGCCAATATACCGATAAAGGGCGTGGGATTGCCATTATAACGATTTAAAATGTGGGATTGTCTTAGGTTTACCATTATTCATAGGATTTAACGTCTAATGATTGGTGCGTGGGATTGTCATTTGATAGCTTGAAGGCGTTGGATTATCTAAATAAACAATAACCTCATGTATCAAGCGAGAACTAGCTCGAACGATTTAATTAGGAAGTGAACAATCCAACGCATCAATAAAATGGCATTCAAATCCTACGCCAAATGTCAATTACTTGACAATCCTACGCAATTTGGCAAATAGATAGCAATCCTACGTTTATTGGTGAAATTTTAACTATCCCACATAGTGACAATGTTGCCACAAACTCACAACTATACAAACTCCATAGACTCCCAAAATTCTTGAGACTGGTTTCGCTTAGCCTCACAGCTATTCCAGCCCTAAAACTTCTCGATAGCCGATCATATCCATGAAACCGTGGCCGCTGATGTTGAATGCAATGGCCTTCTCCTCGCCGGTCTCTTTACATTTCAGGGCTTCATCAATCGCGGCGGCGATACTGTATGCGGATTCGGGTGCCGGTAAAAACCCTTCGGTTTGGATGAATAATTTGGCCTTGTCGAACACATATTGTTCGTCGCTTGGATAGGCAACGGTATCCAGCATCCCTGCGTGCCGCATCACGCTCATTATCGGTGCCGCAGCGTGGTACCTTAACCCGTCGCCTCGTATCGGTGCCATCTGGGTCTGGTGGCCGATCGAATACATTTTCAATAACGGTGTCTGCTCGGCATGGTCGCCGAAATCGTATTTGTATTCACCTTGAAGGTTGGGTGCAACCTCGCTCTGTGCTGCAATAAATTGTATTTTCTTGCCTTTGGTAAGCATATCACCCATGAACGGTATCGCAAACCCGCCGAAGTTGCTGCCGCCGCCGAGACACGAAATAATTATATCGGGGTAATCTTCCGCCATCTCGAACTGTTTCTGGGTCTCCAGGCCGATGATGGTTTGGTGTGTAAGTACATGATTAAGAACTGACCCTAAACTATATGCAATATCGTCATTTTTAATTGAATGCTCCATCCCTTCGGACACCGCAATGCCCAGCGAGCCCGGGTGGTTCGGGTCTTCTTCGAGCAGCTTGCTGCCGGCCTCGGTCTTTTTGCTCGGTGACGCATGCACCTCTGCACCGTAAAGCTGCATGAGGTTGCGACGGTCGTGTTTCCAGTTATAAACCGCGCGCACCCAATATACCGTAAGTTTGATCCCGACGAGGCTTGCGGCGTACGCAAGCGCAGTACCCCACTGCCCCGCACCGGTCTCGGTCGATAGCTCTTCGATGCCTTCTTTCTGCGCGTAATAGACCTGGGCTAGGGCGGTATTGACTTTATGGCTGCCCGTCGGGCTGTAGAACTCGGATTTGTAATATAGCCGTGCCGGGGTCTTGAGCTTCGCCTCGAGGTTCTTAGCCCTGAACAATGGGCGAGGTCGACCCGCTTGCATGAAAAGTTCCCTGATTGGTTCGGGGATATCGATCCAGCTATCTTCAGAGTACTCTTGCTTCAAACATTCATTGATAAAAATCTTAGGCAACATATCCACTCTTGAAGGGCCATCCTCAGGGTCCTTCGGTGGCGGCATCTTCTCAGGTAGATCCGGTAGAATATTATACCATTTCTTGGGAATATCCTCTGTCGTTAAGATGTAACAATTTTCATTATCTGCCATAAGTCACTCCCCTCGTGTCGGGTAATGTAACTAATGATTATATAGTTTTTCGATATAAAAACTTAAATCTGGGTGGATGTTTGTGGCATGTTTGTTATTTGATTAGCATAGTGGATTAGAGATTCTAGATTGGAGATTCCCATCGGAAAGGCGAAAGGCAAAAGACGAAAGGTTATTCTTGCTTCCGCCTATCGCTTTAAAAATCCAAGATGGATTTTTAATGCGAGGTAACTTGGCGAAGCAAGTTACCGCAGGAGGCAATGATATTTCTTCCGTCTGTCGCTTTGGGAATTCCGAAGGAATTCTCAACGCGAGGCAACTTGACGAAGTAAGTTGCCGCCATGGACGATAAAAAATCATCCGCCTATTGCCTTTCCATTAGTAAACTCTAATCTCCAATCCGCTTTTGGTAATTAACCTGCATTCTTGCCACTTAGCACTTTAACATTCCACAGTCAGATTGGTCAGTGCTTAGTACATTTATTGCACAGTCCACCCCATTCCCATAAACATGAAGAACAAGCAATTGCCCCACAGTTAGAGCATTCGTATTTTGCATTTCTCTGGTTACAGAGCTGACACTTCTCCTCCGTACCGGTCAGCTTGTTTACCTGCACCTCAAGGTTACCCCGGTCGTTATAGATAACCTTAAGTTCGGTACCTTCACCTTGAAATACAATGAAGCCCATAAGAATTAGCAGGAACATTTCTGGGCTATCTGATATATCTAGAATTTCGGGTAATAATACCAGGAATAATCATGCGATCATTGTGCCGGCGCTGAAGCTAAGCACTTTATAATGGTGCTGCTCCATAAACTTTGAAACCTTATCACTAAAATAATGTACCAAACTCAAAACCAATGCGATGATAAAAATTATGATCGTTAATAAAACATCATTCATTACATTTTGTAAAAGTCACAAAGCTTAAAATAATTTTGGTTTCAAGAGTAACACAAAATATTTATCCTTTTAAATTAATTATAAACTATATGTCGGGGAAAGTTATTAAATCGATATTGATAGTATTAATTCTTATTCTTGGAATAGTCCAGATTGTGCCCGAGAGCACTGATGCACAAGGACGTCTCTCAGTTCAGATAGTATTTGATGAGGGGCCAAATGAAGCTGACGTGCGCCCTGGCTCTGATGGTAAAATAATAATTCATGGTAGAGTGATCTCTGATGAACCTGCGCGAGATGTTAGAGTTAACCTCGTTGCCAGTACAGATCAAGGTTGGGCGTGTACTGTAGACCCCGCTGTGATCATCGTACCCCCAAGAAGTGAGGTGCCGTTTTCTATTGAGATCACCGCCCCGATAGGAACTTCGTATTCTACATCTTGTACACTTACAGTGGGGGGAACCGTAGGTTATTACCCAGGGTCTTTAGTGTATACTATTCCCCCTATCACCGGCACCTTAAACGTCATGCAATACTCAAAATTTTCAATAAGTTGCTCAAAACCTTTCATTGAAACCCAACCGGGTGCGAAAGAAACGTTCGAAATTAGGATTCTTAATGAAGGCAATTCGCATGAAATATACAATATTGAAATAATCCATTTCGATAAATCAGACCTAGATGGTTTTACCGCTACCTTAAGCCACAAGCAAATGGAAGTCGATGAGAAATGTAATGGATCTTTTGAAATCAAAGTGACCGTACCTTCAGACATGGACGGGTTGGGAACTCATAACATCGAGATCCAGGTCACACCTGAGAATTTGGAAGTAGACGATGCAAAGGCCCAAACTTTTACCTTATCTGTTAAAGTATCTGAAGAGAAAATTGTGTTCACCACTGAATTTCAAATTATTATCGTAATTATTTTTATTGCAATTATTACAAGCGTATTCTTTATTAAATGGCGTCGCAGAAAAACTAAATTGAAAACTGAAATTAATAGTTGATCATGGTCCAATAAACGAAAATATTTTATATCCATAACTCCAATTAAATATTATATGTCGGGGAAATTAATAAGAGCGGGTCTGATAATTTTGATTTTTGCGGTCGTATTAGCCCTGATAGTCCCGAGCGGTGCTGTTGCCAACCCGGAATTTGTTAATGTTGATATAGATATCACCAAAAATCAGGTACCGATTGCAGATGTGAAGCCTGGTGCGGAAGAAAAAGTAGTTTATTATGGGAACTTGAGTGTGAAAATGAACCAGTTCGGCCCGCTGTATCCAGTCAAGATCGAGCTTTTTGTATCATGTGATCTGGGTTGGAAATGCACGGTCACTCCAGCCACATTTTCAATTCCACCCGGGACAAGCCAACCGTTCACGATCGAAGTTACGGTACCGGCTAATACTTCATATTATACAAGTGGATCATTATCGCTATGGGGTAAAGCTTCATCATTCCCGGATTATGTTACATATATAGGGGGGGGAACAGGTACTATCTTGGTCCGCCAATATAAAAATTACACGGTCGATTGTAAGGACCCCGTGCTTCAAGCTAGTCCGGGTTCAAGGGAATGGTTTGAAATTTGTGTTACAAATACAGGTAACTGTCGAGAGAGAATCTTTATTGAGGTTGAAAATTTAGATGAATTAAATGATAAAGATATAGTAGTTACATTACAAAAAAGTAAAATCGAGTTGCAGTCTTATATGAACGATACCATTAGGATCGGTGTTACAGTTCCAAAATCGGCTAAGTCACTCGGCGACCATGAGATCGTAGTGAAAACTTATGTGATGTCTGGCTTTGGTGAGATCGAGCTAATGCAAAACCTAACCCTTCAACTTGAAGTTCAAGAAGAAAATATTATTTATACAACTGAATTTTTTATTTCGAGCACAATTTTAATTGTTATTTTATTTTGTTTATTTTTCATCTGGCAGTTGCGGAGAGTGAGGAAAAAACGTAACATTAAACCTAAAAAACCCTAATGTAACAAAATTATTTTATACTTACAAAACCAAATATATCATATGAAGGGGAAAGTAATTCGATCAATTCTCATAATCTTTATATTATTGATTGGACTTTTTCAAATTATTCCAAAATATGTCCATCGAGGGCTGAGATATGGACCTGGTGCATATCGGAGTCGTCCTGGTACCACATCAACCAAGATAATTCCTTTTCACCAAAAAAGGGTATCCCGCTCGAGGTCTGGATATCAAGAGTTGCGGCGGGGTGGTCGGCCAGCCAATCCTGGGTTGCTTGATCGGTGGCTAAGATCCCCGGGAGGTTGTCGGTATCGATAACTGCGCTTTTATAATCCCAATTAAAATCATCAACTGATTCTTTATAATCTTTGACTATATATCCGCCATTTTCAGCCACATTTATGATGATATTCATATATGTATCATTCAATTTTTTATATAGATAAAGCTGCCAAGCAATGGCTTTACCAGTGGCCATATCTGCACCCTCACCTTCAAATTCAGTTGACGACATCACGCCTAAGTGCGTACCTGGGGCCAGTATATCTATATTGGCCATTACCAGTTCAATAACTTCAAGCCCGGTCATAGGTTGGCTATTCTCATTAGCGTCTCTCCAATCAAACCCATCTTCATATAACTGGAACCCTTCCCCTTCGGATTCACTTTCAGCTTCACCCTCGCCGCCGTTACCGTTATCGTCATCGCCACCATCTTCAGTGCACCCGCAAAAACTCGCTACTATCAATACAATTATACCTAGGATTGCGAAATTTTTTATCTTCATCAAATACCCCCTCAGGTTTAATATTGACCGTTATAATTTTAAGTTATTTAAAATATTTTATTATTAAAAATTAAAAATTGATGCTCGATGCACTGAAACAAACCTTCGTCATCATAGTGCAGTCATTACAAACGTATTTTTAGCATTTCAGGCACCAGTTGGCGTTCGTTCGCCTCTGGTTTTTGGTATAAGTTCGGCCGCATTGACCGCAGCGTCTAAAAGTATCAGAATTTACCATGACTATTCCCTTTTTAGTTAAGAAATTTTATAAATCTACCCTATATTTTCCTAAATAATCTAAATCAAATCCTAATCCTTTACACCGAGGACATTTTTTCCAGATGTATTTCTTCTTTTTATAATAAATTCTTGATTTATCTTTACAATATTTACATTCTGGAATTTTCTCGATTTTCATTTTATTTAATATTTGAGATAATTTATCATTTTCATTATAATCCTCGTCCTCATCTTCATCTTTATCGAGTATTTCTCCAAGTATTTGTTTAGCCATCTTTTTATATTTATTCATAAACTCAATATATTCAATTCTCAAAACATCAAAATTTATTGCCATTCCAAATTTGTTATTACAATTTGCATAAAAACACCCATCATACCTTTTAATGGCATTGATTACTTTTAACATTTTAATGACAAATTTTCTCTCAGTTGATGTCATATCCTTTAATTGATTTAAATTATCTATTAATGGTTGAAAAATATCTTCATTTGATAATTTAATTTCTTCTCCATTTTTTTCTCGGTAATGAATTTCTCCACTTTTATGTTGAGAAATATGACCCCCTTTTTCGCTATCTCCAATTGAATAATATATATCTCCTTCTTTTGCTATGTGTACTTTTCCGAATGGAATATAATAATGTATATTTTGAAAAATAAAACATACACCATATTCAGGCTTTTTTGACATATGGATTTAATGAATTTATAATGATATTATATTTATGGTGTGCGCCAGCACACCCAGTAGTTAAAAAAAGAAAGGGGTGAAAGGGTGAATTCTTTCCCCCTAGCCAATTAATCCAGCAACAGTTTCCGCCGTATTCGCTTAACATTCTCTTCGACTTGCTTCCCAACCTGCTCGTAAATACTATTCCCATGTGCATCGATCGCCACGGTCAGCGGCCCGAAATTATCGCCCTCGAGCACCCAGAGCGCCTCCGGCATGCCAAGCTCGAACCTTCTGCTGCTTTACAATCCAACCGCTGAAGGCGCAGAAGACACTGAAATTTATTCAGCGCCTTCAGCGGTTTAATTCATTAACTACAACATTTTGTTCTTGATTAAACATCGAACAATCCATTCCTTAAAAAAAATATCAATTATATTCCCATGATCATCCAAAATCCCTCGATTCTTAAGCAATTTTAAGGATTTTTCAACATGTGATTGTGATTTTAACCGATATTTCTCAATAAATTCAGTTGAGTAATTGTAGCCATTTTCGCTAGCAATGCCAATGAGAAGTAACCTTTGGTTTGGGCTTTTAAGTTCGTCCCAAATATGCTCATACGCGACCGATTGCTGCGCGGTGATATTTTGCAGAGCGGTTTCTATTACTTCTTCATTTTTGGGAGACTTAGTAATATACCAAATTTCATGGCATAAATATTGTGTAAAATATGGATGACCTTTCGTGTAATCAAGAATTTTATTAATTATATGTTCAGAGGGTTTGCCACCAGTTAATTTAAATTTATCATAGATAAATGGATGAAATTTCTCACAAGATATCACTCCTAATTGTAGAGGTCGAGCGAATTTGAAAAATGCACGTGTCCTTTCCTCAAAAATTTGGTGAAGAAGATGCTTTTTACTACCTGCAAAAAGATATGAAACATTTTTATGATGCTGAAATCTCGACCGCATAAGTTTTTCAATCTCTTCACCATCCATCATAGCAATTTCCTGAAATTCATCAAAGATCATGACTATCCTATTTTTTTTCCTGTGTGCAATTTTTTGGGGAAAATCTAGAATTTCTATCAACTCTTCTTCCTTATATTTCCTTTCTACTCCAACATCTATTGTGAGGGTTCCATCTGGGGATATAATTAACTTAGGTCTGAGATAACTAAAAAAATCTTTTAATGCTTCTTTGATTTTTTCTAATTTTGTATAACATTTATTTATAACTTGATTTACAATTTGTTTGGCCAACTTTTCTTTTGCAGTCATCCCATATAGGTCAATATAAACTGGAATGAGTTTACGCCCTTTTTGTGCTATGAATTCCATTATTAGTGAAGTTTTGCCAAGGCGTCTCTCTGAATATAAAACGATGCTCTTACCTGAAGATAGTTCCTTGTATAAGATTTTAATTTCTTCGTCTCTATTAACGAAATTATCACCAGTTACAACAATGCCATATTGAAAAGGGTTTTCGGCCATATTTATACAATATAGTATATTAATACTTATACCTTTTGGTATTATACACTTTGGTATAAAGGTTTAAAAAATACCATTATATTAATCCAAGCTTTTCCCGTATTTTTTTCACATTTTCCTCAACTTGCTCAGATACCTGCTCGTAAATACTATTCCCATGCGCATCGATCGCCACCGTCAGCGGCCCGAAATTATCGCCCTCGAGCACCCACAACGCCTCCGGCATCCCCAGCTCGAACCAGTGCACACCTTGAACACTCTTGACACCTTTCGCAGCTTTGATCGCGGCGCCGCCGGTGATTGCAAGATACACGCACCCGAACTTCTGCATCGCCTCGACCGTCGGTTTGGACATCCCGCCCTTACCGATAATCGCACGCACTTTGAACTTCTCGATGAATTCTGGCTCCAGCGTATCCATTCTTGAGCTGGTCGTCGGCCCCGCCGCTAGCAATTCCCAATCTTCGTTGGTCTTACGCATGATCGGCCCGCAGTGGAACACCGCCCCGCCTTCAAACTCCACCGGCAGCTCCTTGCCTTTTTTAAGATACTCCAACGCGTGGAGATGCGCCTCGTCACGCGCTGTGAAAAATGTGCCGTTAAGATAGACCACATCGCCTAATTCTAATGCTCTGATATTTTCTTCGTCTAATGGAAGGGTTAGGTTGACTTCTGTCATTTTTATCACCTATTGGTGTTCAGGTTCTAAGGCACAAAGGCACAGAGTTTCTAAGTGTGATAAATAAGATAAATGGGGGGGTGGGGACTTTGTGCCTTAGTGCCTTAATACCATTAATTAATGAATTTTAATCTTCATGGGACGTATATTCGACCTTGCCATCCGCATATATTCTCACCGTAGCGCGCCGCGCGGCCCAGCACTGGATATTGATCGCTACCGGATGGCTGGCGGTGTGACAGTGCGCATATTCGATGTTCAGTCCGAGCAGCGTGGTCTTGCCGCCGAGCCCCATCGGGCCGATGCCGATCGTGTTCAACGCCTCGTAGAGCTCCTTTTCCAAAACTGCGATCTCGGTTTCGCGGTGGCGCTCGTTTATCGGCCGCAGCAATGACTCTTTCGCGAGCTTCATCGCGATATCCGCCGAGCCGCCGATACCCATGCCGATAATGATCGGCGGGCAGGGCTTGCCACCGGCGTTTACCAGGGTTTGAAGCACGAATTCCTTGATGCCTTTCACACCCTGCGCGGGCAGCAGCATCCCGAGCGCGCTCATGTTCTCCGAGCCTGCACCTTTGGGGAAGGCGGTAAGTTCTAAATAATCATTATCCGAATTTTTGTAATTGATATATGGCATACGGTTACCGGTATTATCCCCGGCATTTTTTCGGGTTAGGGGATGGACGGTGTTCGGCCTCAGAGGTACTTCTTCGGTTGCAGATCTCACGCCTTCAATAATGGCATTTTCAAACTTGGCAGCTTCCGGGACTTCGACCTTACCAAAAGTAACATAAATTATCGGTACACCAGTATCCTGGCACATCGGCCGCGACATCTCCTCTGCCATTTGGATATTATCCAAAATATTTTGCAATTGCACTTTGGGGAGTTCGTCCTCCTCGGCGTCATATGCATTCTTGAGAGCTTCTTTAATATCTTGTGGTAAAATGGTCTCGGCTTTGCGGAGCAGTTCGACTATTGTATCTTGAATTAGGTCTTCGGAAATCATAATCCTCCCCCGGACTGTGGCTAGGGTATTAATTTAATGACTATATAATTTCTCTATTATGGTAAAATATGCCAATTAGATTTCAGTTTTCAAATTTCAGTTTTCAGTTCCCCTACTTCCCCAATAAATGCCAAACTTTAAAACCCTAAAGCCCAAAGGTTAACACGAATAACGTTCTATGGTTGCGTTTGCGAAGCTCGTAGGTTCGAAGGCCGAAGGTCGAGAGCCCGAAGGATAGCCAACCTGAAAGGATGGTGCGCCCGAGGGCA
>CBDVCJ010000099.1:0-12809 GCA_965372445.1 uncultured Thermoplasmata archaeon | reverse complement strand
CCAAATAATTTCGTTTTCAATAACACTATAATTAATAATTTAGAGGATGGAATTGTATTGGCCGGTGCGAATTATAATAAAATCGAGAACAACACTATTATAAATCAATCTGATGATGGTGTGGATGTCGATGCCCACAGTTTTTATAATTGGATCGCTAATAATACAATTAATCTTAACTTGTACGGTATAATGGTAACCGATGCGGATAATAATGTGATCTATAACAACACCTGCATTGATAATATTAATGCAAGTATTGGACTATATTCTGGAAGTACTAATAATGAAATATTAAACAATAACTGCACTGGCAGTACAGCTGGGATTGCAGTGTATCAGACGGATGAGAACTATTTCCAGTACAATGATGTATGGTCGAACGATGCTGGGTTTGGGTTTGTCCAATCGCATAGAAACCAGATCTTAAATAATAACATAAAAAACAACAATAACTATGGTGTAATAATGCTGCAGAGCATTGGCAATATTGTGCATTACAACAACATTACCAACAACACCGATTACGGTGTCTATACTTTTAATCCCCCACATCTAGTTAATGCTACGTATAACTGGTGGGGAGATGGGTCGGGCCCGTACCATGCAACCACGAACCCGAGCGGCTTAGGCGATGAAATTTCGAATAATGTATTATATCGACCGTGGGGGTTGTACAATGTCAACCCGCTCATCGATACGATCGACGAACTTAATGCTACTGAAGATTTGTATTATGAGAAAGTATACACCGGCTCGGACCTCAACGGCGACCAGCTCGCATGGCAGCATTCGGATAATGCAACGTGGTTAGAGTGGGGTGCGGCGAACCAAACCTTGTATGGCAAACCAACGAATGCCGATGTTGGCACTTACTGGGTTTCTATTAATTTATCAGATGATGCCGACGGGTTCACAGTACATAATTTTACAATTACAGTGTTTAATGCAGCGGGGTTGATAGTAACCTCGGATATCGCCACCGCGACCGAGGATGTATATTATTCCAATGATTACGCCTCAACCGACGACGGTCAAGGCACGGTTACATGGACGTTATTAACTAATGCTTCCTGGTTATCGCTCGATGCAAATACCGGTCTACTCAACGGCACCCCAGCAAACGATAATGTTGGCAGTTATTGGGTAAATGTAAGTGTCAAAGATGGTAATGGTGGTCTAGATTCAACAAATTTTACATTAACAGTCCAAAATACCAATGACCCGCCGCGAATAGAAACAATAGATCTTACATTTGCAAACGAAGATGAATATTACGAAGTGACTTATAACGCAACTGATATTGATTTCGGAGATATATTAACCTGGACACACTCCACAAATGCACTTTGGTTAAATTGGGGAACTGATAATCATACTTTATATGGAAACCCAGTTAACGATGATGTAGGTGAATATTGGATAAAGATCAATGTCAGTGATGGAAATGGTGGGTATGACGAACATAATTATAACCTAAAAGTCAATAATACAAATGATCCGCCAACAATCATAGGCATTCCCAGAGAGTTAGAAATTCCATCAGAGCAGGATTATATTTTAGATTTGTCAAATAATGTTAGCGATATTGATAATGTAAGTTATGAATTAGAGCTATTAGTCAACTCGAAATATGCACATGTAAATGATTTAATAATTACTTTCAATTATCCTTACGGTTTTAATCGTGAAAATGTTTCTATTCAGGTTACAGATGGGTTGGCGTTCTCGAATGTGCATTATATTGAGATTATAGTTCTATCGGTATTTCATCAATATCCCGAAGTGGCAGATTATTCGCCAAAGGGAAATGATGTTGATATCTCTACGAATATTACAATTATTTTTAGTGAAATAATGAATCGCACCTCAGTAGAAGATGCATTTTCTATCAGACCAAAAATCGAAGGCACCTTCACTTGGTTAAGTGGCGACACAAATCTAAGATTCAACCCAATATCTAATTTGGATTACTCAACGACATATTATGTTTTTATTGATGTTACAATTGAAAGTAAAGATGGCTTGAATATGTTAGAAAAATTCGATTGGAACTTCACAACCGAGAAATCACCTTGGATCGATAGCGATAACGACGGTTATGTAGATGCAGATGATGCCTTCCCTAACGATCCTCGTTATCATGCCGATTCAGATAGTGACGGCATGGCAGATTGGTGGGAAGACCAGAATGGTTTAAATAAATACGACCCGAGCGATGCCGTCTTGGATTTGGATGAAGACGGCAGAACTAACCTCGAGGAGTTCATTAATGATACCGATCCCGCAACCCAAGAAACACAAGATGATGAAGATATGGGCATTTCGTTATTAATAACAACAATGATAATCATAATTATCACTATAATTTTAATTACACTTTTAATCGCACTTAGGCGCAAAAGGCATGGGGCAGTCAAGAAACCTGCCGTCGCGCCACCACAATCTATGGAAGAAGAGCGATATTTTGAGCAAATAGAAGAATAATAGCTTAAAATAGGGGGGGGTTTATAGCTAAAAACCCGCAATTTATGTGGTTTTTGGCTCCACAAGTTTGATCAGCACGATCTCGCAGCTCGTGCCCAGCCTGAGTGGCGGTCCCCAGGTGCCGATACCTGTTGAAGTGTTGAGATATGTATTTTTGTACTTGTATAATCCCTTAGCGCGTCTCCAGATCAATCTTGCGAACATTATGAACGGGAAGAACTGGCCGCCGTGGGTATGACCCGCGAGCATAAGGTTGACGCCATTTTTATTGGCGTCTTCAAGCCCGATGGGACGGTGGTGGAGTAGAATGGTATATTTTTTAGGATCTAAATTCATCGATTTTAAGATCGGGCCGATATTTTTTTTACCAATCCCGTCGTCAATGCCGACAATTTGTACATTTCCGACACTTACCTTTTCATTTCTAAGGATCTTGAGCTTGGTTTTGCCAAACAATTTAAGCATTTCATCCAGCCCTGCGTAATATTCATGGTTACCGGTAGTAAAAAAAGCCGGCGCTTTGATATCATTAAGCGCCGCAAAGGTTTTGGAGGTGTAATCATAGGGCCCGTCGGCAAGATCGCCGGTGATGAACACCAGATCCGGGTTGAGCGCGTTGGTCTTTTCCACTGTTTTGCGAAGATAGCGCTCACCGCGCACCGAGCCGATATGAAGGTCAGACAGATGTACAATGTTCAGGTTGGGTTTGCCATGGCCTTTAGCGTTAATTGTTACCTTGCGGGTGCGTATAAAATAGGCATTGGCAACGCCATAAATGGTTAGTATCGTTAACAACGGGACGATCACCCTCCCGGCTTCGTAAGGTTCGATCTTAATTAGGTGCCGAATTATGTCATATGGTATAAGCATGAAAATAAGGATGAACAGTGCTCCGAACCATACCGCGGAGGTTATAAAAAATATTCGTGTGAGTTGGTTATTAACGGTAAATTCCAGAAACAACCCTAAAATAAACGACAAGCTCGAGATAACGAAAAAGCACCAGAACCAGATATCACGATGGATATTAAACATGTAACTAATGTGAAACAAAATATAATAATGCATTATCAGTGAGAAGATAAAGAAAATCGAAAAGAAGATCGAGAACTGTATGGCTCTTCTCATTATAGCATACACCCCGGATGATAGCTCTTATTAAATTGGAACATGTAAGCGCGTATTAATGTTTTCTATATAAAAGTATATTGATATTAACTACAAATCTTTAAAAAGAAATAAATATTATAACAATGAATATATGAACGGTCGTTAAATTTAATCTTTTTAAACTGGGGAAGATCATATATGTATTGCACAGAATGCGGCGCGACGCTGAGATCCGGCGATAAATTTTGTCGAAAATGCGGTAAAGTCAGTAAAGCTAAATCGGCATCATCAACCGACAAAAAAGTTGAAGCTAGTGAATCAACCACGCGGCCACCACCGCCATCAGGTCACGGCCCTGACGATGCGGTTACTGACTATAAGTGCCAGACCTGCGGCACGAAATTACGATATTTGAAAAAATACGGTAGATATTGGTGCGATAAGTGTCAAAGTTATGCACCTACCGCTGAAGGTCCAAATGTGGCACCTACATCTGTCAAACCATTTTATGCATTGGCATTGATGACAAGTATCGTCGGCGGGATCATGCTGGCAACGCTCGAGTTTGGCGGCTGGTATAACTACGACTATTACAATAGGGTCAGGAGCTGGGGCAGCTTCGGCCCTTTTTCTAGCTCGGGTGGTTTTATTATTTTTATGGCGGTTTCTGCAACACTTTTTCTGTGTAGTTACATTGCGCTCCGCGGTCTAACCTCTAAAGCGCCACTTTCTCGTATGTATATCTGGACGGGCTTGAGCGCGGCCTTAATTGTATTCCTCATCGTTATTATAGGCGCAGCGGCGTTCTTTATAACTAACGATGCAAGCGTGAACTGGCTGAGTGCCGGGTTCTATGGCGGGGCGCTTGGCAGCTTTCTTACACTATTACTCTTCAGCCATATCTTGCGCAGTACCCCCCCATCAGCCGCAAAGCAACAACAGTATCACACCTACCGCCGAGCTTAAAATCACGTCGGCGTTTTCGATAAAAATAAATACAATAAATAATATGGCATTGCAACTAGAAATTTTTTAGCTTAAATTAGCCAAAGGGAGGCGAACGATGCATTGCACACAATGTGGAACTTTAATTGAACCTACCGATAAATTTTGTGGCGGCTGTGGCGCGCCAGTCAAAGCCCCATCTTCGGCCGAAAAGGAGCCGCCGCAAGAGCAGGGGGATGACACTGCGCGCGAGCCGGGTTATAAGTGTCCCAAATGCAGTGAAAAAGTTACCTATGTTGAGCAATATCAAAAATATTGGTGTGATAAGTGTCAGACCTATCCCGAGTTTAAAGAAGGGCCACAAGAGCCGGGATCGGGCGAATATGAGGTTAATTGTTCAGAGTGCGGTACCAAGGTGGACTATGTCGAGCAGTACCAGCAATATTGGTGCCCAAAATGCCAAAAATATGTCACACCGTATTACCCACCCGCGCAACCCGTCACGCCCGAAGAAGCGCCCCCCGACGAGCCGTCAAAGACTGCCAAGCCGAAAAAAGATAAGGCGAACGCCTGGGAGGAGGATGACGACGCGAAAGACGAGAAAGTTGCTACCAAGACCACCAAATGCCCGAAATGTAAAGCCAACGTCAAGATCCCGTTCTCGCAGTCAAAAAAGATCAGGATCGAATGTTCTAAGTGTGGTGTTAAAGGTAAGGTCGCTAACCCGTATTTGAAATAATAACCGATCTAGGGTGAAATCATGAAACGTTACAAGAAAATCCTAGTGCCTGTCGATGGTTCGGAGCTATCCAATATGGCGTTCGAGCAAGCTTTGGGCCTCGCGATGATGGTAGAAGGCGAAGTGACGGCAATGCACGTTATGGAGCCGCACAGCTATCAATCGATACCTTTTGACGTGGCCGATGTCCATACCGCATTTGACACGATCGAGACCGAGAGTAAGAATATGGTCGAGACGATGCTGAACGCGTTCGTGCAAAAGGGCAAAGACACAGGCGTAGAAGTAAAAATGATGATCGTTAAAGGCAATGTAGCCAACGAGATAATAAAACAATCCTCTAATTTTGATATTGTAATTATGGGCACAATGGGTCAAAGTGCATTAACGACGCTGCTGATGGGATCGGTTGCCGAAAAAGTGTCTAGGCATGCGTGCTGCCCGGTGATGCTGGTGAGAGAGATCGGGAGAGAATGCAAGGTGCCATAAATCGCCAATTTCAGGGGTTAGGAGTCAGGATTTGGGGTTGGCTGTCTAAGGTGAGGGTTCAGGGAACTTATTGTCTGAATAATGTGGGATAGTTATAATTTAACTTTTATGCGTGGGATTGCTAACTGTTTGCTAAATTGCGTGGAACTGCAAAGTTATTTTCATTGGTGTGGGACTTGGATGCCATTTGTTTGGTTCGTTGGATTGTCTATTGGTTAAATTAATGTGTTCGAGTATTTGTTCGTTTGATTCACCCGGTTATTATTTATTAGGGCAATCCAACGCACAAAGTCAATCTTAAGACAATCCCACGACCTTAGTCACAATAATGGCAATCCAACGCCTTCAGGCTATTAAATGGTAATCCCACGCCTAAGGCCAAATATAAAGCAATCCCACGAACACACACAACTCAAGCGACCTTTAGCATATTTTTCCAAAGCGACCTCACAACTCACAACTAAACAATCTCCAGACTATCATTTATTGCGATGGGTTTTTATATTTTGTTTTAATTATAGCGGTCAACCAGGGGATAATTTTTAAACTATTTCCAAAATTATATTAGTTGGTGCCTATGGGGACAATTTGCGGTCACTGCAACCGTCGTTTTCCGAGTACATATTCGCCATTGATGATATGGTGCAAACCCGAAGAGATGTACGTGTGCCGCCGGTGCTGGGAGGATGTGTGCGGCGAAGGTCATGGTAAAGGCGATAAGAATGCCGGGTGGCATCCTGTAAAAGCGTTTGTGTTTGCATGCGCGATGCTAAGTATGGTATGGGCGTTTGCGTTTTTCGGCACAATGGATATCTATCTAAGGAACGATTGGAACAGTTTAGAAACCACCGATATCTCCGAGCTGCCTGAAAATGGGGTCGTTAAGCTCGAAGGTACGATCATGGGCAGGTATGACGATATCGAGCTTTCGGGCGAGGAACATAGTGGCAGAAGCGATTATCATTGGGATTGGTACGCCAACGAAACATTCTATATTAACGACACCACCGGTTCGGTAAAAGTTACAGCCGAACGTTTCTACGCGATCGAGGACGGCCCGCATGCTGCGCCCCACAGGGAACATACCGACGGGACGGTCTATCGCGGCGGCGACCGGATCGTTATGGTGGGTGAAGTTGCGGAGGACGGTGAGCTGGTGTATTTGCTGTGGATCGGCCCGGAGGGCTCTGAGCTCGAGACCCCGATCTGGAGCTGGGTGCTCGCGCTAGTGATCATTATTCCAATGGCTATCGGATTTATTGCGTTTTATGCGTTTGCACACAAACGTAACCGCCTCCATAAGGAAAAGGTCGGGTATACCAACCCGATCGAGATCCAAGAAACCGAGATGATGAAAAGGCATGAATTGGATTGGCGCCGCAATTCTTCACTCTCCCGAAAAGGGTTAGGGGTGGTGGTGGCAATATTTATAATTAGCGGGTTTGTGGTGTTGTTTATTATTTTTGGGGTGTTTGGGGAACATATACACACCTATGACGATTATTTGCTCACATCAATGGCCGGGATGATGATCTTTCCGTTCATGATGTTCTTTCCATTGATATTTTATTTTGAAAATAGCTCGGTCAAACCAGATGAGTTAGCGGTCTCGGATGAAGGCGTGCATTTCTATTACAAGGACCCGATCCTGCGTTTCCTTAAGGACGATTTTGTCGGTTGGGGCGAGATCAAGGATATTGCTTATCACAGCAGCGGTAAGAGTGGATATTGGAGCATCGACAAGAAAAACGATACTCAAGAGCGGATCACTTATCTTTCGACCAAAAACCGTAAAATGGTCAGGGCAAAATGGAAAGAGATCAAAAGACGAGTTAGGCGAAGTTAAATTCTATAGCTAAAATAGATTTACCAACAAAATGTGCATGAATTCAAAATTGAGCTGTGGAATTTGAATGAATTAATATTACTTATCTAATAACTTATCTTATTCATCATTATTTATATACAAAAGATAAATATTTTTTACGGCAATGACATTTTGCTAAATCGAAACTGAATTTTTAATAGTAAAATATATAAAGTAAAATTACATTTACGTTGACATTGGTTAACACGGGGGTAACCTAAAGTAATAGCTTAAAAAGGGAGAACTCGGTCAGCGAATTTCTTAAATTATGGATATATAAACTACCTTAGTCTCTTTTCTCTAATATTACTTTTTAGGTGAACCAAAAAATAAATGGGAGGACGAAATATGAAAAGAGTAAGAAGAATATTGAGCTTTTTAGTTTGTGGAATATTGGTTTTGACGATTTTGACATTGGCATTGCCAGGCCCATCGTTAGCACAGGGCGGTGTGGATGTTCCGATCGACACGGACCCAAATTCGGTCGTGCAGAACGAGATATCACTAACGCTTCTACCGGGCACGGTACCGGGTGTGCCGGCACTTTTACTGGCAGCTTACAATGACAACCCATTTGCAAACGGGTATGGTATCGGTTACAGCTACAGCACTAATGGCGGTACATCATGGACCGACGGCCAGCTACCGTTTCCGCTGAATCCTTATTCGGGTGTTAATATGGTCGACGCATTCGACCCGACCGCAACTTCCGACACCCTGGGAAATGTCTACATAGGTCAAGTTTCAACAGACGCCAATTGGGCTACCGGCCCCGCCACCGGCCTTTATGTACATAAATCGACCACCAGCGGCGTTACATGGTCACCGCCCGTTGCAGTTTCGACCAACCCCGGTGCCACGGGCTCACCGGACGCGAATTACAGGTTGAACGATCGATGTCAGATGACGGTTGATAAAAATTCAGCCAGTACCTATACAGACAGGATCTACATTAGCTGGATCAAGGACCGCGGCTGGAATATGCCTCAGCCCTACAGCGACATTTACTTTGCATACTCGAACAACTTTGGCACCAGTTTCAACCTCGCGACCGGCACCGGCCCGGGCTTTCCAGGCCGTATCAACGACGCGGGGGTTGGCCATGATCTGGGTAATATGCCAGTCCCGGCAGTAGCTTCGGATGGCACTGTTTACACATCCTGGATGGACTACAATGTGCTGACTGGTGGTATAGGTACAATCTATCTCGATAAATCCACAGACGGCGGCCAAACCTGGGGTACGGACATGTTCGTTCGTCAAGTTAACCTGCCACCGTTGAATTTGAATGGCAATACTGATGTCAGGGCAAAAGGTGCACCGGTTTTAAAAACTTCGCCAACCAACGCCAATGAGCTATACATTATGTTTGCTGAAGACCCTGATGGACCTGGCACTGACGAATGTGATATATTTATAATCAAAAGTACAAACAGCGGCCTCACCTGGGGCTCACCGGTTAGGGTCAATGATGATCCTACACTAAACGATCAAATCCTACCCTGGATGGACATCAAACCCGACGGCACGATCGATGCAGCTTGGTATGACCGGCGTAATGACCCTGTGGATCTGATCTGGGATGTGTATTTTGCCAAGAGTACTGATGGGGGTGCAAGTTTCTCGACCAATGTAAAGCTAAACGATAATAGCTTTGCCACCCCGAACACTCTTGTGGGCAAGTGGTTTGGTGAGTACTTAGGATTAGCGGTCGACAGCACCCATGCCTACCTAATTTGGACCACTTCGGTGACGGATACCGATGGCGATGTTTATTTCGATAAGATCGCCAATCAACCCAGTGGCCCTACAACAACAGTTATTGATATTGACCCGGATGTATTGAGGTTGAAGAGCAAAGGCAAGTGGATCACTGCCTATATCGAACTCCCCGCAGGTCTTGATGTTAATAATATTGACATTACAACTGTGGGTATTTCAGATGTAGACGGCATACCCATGAATATCCTTGCGTTAGGTCATCCGACCAGCGTAGGCGACCACGATAATGACGGTGTACCGGATCGGATGGTGAAGTTCGTGCGCAGCTCGTTAACTGGTGCGGGGTTTACGGCCGGCAACCACCAGATCACGATCTCGGGCAGCCTTGCAGGCGGTCAAACCTTCAGCGGCAGCGATACGATCAGATTTAAATAGATCGACACAGGATAATTAGCCCAATATCGGATTCGAGAGTGTGATTAATAATCAGATTGTTAGACTGATTATCGCATCGCGAAATTGAATTATAAGGGCGTAAAAATTTCGAGAATTAGTACAAAAGATACAATTTCCATCGTTTTAGTTCGTTTTCTGTGTGCATGGCCTATTATTAGATGTTTTGTCCTATCTGATAATCGTTGCCAACCCCGAATAAATCCAAAACCCCGAAAATTAGAAATGATAATACATCGATAGATATTTAAATTGGGAAAATAATATTAGAAATATCAAAGAGGGAACATTTATGACCCCTATAATATTGCAAACAGGTCAAGATGGACAATTGGCTGATCTACTAGGAATGCCGTCGTGGGGCTGTTTTGTCGTGATGCTTGCTATTGCGATCCCAATAGGATTATCGATTTTGTTCATGATTGGTTATACCACCCGTTCCACAATAAACAGATCGCTTGTGGCAAGTTTAGGCAAAACTAAAGGTTTGAAGTTACAGAAGAATGATAACGGTATTTATGACATTCACGGAACCTATCGAGGTCGCAAAGTTGAGCTCAAACATTTAACAGATATTTGGGAAAAACCGCGTAGAATGTCGATCAAGCTCAGCCACAATATCCCCAATATATCAGAAGAGTATACCTATGAGGGTTTAAAAATCGACCTGAAATTCGTAGAAGAAGAGCTTGAAGATTGGCCTGAAGATACCTTACCTGAAATAAACATGCTCCGAGCGCGAGTTTTGAAACTCGAAAACGACCCAAGTTTGCTTAATGAGAGCTAATTGAATAAACAAAGCAATGTACTGGAGTTTATTATAATGAAAAAAACCTTAAGTCCCAGGTCTCCGAATATTAGCATTTGTAATAAAAACTTAAATAACCCTAAAAATATTTCAGGGGGATGGCAAATCTAAGACAATTAATAATTATTGTTATCCTATTTAGTTTGATCTCGGTTAATTTCATAGCAAATATTGGTCAGCCCTCAGCCTCAACCCCGCCCGACACCGAGCCTTCTAATACACCCACAACCCGCAGCAGGCTCGATACCTGGAACATGTTCAGCCACGATCTTCAGCACACGAGCAATACCACGACAACTGCACCCTTAACCGATAATATATTATGGACCAACACCACGGGCGCCGCGAGCGAATCTTATTCATCCCCGATAATCGCTTACGGCAAGATCTTCGTTGGTACCGGTTCGAGCTATTTCTATTGTTTTGACGAGAATACCGGCGAATTATTATGGTCGAATTATTACCAAAAGGTCTCCTGGGGTACCTGCGGCTCTGCCACTGCGGTCGATGGTTATGTCTATATTGGCGCGGAGGACAATTATATATATTGTCTCGACCCCACCGATGGCAGCGAGGTCTGGAAACAACAAACCGGAGGGCCGGTATGGTCATGCCCCGCAGTTTACGGCGGCAGACTGTTCGTGGGCTCTGCGGACCGTTATCTATATTGTTATGATCAGTTCACCGGCGAGCCGCTCTGGAAATACGAGACCAACCACAGCACTTACGGTTATCAGGACTACGGCATAAGTTCCTCGCCTGCGATCTCGAACGGCAAGGTTTTCATTGCCGCTTGTGACGGCAACCTCACCGCGTTACCTTTAAGCGACCCGAACAGTAACGGGTTGATCAACAGCACCGAGAAATATTGGGAGTTCGACACCGGCTGTTACATTTACGCGTCTCCGACCGTCCACAACGGCAAGGTCTACATCGGCACAGGCTCGTACTCGAAGCTTGCAGGTGCGCCGCCGATCTACAAGATCTTTTGTCTGGACGAGAACACCGGCGCCAAGCTCTGGGAATATACCGCCGGCAGCTATATCCTGGGCACGCCTGCGGTTGGTTATGATAAATTATATATCGGGGCATTGGACGGTAAACTTTACTGCCTGCCGCTGGTCGACCCGAACGATAACGGTGTGATCTCCGAGTCCGAGGTCATCTGGAAGTTCAACACCCCTAACGAGCTCTGGGGCTCGGCAGTGCTTGCGGAAGGCCGTGTATATTTCGCGTCCGGGATACCCTACTGGAGCTCCGGCAACGGAGATTACAGGGTGTACTGCCTACCGACGAACGACCCCAACAACAACGGTGTGATCTCAAGCGACGAGATCATCTGGAGCTACCAGATCGACGCGGGCGTGTTATGTACACCGGCGATCCTTGACGGAAGGTTATATGTTTGCGATTATGAAGGTAAAGTATTTTGTTTTGGCAAAGATACCATCCCACCGCGCATAAAATCCATATTACCGCAAGAGGACGCTAATGATGTTGCAACCGATACCGATATTTTTGTCGAGTTCACTGAAAATATTGCGGCTGGTACCTTGTCGCCATCCAATTTCACGGTCGAAGCCGAGGATTCTTCCCTGGTTTCGGGCGTTATTACTTATGATGATATTCTATTCACCGCCAAATTCGATCCTGACGCGGATCTTGAGGAGGCCACAACCTATACCGTGACCCTAAATTCCGGCATCAAGGATGCAAATGGAAACGGGTTGGATTGTAATGGTAACGGCCTTGTAGATCCGGGCGAAGAATATTCATGGTCTTTCAGTACGGCTGTATATCCCCCATCGATCAGCGCGATCCCCACCCAGCGCCCCGTCGAGGGCGAAGACTGGTTTCTTGATATGTCGTTATATGTCACCGACCCGAACACACTTTTCGAGAACCTGATTATTACCGAGAACTCGTCTTATGCCGTTGTGCAGAACGAGTTCATTATATTGAATTACCCAAACGGTATCTCGACCGAGCTCGTTAATGTTACGGTCTCCGACGGCGTCAGCACCGTTTGGCGCGATGTGGTCGTTGAGGTCAAAGCCACCAACGACGCACCAGTGATCTCGAGCATCCCGGATATCCAGGCTGTTGAGGATATTGATAAAATTGTCGATTTTGCGGGTTATATGATCGATATTGACAACACCCCCGAAGATTTAACGGTAACTGAAAAC
>CBDVCJ010000098.1:0-12877 GCA_965372445.1 uncultured Thermoplasmata archaeon | reverse complement strand
CATCGGAAACTCTAGTTCCGGACTTATTGCCACCCCTATTTCATTTTCAGCTACTGCTTATGATCCAGGAAGCGACGATCTAACTTTTATATGGAACTGGAGTGATGGTACACCCGATAATATTACCACATATTATAATAATGGTTCAACGCCGGATCCATATCCAAGTCCTGACGGTACCTATCCGTTCTCACGGGTAGATAAAGTCGCTCACATTTATGAAAAAGCTGGTCTTTACAACATTATATTAACGGTAATCGATGATGATGGGGGAAAGACGACAAATATGACTACGGCTACGGTCACATTTGTTGCTCCTGACTTGATCCTGTGGAATGTTCAAGTCAATGTTATATCATACACAGCACCAGTATACGTTACGCTGGGAAACAATGTTGACTTTTCAGCAAAAGTAAAAAATGTAGGCACTGCTAATGCTATCAATTGGTGTTCTCTCAATCTCACGGACTCCACAACAACCTTACGTTCCGTTGAAGTAAAAGGATTAAACATTAATCAGATCTCCCCTGAAACCCTTACTTATTTTTGGACTCCGTCAACTATAGGTGTTTATTTCTTCAAAATCACTGTTGATCTCCCGGTAAATAATATTATTGAGTCAAACGAGAATAACAATACATTACAAATACAAATCATAGTTATTGCTCCTGACTTAATACCGTGGGATATTCAGATTGATAGTAAACCATACACAGGTCCCGTACCTGTTTTGCTAGGAAGCCATGTGGACGTCTCAGTCAGGGTCAAAAACACAGGGGGGTGTAATGCAACAAACTGGTTTTATCTTAACCTTACGGTTTCAAATATCTTTCGGTCAGTCTTAATAAAAGGATTGAATATCAATCAAATCTCCATAGAAACCCTTACTTATATTTGGACTCCTTCAACTGCTGGTGTGTATTTATTTAATGTTAATGTAGATCTACCTGGTAATAATATTATTGAGTCCAACGAAACTAACAATGCATTACAAATAACGATCATAGTTGATGCACCCGATCTAATCCCATGGGATGTAAACGTTAATGGTAAATTGTATACTGAACCTGTACAAATCCCACTAGGAAGCACAATACAATTTTCAGCCAAAGCCAATAATATTGGTAATGCAGATATAATCGGTAGATTCAATCTAAATCTTACGAACTCGACTACCTCTCTAAGCTCTGTTGAAATAAAAGATTTGAATAGCAATCAGATATCAGGCGAAACTCTGACTTACATTTGGAATGCATCAACTGCAGGTACTAATTTTTTTAATATCACCGTGGATTCGGCTAATCAGGTTAGTGAGTTAAATGAAGCCAACAATAGATACATGATTAAGATAATTATATCTAACTTACCGATCACAAGTATAAATTATAGCACACCATCCTACACGAACCCAACTACTGGTATTTTATATGTAAATTCATTAACTAACTTTACACTTACCTCACAAGATTACAGCGGGGCTGGGATTCGTAGTACTTATTATAGAATCGATGATTCTAGCTGGATTAATTATATTGCAATACCGTCCAAAACATTCAATATCATGGCATATGAAAATGATGGTCCACATCTAATTTACTTCTATAGTATAGATTATCTAAGCGGTAAGGAACCCATAAAAGAAATCCAGGTTTGGCTCGATAATACACCACCAATAACAAATATTTATCCAAATAAAAAAGAAATCACACTCAATACCACATTCAATTTGACTGCCACTGACGGAAATGGCTCAGGAGTCAATGTGAGTTACTACAAGATTGACGGAGTGGAGGATGGTGAATGTATACTTTATTTGTATGGATTTCAAATTACCGACTACGGATGGAATACAATTGACTATTACAGTATCGATAACCTTAACAACTCTGAAGCGAAAAATAAACTTGAAACTAATATTTTTAATAAAAAAGGGGATGTAAACCCAAATTACAATTACAAGCCGATCTTAGCATTGATATTTACCCTCATCTTAACGATTTGCGGTATAGTCGTCGGCTATAAGCGCCCATTGCGATTGACTAGAAGAGAATCTCAACAACCTCGAGTACAGGAGGTTTCATTAAGGAAAGATAGAATTTATTCTTGCCTGCTTCTAATATTACCGTTTAGTTTAGCAGAAATTACTACAGGTATAATTTCATGGTTCACGGGTACATTAGGAATTCCACCTTGGCTTGGGGTGGGGTTATTCGTAGATATCATGATATTAGTAATAGGTTTGGTGGTTGATAGCTGGTGTGTGATCAAGAAAGAAAACATAAGTGAATAAGATCGCCTTATAAATTAGTCTTTCCGAATAATAGAAGTTAAGGGGAAAAAACCGAATAATTGATAAACGAATGTAAAATCCTAATACATGCCAATATTATCAAATCCCAATGACCAAAATCATCAATTTGTTTGGTATTTGGAATTTATTTAGTTCTTGATATTTGGTTCTTGGAGTTTTGCATTGCACACACCTCAACTAACGGTAATTACCCGCCATAATATTTAAATAGTACAAAGTTGTGTTGGTATTTCATTCATAATAAAATCGCATTACTGTTTTTGAAGAGTGGATATTTACATTTTTTATTACATTTTGCTTTTTATTTAGAATTATAAATACATAGAGGTAGAACATAATGAAAACATTTGAACAACTTGGCTTAGACCAAGAGCTATTGACAACAATAAATAGATTGGGGTTTACAACTCCCACACAAATTCAAGAGCGATCTATACCGTTCATACTTGACGGCAAGGATATTATTGGCGAATCCGCAACAGGCTCCGGCAAAACACTTGCGTTCGGCTGCGGTGTTGTCAAGAAGGTCGTTCCCAAAGCGGGCCTGCAATCCCTGATCCTAACACCGACCCGCGAGCTTGCAGAACAGGTGAAGGGCTCACTACGAGAATTAGCGCACCGTACACAATTGAATATTATAGCGGTTTACGGTGGCGTTTCCATAAACACGCAGATCAAGGCACTGCGCAAAGCGGATATCGTTTGCGGCACGCCGGGCAGGCTGCTGGATCATCTTAATAGAAGGACGATAGATACATCAAAGATCAAGCTTCTTGTAATAGATGAAGCGGACCGCATGTTTGACATGGGATTTCAAAGAGATGTAGAAAAGATAATCCGAAATTGCCCGCGCGATCGGCAGACCTTGTTTTTCTCAGCCACTATCCCCGCCAGCATAATGGACTTTGCCAAAAGGCATATGATTGAACCCGATAAGATCTTTGCGGAAAAGATGGTCGACCCGGAAAAGCTTGAACAGGCCTACCTGGATGTCACAAGAAGCATGAAATTTTACAGTCTGATGGAATTATTGCAAAATGAGAGGTCTGGCCTTGCAATGGTATTTTGTAATACTAGGAGGACCACGGATTTTGTGGTTCGAAACCTTAGGGCAGAAAATATAAAGGCAATTGGCATTCACGGCGGTTTGTCCCAGAACAGGAGAAGCACGAACTTAGACCAATTCAATAATTACAGGGCCAATGTACTGGTTTGTACTGATGTGGCATCACGGGGCCTTCATATTGACAATGTGTCCAAAATCTATAATTATGACATCCCGAGAGACCCGAACGATTACATCCACAGGATCGGACGTACTGCAAGAGCTGGTGAATCGGGTAAAGTGATCAATTTGATCTGTAATGCAGACTATGATTCATTTTCAAGAATCCAGCGCACATACCACACATTCGAGATAGAAAAAATGGATATGCCTGCAATAACCAGAACAATATCTCACAAACGAAAACGACGCGGTTCACACGCCAAAAAAAATTATGCTTACAGGTCAAAACGATTCGGCAAACCGAACTGTCGTGCGTAAAAATTCCAAAATGCAGGAACCTTAAGAGTAGGATATTAAGGCTGTGGTGTTTGAGAAGAAATTGGAAGCAAGAAGATGGAAGCTAGATTCAATTAATTTCTATCTTCCATTTTCTATCTTCTAGCTTCAATTTTCTTTGTATCACCAAACCCACATACCACATCCCAAAACTTACTACATTCCACTGGAATAATGGTACTTGGAGGTTTTTAAACAAATGTAATTAACCAGCCTTACGCTCGGCAGTTCTCCGTTCCACACTGTGTCGCTTGCGGCGCTCTGTTTTGCTGAACCCATTTTTCGCCCTTCGATATTTGATGAATTCAACACCGCCCGCGATGAACAACCGCACCATATTGAGTTGTCTTTTGAGGCCTTTGTTCGACGCAAGTAATTTAGCGATAATTCTGATCTTATCCCTTTTTTCCCTGCGTTTTTGTTTATCTAATTGAAACTCGTTCAGGTCTATTTCAAAATTGATCGTGCTTGTATCTAGTTTACCGGGGATGACTTGAATATATTCTACCGTGTTTTTTGTGGTTTTTATTATCCAGCTTGCAAGCGTATTTCCATTGTTCCTTATTGTGATCTGGATCGTCTGGGCACCGAGCAAATTCAAAAATCCGGACATCTCGAGAACATTATGAAGACCGACTTTCTCGGTATAACTCTTGACCCCCGGGTCCGGTGATGCCTCGATGATCTTTTGGACATGGTTGCTAAAATTATCGGTTTGGAGCTGAAAACCGCTATTCACCCCAAATCTGATATTATATAACCTATCTGCAATGAATTTCATTAATGGCAGTTTCGTCCCTCGTTTGTGCTTGAGCACGCGCTCGCGTTCGATGAAGGTCTCAAGCGTCCAGAATTTTGCCATGCAGACCGATCCTAGCTCCTCGATACGCTCGCTCGATATGTATTTAGCTTTGAATACGGAATGCATTTCATCGAATCTGTTCCAATCACTCTCGAAGATCAAGCCCTGGTCATCTAATTCCTTGTAAAATTTAGTTCCCGGATACGGTGTGGCTATACCAAACGCACTGCTCAAGATCCCAAGCTTCTTTGCATAGAGCGGGAATTGTAATATTTCTTCTTCGGTCTGGTCCGGTAAACCAATAACAAATGTGCCGCCGGGACTTCCGCCCCATTTTCTAATATTCTTACATGCTCTAACATGAGCATCGGCTTTTATACCCTTAAATGTGGCTTTGAGATCTTTTAGATTCGGACTTTCAATACCCATTTCAAAGCTATCGATGCCGACGGCGATCATTTTTCGAACGATCTCTGGGAAGTTCGCCATCATGTCAGGCCGTACTTTTGCTATAAACTTGATGTCCAATTCATGCTGAGCCAGCATATCACAAAGTTGCTCTACAAGTTTGGGCTTACCCATAAATTGCGGGTCTGTGATCTCCACACTGAGTGGCTTTCCCTTATGGAATTCGACTATTTTTATGATCTCAGCCATCACATTCTCCGGTGAACGGTATCGCTGATGACTTTTGCTCATGCCGGGCTCGCAGCAAAAGCTGCATCTGCCCCAGCAGCCTCTTGAAGCGGTCAGCACATCATGTTCTCTATTACGCTTTAAAGCTAGATGGTACTTATAGCGTCTGAGATGTCGCGCCGGGAACGGTAAGCTATCCAGGTTCTTGATGAAATCTCTATCCGGATTATGGATTATTTTGCCACCATCTTTGTAAGAAATACCGTTAACGCCCCTCGCGCTGCCCTTTGTGACCAACTCGTGCATCGTGTGCTCACCCTCACCCCGCACAACAAAATCTACTTGCGGGTGTGAAATTAATTCATCCGGAATTGCTGTTGGATGATATCCGCCAAGAGCTGTCATGATGCCTCGATCTTTTGCTTTTTGTGCAATTTCTAAGCCTTCGCGGTGTTCTGTCGCGGACATTGAAATTCCGACAAGGTCTGGCTTAAGCATATCAAAATGCTTTGCGATGGTTCCCTGAAACGGTTTAGGCTCCATCTCCAGGTCTATTATATTGACCTCATCCACCACATCCTCAATATATGCAGCAATGTACTCAAGCCCGGTGGGAATAATATCAAATGCAAAACTTAACCCATGCCTCCCGGATGGTTTAACCAACAGAACTTTTTTGAATGACACTTTGTTACAACCTCAATTGCAATTATCGAACCTCTGTATGAAATGCGGGCCTTTCGAAACTGGCACACAGTCTTTGTTGTATGGCGCTCGCCGCCAAGTTGGATCGCGATTCTCGATCCTTTTTCTGATTTTGATGGTATTTTATTACCTCATTTATTTAGGTTACGAAGCTCGAGGTAATAAGCGATAGCTTGTTACCGAAACCGTCAAACGCGTTCCGATACGAGCCTCGCAAACGCAACCGAAACCGATCACCAATGGGCGTTATTTTTCCATTAGGATAATGGCACGATAAACCACCTTCAGAGCAGAAATATATTTCTCTACCATATCGAAGCCGTTTATCGCCTTAAAATTCGATATATTATTATCTATTCTTTAAACTTTTTGCTTACGATTGCATTTAATTCGCTTATGGTCTAACTCAAACTCGCATATCATCCATTCTAAAACCAATAAATTTAAAAATTATTTTTTCTTCATACTTCGAAAAGGAAAACGACATTTCTTATTAATTCATGTAAATTCTGAAATAGCCCTGCCCCTTTATGCATCATTAGATTTTAAGCGTTTTTGATCTGCTCAGCCAAACCGCCCGCAGCCTCGCGCGGGTTATCGGCTTGATAGATCGCTCTCCCCACGATAATATAATCCGCGCCGGCCCTGATCGTATCTGCGGCACTGCCGCCCTGCGCGCCCACGCCGGGGCTGAGGATCTTCAGGTCGCCGATAATACCGCGGATATGCGCAACCCGCTCCGGGCGCGTAGCCGGTGCGATCACGCCTGTTGCGCCGGTCTCCAACGCGAGCTTAGCGAGCTCGTCGGCGTGGCTGGCGGTGAATTCCTGGCCCCCCGGATGCGACATTTCGGTGACGACGAAGACCGCACCCTCATCCCCTGCGGCCTTAACACACGCTTCAACAGAGTCGTGCCCAACGAACCCATGCACTATCACCCCCACCGCGCCTTTGGCAAAGACCTGCTCGACGATCAATCTATTAGTGTTCGGGATGTCGGCAACTTTGAGATCACAGATTATATCTGCGCGCTCGGAAAGTTCCTGAACTATTTCCAACCCGCAGCTGAGCACGATCGGATAGTTGACTTTGATCGCGTCGACGATATCACCTACTTCGGCTGCGACCTTCAAGGCTTTGGTTTTATCGGTTTCGTCTAATGCTAATATCAATCTTGAATTGTATTTCATGGGTGGGGTGAATACATTATGAGAGAATAAATGTTTAGTTCATATTTGTTGTTCTCCTAATATCGGGAGTTCGGGAGCACGGGGGCCGGGAGCGCGGGGACCGACTGCCCCCCACCCCCCATTTCAACCGCTGAATACGCTGAATACACTGAAGTATTAGAAAATTTAAAAGGGTGTTGGGTATAACGAATAGGGAGATTTCAATAAACCCTAAACCCTACCAGTTACACCCTCGCAAATAGTTTTTCAGCGTTTTCAGCGTCCTCAGCGGTTGAATAATTTTATACTAATTAGTTTCGCGTCCTTCGTGTTAAATTATGAGAGGCGGGGGGAGGTCGATTCCCCATTCCTGTATAAAGGTATTATATTCGATACTCCCGATGCTCCCGGTTATTTGTCAAAAATATCGTCGATCAATTCTCGATAGAACTTAAATATATTCTTAAAATCTGAATTTTTCACACCTATGTGTACCCGACAGTAAATATTATCATCTATATTCGATTTGGCGCTTTTTGGAGAAAATAATTTTACGGTTACACCCTTTGGCAATACATATTTCACATTATAAATAGAGGCTGAGAAGAGGTTGATATTTTCTATTAGATCCTTTTCAAACTTAATTTTATTCTTATTAAATTCATTTTCTAATGGTATTACAAAAAATTTATAATCATACTTCATAAATTTCTTACTTATCCATCTGTTTTTCTCTAATCGCCTTTGAATTGGTCTGAAAATATTTATAAAGACTAGACCTGCTATTATTACCAAAATAATTGATAGATACGAGACATTTAGAGTGAAATATATTAACATCAAAACAGAGAAAAATCCCATGATATTTAATATATTGACAAAATAAATATTAAACAAATAATTTGAAAACCAATCATTATATTTCTCAACAGCAATTATTCTTAAATTTATTACCTTATTTGCAAAATTAATTACTAGTATGAATAAAATGCCCTACATTAAATAGAATAAGAATAACGTAATTAAACTTGGAGGATGTTGGGTCGCGGTTAACATAATAATTAAAAATAACAAGATATTATGAAAACCTATTACAAACAAGATAAAAATTTTACTCTTTTTCAGTTTCTTGAGTTCTTCAGTTTTATCGAGCATTAATATTCCCCAACTTGGAATGAAGCTAAAATAAATGTATGTATAATAATAAATATTTTGTTGGAATGTTGGGGACCCCTCTATGATTTGCTTGAAACTTGAAAGATGAGATGCGATAATTAATGTCGGGAGCACGGGAGCCAGGAGCCGAGAACGGACGCAGGACACAGGACATAGGACTCAGGACTTAGGACCCAGGGCTTTCGCCTTTCGCCTCTCGCCTTTCGCCTATCATAGGGTAAATAGATAACAAAAGCACAAAACTTATTATGTAACGTAAGTATTTATAACCAGGGTAATTTAAGGGTATCTAACAAAAGCACAAAGCCGGTGAAGTTAATTGAATGGTAATCGTAGAAATAATAAACGAATTTTAAAGCCAGTCCGTATCCGATACATATTGATAATTTTCTTTGTTGGTCTACTCGTTATGGGGAGCGTACCTTCGATATTTGCCAGTGAACCATTAGATCGTGGGACCCTCTATCGTTCTATCGCGGCGCATCAAGACGAACTGGATTATGGTATTGCCCAAGAAAAAGATGAGTTATTGATCGAAAAACATAATAATATGGATTCACCGGAGATCCTGAATAATACCGAAAAGGTGTTGGATGATATCGAGATCATTGAGCTTGAGCAGGAGAGCCCTGTTAAGAGCTATCAGATCGAAAATGCAGAGATCACCAGCCCCTTGACCCAAACACCGTTGATCTACAGAGAGCTCGAAAAAAATCCTATTATTAATAATACAAGCATTTTGGACTTTATTTTAGCTCAACCGCTGAATTATTTGATCTTCACGCGCTATCAAACCTACGATACCTGGACCCAAGGTTTATTACGACGCTCGATCGCGTTCCCCGAATTTAATCCGACCAAATGGGAATATATCGATGTTGACCACAACACCTCAACAGGCGCGGATGACGAAAATACTATTTTGGCTAATGACCCGCACCATGAGGTTCGGTTGAGATTGACCCAAACCCAGATGGAACTTAAAACTATTGAACGCCCCAAGCCATTACAGGGTGAAGATGGGCATGTGATCGTTTCCGGGGGGTTCAGTATCGAGGTACAAAGATTGGTGAATATTACCTTGCCGCTAGAAGCTTATTTCGTTAAATCTATCAGTTATGAAGGTAAGAACTATATCTGGATCATCGGCTGGAATTTCGTTGAAACTCCGACCTCGTTCAACCTGACAATTACTGCGGATAGTATCAAATTTATTGGTGGTAAACTTCAAGAACTATTGACTGTATTACTTTCAGGCGATCTATCTGCACTCCAAGATCTTACTCTTGCGGATATTAATGGCCCTTATACCCTGAACTATTGGACTGATACCGGAATTACGAGCATAACTGCAACTCTTGGGCTTGCCGAGATCGACAATTTTACAATTATTGACCGTACTTGGCTTCAATTGAGATGGGACCACTCCATTTACCATGAGTTTATCCCTTTTTCAGGCGAGATATTTTTAGATAGCATAAATATCCAAGCCCCGATCGATAAATTAAGATGGACTGCGGGGGCGACTGATGCCGATAGAATACCGATAAAACTCACGATCAAATATTGCGAGGAGCGAGAGGAATTATTATTTGCGACAGTAGTGATCGATGAATTACCCGGTATTTTCGAATTCACCGCGGATTATACCCAGACCGTAGACGATTTGAATGTAACGGTCGTGGATTATGAAGCAAGTGCAGTTGTAAATGTTTTGGAATATAATGGATATGTGTACCCCTATTATCTCAGACCTGACGGGATGGACTATTTCAATAGTACGCATTTAAAACTCCATGATATCCCGACGGAATTTCATATGGAGACCACCACCGACCTGACAAGCCAGATCAACACCTCAACCATTTATACACCGCAATTTGGGATTGTCGTGAATGTCATAGATAACTTGATAATGAAATTAGCCAACAGACTATATCGCATCGGAAAATATCTAAAATTCGCGGCTGAGAGCGTGATGACGCTGCCGAGCTCTAAGGGTTTTGTTATTCTCAATGCCTATGATGAATATTTTGGTGCCATCGAATTCCATCGGTCCAGCGGCAATTATATAGTACGGGACGGCGATTATTTCGCATTCTTCGATGATACTTATGTCGATCCACTAAAATATAACGACCCCACGCTAGATCTAATTAATATTGCAATGAGCGGTAGGTTCTCGGACCTACAATTTCTTAATATTAGTTTCACAGACCAGACGCGTTTTGAGTTGAAGATGCTGGGCGGTCGAGCCTTCAATACCTTGATCATCAAAGGAAATGAGTTTACTCATGCCCATTTTTCCAACCTGCCCAATTACGTTCGGATCGAATCGGACCTGAAAGGCACGGTTTATAGTACAACACCATTAGATCCGGACGATATTGCGGACTCCGATCCAAGCTACGACCAAGAATTCAACCGTATTTCGGAATTTAAGATCATAAGTGTGGTGGAAGACCAATATCTGCAATTGAAGATCAAAGATATACCGAACGAAATGACATTCAAGCGTCCACCGGGGAATATAGTTTTTAATGTATCAGGCGATGAAGGGATAGGTAGCTTCGAATTTCAGATCACCAATAATTCCAAGTTCCCAATTTATGGGGTTGAAGAGGGACATTATGCCTATGTCTCCCAGACCCGCGATTTCAATATGGGGAGTGGGCGAATTAGTGGTATTAAACATATTGAATATAACCCCGAGAATTACGGACGATTCCATCTGGAATTAGAGAAAGAATCGAAATTTCAAATTATTTTTAAAAATGAACTGGACGAGAACTCCAAAACCAGTGGCCGTTTAATTATAAATCCATTGCCGAGCGAATTTTCCATGGACCTTCCGGGGATCGCGAACCGCTCGGAATTTCTGGAGTTTCCGGAGGTTACAAATGTTACCGATATTACTGAATTTTCCAATATATTCTTCGTACTTGGCAATCTTGGAAATGAGATCATTGACCTCATGGGAAATATCAGCAACACATTAATTCAGAGCATTGGAAATATCGGGACTAACTTTGCGTTCTCTTATAACCTTAATACTTACAACACACCGTTGGACATAATCGCCGATATCGAACGCGGTAATTGGGACGACTATGAAAGCGCATCCGGTACGGAACCTGTCGGATGGACACACGGAATATCATTAACCCAGCGCGAATTTGAGGGCAACTCGCTATTGAAAGCGCATATGTATCTCCAGGGCATGCCGCAGCAAGCGAGCTTTGAAAGCAGGCTGGTTGGGAACAATGTCTATTTGAAATTAGATTTTAATGATTATTCGCCAAATTATGATTGGTTGTTAATTGATATTTCTGGTGTGCAAGAGCGGGATGTGATGGTTTATTTAAATGGCATCCCGCGCAATATAGATTTCTATGCAGAAGTGAATTTAACTATGAACCTGAGTGTCGGTGGCGAGATCGTCGGGACCTTTCATATATTGACAACGGAAGCTAATATTGAGGATTATAGTATTGATGATAAAGCCCAAGCGGTATTATCAGGTACTATTCCCGGGGTTGATCTGGGGCAGCTTTATATTAAAATGACTCAATTCTATCCAATATTATCACTACGCGAAATTATGATCTCGAAGATCCCGGCGAGGTTCTATTCCGAGCTGGCATTGGCCACTAACTTAAATGTCAAACACGAATCGAGCGATGAGATCGAATATATTTACACCAAATTATCAAAATTTACATTTGGTTCATGGCATCACTCATATGTGATCTTTCATGAATTACCAAGCAAGTTCGAGCTTTCACTAACATCGAATAATAGATTCGATATGGATAAACCGCTGCCATTACAGGGTTTGCCGACAATAAAAGTAGATACCGTTACACCGGAAATGCTGGATATTTATATTTTTCTGGATGGCAAGACCATAGGTCAGCGCACTAATTACGAGATCTTCATTGGTGACACCCCGAACCTGCTTGCAAGTTTGAAAGACGATGTTTATAAATTCCGGAGCTTGGGCGGCAAGCTGGGGGCTTTGAAGATCAAATTAACTAACTTGCCACTAACAGACGGTTATAAGATCAAATCTCTTGAACTGATCGGTGAGGACATCGTAGGGTTCGATTTTAAGATCAACACGCTTTTCGGGATCATTCCCTATTTCGAATTAGGCACCCCTCAAAACAAAGGCGGTGCAGGTAATGGAAGACTGGAAGTGAACTTGAATCATAAGATCAAATTGTTTGGGAATATGGTCGAAGCGAAGATCGCGCTGGTTGATGTTGTATATACCGATGTTGGCGGCGGCAATATTCCAACGAGCACACCGATATATTTTAATTCGATCGCAATGGATACGTCGAAATCGAATAATAACATTATAATTCCCGCACCAATAATATCGCTATACACGACGATGTTTCAATGAAGATTGTTTAATTAATACTAGTTGTAAGTTTGGGATGTGGTGTGTGGTATGAGGTATGTAGGAATACAAAGAATATTGAAGCTAGAAGATAGAGAATGGAAGA
>CBDVCJ010000097.1:0-12911 GCA_965372445.1 uncultured Thermoplasmata archaeon | reverse complement strand
GGAAACGCGCCAAGGTGTGGCGCGATATAAATAACAATAAGCCTTAGGAGGGAGGTAAAAAATGAGGCAAAACGCAATTATTGGCGCTTTGACAGTTATAGTAGTTATACTTATGGCTCTAAGCACAATACCGGCAGTAACCTCAGATACTAGTTCTAGTGGTGGCAGCCGCGGCGTTGACTGGGACGATAATATCGCCCCACAAGCGACACCTGGTGGCAGCGGTTCACCATTTAGTGTTAATCTATGGAATGACAATATTTTAACCGGGCAGAACGCGTTCGTATGGTGTAATGGCCTGGGCACCGATAATAGCTGGATGGAGTATACATGGCCTACAGAGGTAACTATCGGTGGTTTTGGCATCCATCAATTCCGACCTAGTGGTACAAGACAATTAATAGGTTGTAATGAGATGCAGTACTGGGATGGTTCACAGTATATCGGTATTGGCGGTTACCATGCGATCAATGAGAATATTTATACTGTTGGTCAACCCTATTACAAAGAATTGGATAGCACCATCACAACAACAAAGTTCAGATTGTTCAATCTACTTGGTTATGCATGGCCCAGTGGTCAGGTAAGCAATCCATCAGTCAGTGAATGGCAAGTTTTCTCAGGTACTGGTGGTATACCAGCAGAAGTACAAGTGAAACCATCGAATTTGCATTTTAATTCCAATGCTAAATACTTAAACGTCAGAGTACTTGATTTCCCAGAAGACCCAGATAAATCACCAGTGGACATAGACGGGGAAACTGTTAAGGTTGAGAACGTCGGCACGTTCTTGAAATTCAATAAAAATGTTGATAGCAAATTCATGGGTAAGGTCGATAGACAAATAATAATGGATGCTATAGGTACGCCTGGCAATCAAATTGAACTTGAGGTTTCTGGCAAACTCAACGATGGGACCGGATTCTCTGGAATAGTTTATGTCAAGGCATCTTAGATGGATGGTGACGAATACATAATTCGCATCATCTCTCTTTTTTTTTTTTAAAAAGCTATTAACAACAAAATAATTTCAAAATTCGTCCACATTGTCCTCATCGAACTCGCCGATATTGGCATCTTCGGTATCTAAAAGTCCGGGACGTCGGCGTTTATATTGCTGGCTGCGCCAGGTCGGTGCTAATCGTTTACCGCGACGACGCGCGGGTGGGGATCGTGGACGGCCAGACCGGACAGAATGATGGGTATGGGTTCGGCCCCGAGGTGGCGGTGTGTTATAATAATCCTCATCCCGCCGATAATGCTCATCGTATCGATCATGATCGCCATATTCATCCCGATCAAACCTTCTTGTTCTCCGATCATCGTAATGATCCTCTTCGGGCTCGTCATATTCCTGCTCGTCCCAATAATCCTCGTCTTCATCCTCATCCTCAGCATCCCAATCCACATCATCTTCGTCGTCCTCGTCGTCCTCGGTACCCCAATCCACATCCTCGTCTTCGTAGGCGGTCTTAGTTTCGTGATAATCTTCCTCGTAATATTCTTCTTCGGGTTCATATTCTTCATCCCAATATTCTTCCTCTTCATAGGGTTTGGAATAATCTTCGTCGTAATAGTGATCCTCTTCATACAAAGGTTCCTCTTTGTGGTAGGGGCGCTCATCCCATATGATCTCGGGCTCGACCGCCAGGTCTTCCTCGTAATGATATTGAGAGCGCGACGGGCTTCGCCTCGCACCTGACAGATAGGTCGCTCGCGCAACCGGATATCGCCGACGTTTACCCAAATAACCTGCCGCAGCAATTAAAATAATTATGACGATAAGAATTATTAATCCTAACATAATACTGAAAGATGCCATATCATCCGGCAGAAATTGCCAGCCCTCATCATCGGATTTTTTAGGTTTCCGGTTTACGGTTACGGTAAAATTTACTCTTTTGGTACTTATTGAGCCACTCGTATCCCGTACCTTCAAGGTAACATCATAAATACCCGGCTCGGAATAATTATAGCTAATAATAGGTTCCTCGGTCCATCCGCTTGAATTGCCATCATCAAAATCAAAATAATATTCCCCAACGCCATTAAAATCCGAAGAGCCGGAGCCATCGAAAATTATATCCTCGTTAATATAGATCTTAGTTATATTTATTGATAGAGCTGGAATGGGTCTATAAAGATCTATTTTGAATTCCTGAGATCTCTCAAGTTCAATATTTCCAGCTTCATCTACCGAATAATAAAAAATAGTGTGAAGACCTTCCTCAGGCGTTAGTAAGCTGCCATTATAGGTTTGATAGGTCTGATCATCCCAGTGGTAGTATGTTCTCTCATTTGGTTCGGTATCTAATTCAATAAGGGGTTTTGCTAAATACCAGCCATTGAGATTATCTGGATGTTGGGGTGTGATATTCAATGCGGTTACGGGCAAAATACTGTCGAGCTTAAATTCAATAAATTGCTCGGGCTCGATATTACCTGCAATATCGATCGAATGGTAATATAATTTATGGATACCTTCTGAAAGGTTTAGTGTGTTTGAGCCATTATAAATTTCGTTGGGTTCCGAATCCCAATGGTAATAGATAATTTCGGTCGAACAGTTCTCAAACCCGATTATTGGCTCATAGGTCGAGATCGTTATATTGGTCGAAGTACGATACCAACCGTTATCACCATCCGGAACGGGGAGTGTAATATCAAGTATCGTCTCGGGATATTCAGTATCGATCTTATATATATTGGTCTGACCTGGCTCTTGATTACCGGCTTGATCCACTGCATAATAATACAAGGTATTATTGCCGTTCGGAGGTAACAATAAATCCGTAAAAAGCGTAAAGGACACATTATCCCAGCCGTAAAAGAACGACGTTTGAACCTCTTCGGCGCCTCCGGAACGGTTCAAGCTCAGGTTCACGGTCGGTACCGTCAGGTACCAGCTGTCATTGCCGTCCGGAACTGAGGGGGTGGTGGTTAGGTTGGTGTGGGGCGTGATTGTATCAATTTTGAACTCCAATGATTTCTCGGTTTCGTTATTACCTGCGCCGTCAACAGAGTGATAATATAAGGTATGTTCACCTTCAAACGCCTGAAATTCGTTTACATAAACACTATCATTATCCAAATCCCAATGATAATAACTTGTAACATTCGATTCGGAAGATAGATTGACATCGGTCGTAAAATTTATTGTGGGAAATGTCACATACCACCCATTTTCACCATCCGGCAGTTCAGGTGTGATATTGTAAAATGTTGTTGGGGCAATGGTATCGACCCTTACACTCATTGAAGATTCCTGTTCTATATTATCCTCTGTATCAACAGAATAATAATATAAAGTGTGATCGCCCTCGGGAACTGTTAATGTAGATGTATAAATTTTTTCTGCTCCTTCATCCCAGCGATAATATGTTGTGGCCAACGGTTCAGTATTGAGATCGAGGGTTGGTGTCGTGCAATACCAGCCATAATTCCCATCGGGGCCTGAAGGTGTAATGTCATAGGTAGTTATTGGCGGAAAATAATCCACTAGTTTCACGATATCTTCATGTGGTATGAAATTGGGTTTGGTGATCGTAACATCGAGCTCTTCAACAGCGGGATTAGTTATTATGAACATAACTTTACCTGCGGAGTCGGTGTGCCCAAAATCATATGCATCTGTACCGCTTGAGATCGCAACTCTTACATTTTCAATTCCAGTGTCCAAATCAACGGTATCTGTAACTTGAATTGTCACTTCAACATTATCACCCAGCTTTTCGGTCGAATTCGTGATTTGGAACGATCTGGGGGTTTCAGTCCAGATCGGGCTGTCGGGGTCGCCGAGTAAGGTTAGTAATAGCCAAGAGCGCTGCGCGAAATTATTCACGCTGCCACCAGGGAATTGGTCACCCCAAGAAGTAGCATAACGCTCTAACGCATTTTTATGTACCAATCCAACCCTAAGTTGAGAGGGGTCGCTAACCTGCGCGTCTTTGAGTTTGCGCGCAAAATCCTCTTCCAACCCTGTAGCGGTGGGTTCGTAACTGTAGGCAGTGCCAACCGCCCCGACGGCCACCCTCGTGGAACCGATATACGCGATCGCGCCGCCGCCGGCATTCTCAGTGAATGCTTCGCCAAGAGACTCGAGAGAAGTATGATCGAACCCCGCAGATAAACAGGCCATCACATACACCACGGGTTTTTTATCATTATTAGTCAATGCTGCGGCATGGGCGTTTGTAAACGACATGGTCGAGCCCCAAGCATTGGTATTGGCATGGTCGGTGTAAACAACAAGTGCTGTGCCATTATTTATCTTCTCTTGAATTTTGGAACTGCTGATATGATCTGTCCCGGAATTGTCATCATATAATTTAGAATAAGAATCATATACACTATCAAAATAAGAATTAAATAGAAAATCGGCTTGGTCTGCACAATCGCCGACCGCAAACCCATAATCTGCCACTAAGGTTATAGTATCGACCCAATCTCCGGAAGGCGGGCTTTTCTCATAAGCAATATTTTCAATCACCCAATTTGCCATTCCGGGTTCGGAATTGATCGCGATCCTACCAACCGCGATATCGGGAATGATATCGTCTAATTCACCAAATTCGCCGTAGTTGGAATCATCATCCGTATTCCAGGTCGTACCTTCATCGATACATGCATAATATGTATCCGCAGGTATTATTCCATCATCACCGGTATAGACCGCCTGTGCGTCATAGGTATGCCGGGTCGGGACGGTATTATAGTCACCTGCCAATAACACATATTCGATCTCCCATTGGTCATAAGCCCATTGAATGTAATTGCGGAGCTCGTCGGGGTCATCTTTACCATCAAAGAGCGGATCTGAGGTTATTTCGGAAACAGTCTTCATCTTGGCTGGCAGGCCTTTCTGGGTCTTCCAATTTACTAGCGGTTGGAGTTCATCCACCAAATCCGAAGTTGTAATGATTAGATACTTATAAGAATTGGCTGGTGCACGGTCAAGGTGATCTACATTGCGCGTGGTGCGGGTGCCCTGAATTGCGTAGGGCTCTAATTCATATTCAAATTGAACTTCTACATAATCATAGAATATTCCACTGGAGCTCACGGGATTATATTTTAATGGATAAAGTTTGAGATTATAGAGGTAATATTCATCGCCATTATCATGCTTGGTTCCTATCGGATTCAATTCAAAATCTAAGCTTGGCAGATATTCATCTGTGTTATAATACTCGTCGTCAAAAAATAAGTCCGGGCTGCTTGTGTAGTCAGCCGTCCAGATCTGAACAACAGGTGCGGGTGCGAGCTGAAGTTCTGAAATATATTCGGGGTTGTAATAATTAACTTCAAGATCGGTGATCTCGCTACGGGTCTTTAGCTCTAATACCTTTATAGGTATTCTGGGTTGACCCGGGTTTGTATTATATATACAATCTTCGACTTTGACGAAATCCCAAACCTTTTCCCCAAAGTTAACTTTGGTAAATTCTGGCTTAAATGCTAATTGCATTGAATCCTGAACAAGAGTTGAATCGGAATTATCATGAGTTTGTATGTTTATATAATTGTTATCAATATTGCGTTCTATATTAATAATATAGGAAAAATTAACTAGGATCAAGATCAATATTATGGCTAATGCACCACTGTATTTGATTAATAATCCCCGAGTAGAACGGTTAGCTTTACAGTTTTCCATATTGAGTAACCAATTCGTATATTAATCCGATAGTTTATTAATTTTTAGTATAGATATGTTAGTCTAATTTATTTGTGAATTCCAGATTACGGATTCGAGCCTGCTATCGGAAAGACGAGAGACAATAGACGGATGTTCACTTATTACCAAATGCGGTAACTTGCTACGCAAGTCACCTCCGCTTTGATAATCCCCTACGGGCATTCTCAAAGCGATAGGCGAAATGAGTCTTAGGAGTCTAGGGAGTCCGTATTGTTGTGTGTTGGGCGTTGGGTGTTGTGTGCAATTTTAAGGTGGTATCTGGCAAGTCACACTTCGGGAGCACCGGGAGCATCGGGAGTACGGGAGCGCGAACGGGAGTACGGGAGTAACGAGAAAGGGTACCATACTCATTAATTTCGATACTCCCGACGGTGGTATTTTTACTCAGACTCCCGGGTTCCCGCTACTCCCGATAAATGACATTCGACAGTAATGTCCCTATTACCTATTTCCTAAAACCTATCACCTAAATAACCACATCTCACAACGTATAGGACTCCATGACTCTATAACTCCTAGGCTAAAATTATCGTCTTTCGCCTATCGCCTTTCCAAAGGCAATCTCGGATCAAAATCAATACCCGTTCAGCAAATTCTAACTAGCTCTAAGTACAAAACTCCAAACCCAGATGTTAATTTTTTATTCAAACTTGAAAGGCACACAGGCACAAAGTGAAAATCGGGTATTCATTATTTGAAAATACTTTGTGCCTTTGGAGTCGAAGTCTGAAAGACGAGGCTCCTCGGGCAAAATATGTAATGACTTACCAAACTCATATTTTGCCGGTGTAACTCTGTGCCTTTGTGCCTTCTTTTAAGTTTGGATCTTGGGATTCAGCTAGATGCTGCCTTTGGTACCGCAACTGGGACATTCAATTTCGCCTGCATCCACATCTGCCGGGAATAGTTCTCTGCAGTTCGGGCACTTGATTATCGGCTTGCGCTTGAGCTCCTCTTCCGGCTCGTCGTCACCTTTCTGGGCTGCGTCCTCTTCGGCTTCGGATTCGTCAGTTTTATTATCGTCGCCCTCTTCTTCGGGCTCCTCTTCCGGCTCGGGGGGTGTGCGTATAATACCGCGGGCACCGCAGGTCTCACATTTGAGGATTATTGGACGGGTGCCATCATCTTCGGTTATGAAGATATCCTTACATTTTGGACATTTCACTGGAAGTTTTTTGACCTCCGGCGGTTTTGGCGCCTCCGCCTCTTTTTCGCCTTCCATTAACTCTAATTCTGGTGGCGGCAAGCCCGGTGCCATCCCCATTTCTTCCTCGGGCCTGGGCTCACGCTTCTTCTTGCTTTTGCGCATGACCGCAATCAAAATGATGATTATCAATAATATTATAACGCCGATCACACCATAAAGAACCATTGTATTCCCTGTCAACATATCCATGAACCCTGCACCTTCATCTTCATCATCCGGCTCGGTTACCTCGGGATTATCGACGGTTACTTCGATCGTGACCTCATCATAATAATTCTTACCCTGGATGCTTGCGGTCACATTAGCATAGATCGTATAATCACCGTTATCGCCCCGAGTAGTATCCCATTCAAATTCCCATAAACTCCAATCCTTGGCAGAAGACATATCGTCCGCGGTTCTATAGGTTTTACCGGAACCACTCCCGACCTTAACCCTGACAGTTGTAATGGATTCACCGGTCGTTGTGCCCTCGATCACAACGTCATTTTCGACCTTGGTACCGTCATTGGGTGAAGATATAAAGATCGTAGGGTATGTGATCTTATTGTTAACTGTCAAATTGATAACGGCGTCTGAAGATAAACCCATTGGGTTCCTCAAGCGCGCTATAATTTTATAATTACCATTACTTTCATCGGTTGTTTTCCAATCGTAGCTCCATGTGGACCAATCATCAGTATCTCGCGGTTCTGTCTCTTGCCAGGAGCTGGAGCCGATCTTGATCTCGACCTTCTCAACTTCACCAGCGCTCGGGTTGGTTTTACCTGCGAGTGTTATAGTGCCCAGCACTTTTTCATCTTCAGAATGACTGGTAAATTCAGGTGGGGTTGGTAACACCTTGACATCGATAATGTCTGTTGACTCGGCACCCCATTCATCGGTCACAGTCAAAGTTACTGTGTAATTAGTACTGATCGAATATCTATGGGTGGGGCTTTCAATTATATCTGTAGTGCCGTCCCCGAAATCCCAGGAATAGGTAATAATGTCATTGTCCAGGTCCGATGATAATGTGCCGTCGAATTGTATTAGTTCATTGACCTTGATATCAGTAAGGTCGTCACCCGCATCGGCGAGTGGGGCGGTATTCACCCTTACACTGATCGTCCCCACATCAAACCCGACCGAATCGCTTACATTTAAGGTTACATTGTATAATTTTGACAGTGTATAGGTATGGGTTGTTGTCATGCCGACACCGGTTTTACCGTCATCGAAATCCCAGATGAATGTAAGGGTATCGCCGTCGATATCAGTCGAGTTCGAGGCATCAAAATGAACCTTCGCCTCGCCAAAAGCATCTTTGGTTACAACCGAAGGTGCCCAGATCTCGGCAACTGGTGGTGTATTTACGGTTATCGTCAAATTATCATAATCAGTATTATTTGTTGCACTTCCTGTGTCTATAACTGTTAAATTAACATCATATGTACCGGTATTGGCATATGTATGTTGCACCACCATGCCCTGCAAACTTGAGCCATCCCCGAAATTCCAGGTGTAGGCGAAGTTCGCTTCGTCATCCGGGCCGTCGGGATCGGAAGAACCGGAGGCATTGAACTCAACGATCTCACCGGCATTGACTGGGCGGTCTGCACCGGCAAATGCGGAGGGAGCGCGGTTCTCGACACTAATATTTACCAAAGAAGAAATATTGTGCACGCGTCCGAGCTCATCGGGCCCGTTGTGGTCATCTGCATAAAAATGGACTTCATATTCACCCTCAGGTAACTTCTGGCTGGAATGGCTTTGATTATGGATCTTAAACATATTGCCAGGATTGCTTGTATCGACAATTTCCCAATAATAATACAATACATCGTTCTCGGGGTCAGCAGCGCTACTAAAGAAATTAATTTCGTCGGATTTATAATACAATGCGCCTTCAAGAGGTTGGGTTATACTTCCAGTCGGTGGTAAATTGGCAATTACAATATTGATCGAGGCCGTTGCATTTGCACCCAAGGGATCGACAACCGTCAAATTGATCTGGTGATGGCCGGTCTCGAGCGGCGAGCTGAGCTGGGTGGTATTGAAATTTGGAGAGGTGCTCAATTCTCCGGTAATATTAGAGGTCCATTGATAGGTTAAATTATCGGTTTCATTAACAGGATCGATCATAGCATCATCATTAATATCGTCATCCGGATCATAAGTGCCGATGCTATCGAATATTATAAGATCGGTAGCGTTCCATATCGTGTTATTGCGGGGTAATGATATATTCACTATTGGTACATCATTGGGTTCGACCGAAGGCTCGACAACTGAGATATTGACCATTGCCGACACATTATGGAGGTTATTGTCGTCCACAAATAACGTGATCTGGTGAAAGCCTTTTGAAAGTGATTTCGAGAACGACGAAACATTACCTGCAAGCGCGCCGGTAATATTCGAGGTCCAATAGAAGGTCAACGGGTCGCCATCAGGGTCCGAGCTGGTCGAGCCATCGAAGGAAATACTGTCGGTCGTCAAGAACTGTTGTGATTCGGTCGGTGAGGTCAGGTTCGCATAAGGCGGATCGTTCGGCAATACCGGCAGCTGAACCGAGATCGTCGCAAAGGTGGACGGATTGTGGCCGTGCGCATCGTCGGTCCAAAGCGTGATCTTATGGGTGCCCTCGGATAGTTGTTTCCAGAATTCGCCGGTCTCGCCAATCTTACCGTCGAGATCGGATTCCCAGTAATAGGTCAATTGGTCCCATTTATCCGGGTCGGTGCTCGAGGTGCCGTCGAAATGGATCGGATCTGTGGTATTATACTTGGACTGATCAAGTGGTGAGCTAATGACTGGAGTTGGGGGCTGGTTAACATAACCATTACCATATGAATAGAATGTGCCATTACTTAATCTTAAAGTATTATTTAAAGCTTTGAACTTGTAATAACCTTCTGTAAGGTTCAAAATTTCATAATACCAATAAATTAATGTATTCCCAGAATCTATTAATTTATCATTTTTATCATATATATAAACATCAACATCTGCACCATAATAACCTGTTGAATTTTGTTGCAAGGAGAAATATAAAAAGTCATCATAAAATCCATCATTATCAAGCTCATACAGTAATTCCTGAATATTGATATTCGTTCCGATATAAAATTCGCCATATTCAATAAATGTATTATTTGGGGCATAAGCTAAATAATAATAATCGCCATTATTCACATTCTCCACTATAATATATCCATCGACATTTGTATAAAGATTGTATACTAAAATATCATTTGACTTATTATAGATTTTGATATTTACGTTCGATATCATATTATCAATTATGTGAGGAACGAAGAAAATATCATTTGCTATATTGTCTTCATTAAAACAAACAGCATATAATTCTACATTTATAACTGGTTCAATAGGAATTATGCGAATATCATATTGATATCTCTCATCCTCCTTTTTATTGTTTGAATCATATAGCAAATATGTTGCATTATAAGTTTCATTATAAGGTAAATTATATATTTCTAAGTACTGATCATCTAAATACCCATTAAAAATCACGTAGGTAATATTGGCGGTTGCTACAATTGATCCATTTGATTGGTAATAGATATATGCATAAACAGTTATCTCCGACTCGACATCTTCATCAACATCTGCATCAATTGTAATATTTATATCGTTCCATTCATTATCATCATTTAAATCATCTGTGATCCCATATATGCTATAAAAATATTCATCATAATCAAATCCTTCCAAGAAGAACCATGAATGAGCACGCGCACCCGCAGGCACACCCTGGTGCTGGTAGGGGTTGACTGCATCGACCGAATGCCAGCCGAACTCGAAATCGTACCCCTGAGCTTTGCCCTGCACGTTAGTTGTATCACTTTTAAGCGGGTCGGAATCAAATATAACAACGATCCCAATAACTGGCATATCATTATTATTCGTTGCCAGTACTTCCACATCATCGTAATAGCCATCACTATCGTAATCTTGGGGGGTTATGAAAATATTAAGTGCATCAACCGATTCCGAGGGTGTTCCATATGAATAGAATGAACCGTTGCATAACCAAATAAAAGGGTTGGTTCCGAATTTTATATAAAAAGTATAATTGCCTTCTGGTATGTCTTCTATCACGGCCTGGCCGCCAAGAGTATTTCCGGAATCAAAGAGGTTATCATCCTCATCCCAGATCAAATAATTAACGGTATGAACTGCATTACCAGAAGGATCGTATGCCGAAATTACAAATTCATCATGGAAATTATCGCCGTCCTCATCCGCCAGGTAATCTTGAACTTGTGCAGTTAGCGGGGCAGTATAAATATTAAATTCTCCGTACTCGACCATATTATCCTTTGAATCATTTGCGTACCAGTAATAATCATCAATAGGTAGATCTTGGTAGAAAGCTATACCATATTCGTCGGTGGTGACATTTGTCAAATATGAATCATTGCTCATATAAAAAATTTCAATTTTTACATTCTCAATTGCTAAATCCTTTATGTGGGCATAATAAATAACGTCATTCATTAGCTGGCCTTCAAAGTTATATATCATTCTATCAACATTGATTATTCCAAATGAAGACATTATTACAAGATCATACTGGATTACTACATCTTCTAAATTATCATTATCATCGTAGAGTTCATAGCGGATATTGTAGACATCATAGGACAGATTGTAAATATAGATGTGTTTGTCCTCAACCTCCCAACCCGTGGTCGTGTAATTCACATCACCTTTGGCGGCAATTGTACGGTTCTGAAAATATACGGTCGCATACACGTAAACATGAGAGGTCCCACCTTCACTAACATCAACGTCAATATAGATATCGACATCGTTCATCACCCCGCCGCCATCTAGATCACGGGCCTCGCCCCAGATGTAAAAGAAATATTCGTCCATATCGGTAACATTGCTGCCTTCTGCATAAAATGCAGAATAGGCAGTATAATCCTGGAAGGTTATCATCACATAATGAAACCCGATCTCGAAATCGTAGCCGTAAAACATCCCGTTAAGATTAGTAAAACCAACCAACATCCAATCGATATAAACTAGTGCACCGGGTACCGCAACATAATTCGGCCCTAATGAATAGATAATAACATCGTCATCGTAACCATCCGCATCTTGGTCATAAGGGTCGGCATCGGCGTAGAGCGGTTGGTTAATCCCAATGCCTTCAGACCTGAACTCTTCATTATCATGATAGCCGCCATATAACGCATCAATTTCATGGATGCCGCGAGAAAGATTGTAGTAATAATATAACCCATTTACATCGGTATAGCCAGAAAAATAACCATCCACGTAGATCTCAACGCCTTCAAGAGTGTAGTTCAAGCTGTCGGTAACTTTGATAATTACATCGTCATAATACCCATTGTTATCTTCATCTAACGGGTTGGTATCCACAAAGATCTGATATTCTGAGATATTTACCTGTAACAGTACAGGTGAAGGCAAGGCCTCCTCATTTAAGCCGTTATTTTCTTTTTCGTCATGAGTTAGATCATATAATTCTAATGAAAAGTTATAATTGTCAGTATATTGTGCATAGAACTCGAAATATCGTGTGGTAATCTCTATCTCGTGCACTACCCTGAAAGTTTCTGAATAATTCTTGATAATGACTGCGGATGAGTTATAAACATGCATGATCACTTGTACTTCCTCGGACACGCCTTCGGTATCAACATCATATTCAACTCGTGCAGCATCATTCAGGTCGTCATTATCCGTATCGAAGGGGATGACCGTAGCGTATGTGAAATACTCATCAAAAATATTGGGTTGGAACGGTTTGGGCCCTTCGGGTTGGGCAAATAACGTTGTGCTGGGTATGACTATCGCGAATATTGATATTAATAGTATCATCACGGTAAATAATCCGAAATATCTATTTCTCTTTCGATTAGTTATATGATATTTTTGCATAATCCCACCTCATAAACAATCAATTGCCAATTAAGCCTCTTGGATAAATAATTAATTATATACTTAATTTTCTACCATATGTAT
>CBDVCJ010000096.1:0-12936 GCA_965372445.1 uncultured Thermoplasmata archaeon | reverse complement strand
TGTGGTATTATATAACGCCAAGATAATAATAATTACTTTCTTTAAATCAAGGGGATTTACAAATGGCATCAAAAGTGACTTTAGTACTAGTTATTGCAATTGCTCTCCTGGGGCTTAGGATCGATATGGCGACCATCGGTATGGAGGCTGCAGATGCATCTTACAAACCTGACACTGATGTGGAGTATATTGCCGTAACGAATTACGGGCTGAACGAAGATGATACGCAAAGCTCAGGTTATAGCAAACTAACGGCCTCAGCCCCCGCACCATTAAACCAAGCTCCAACGGCTGACGCTGGTGGACCTTATTCGGGGGAAGAAGGGAATCTTGTTCAGTTGGTCGGATCAGGTTCGACCGATCCTGATGGCGATGTTTTATCATATTACTGGGATCTGGATAATGACGGTCTGTTTGATGATTCAACCCAGATGAACCCAACAAAATCTTGGAACGCGGACGGGACTTACACGGTTGGGCTGCTAGTGAATGATGGTGCGTTGTCTGATACCGATACTGCTACTGTTAATGTAGCGAATTCTGCACCCGAGATTTATTCCACTTCTTACGTTTATACCTTGACCCAAGGCAATTTTTCACAGACCATTCCAGCGATCGAAAAACCTCAAACCGCTGCGTCGTTCTACAACTACTACAGTTGGAGCTCACATACTGGTTTTGAAAAGATATTTGAAAGTAAAGTGTTTCTTTACAGGGATATCAATACGAACGCTGTGAGCTTGATCATAACTCATGATATTGATAACAGCCCATTTCTGATAAAGAGGGTTGATTTTGATCTTAGTGGCGTACCCTCCGGAGCTTATGTAGCACAATCCGACGATCCCTTTGATCCATGGAGTTGGCCGCGGGGTGTGGAGTTCAGTTTGGCTTATCCCGCTATGGAAGGACATTGGCAACATACTACTAATACAGATGGCGGCGTACTTGCTGGGCTGCCGACTACCAGTTCCTGGGCCATAACAATTGATCCTTTGTATTGGCAGAACATTAACAGTTGGGTCTATCATTATGCAACAGGTACTGGTATTACATTGAACATGAGTATGCCCATTACAATTGCTTATCAAGCCCAGACTAAAAATACAACCGTGGAAACCGACGAGGGTACAGCTATAACCCTAGGTGCATTTGCCAGGGATAAGGGTACTGACGATACCACCTTGAACTATCTGATCAAGTGGAATGATCCGAAGAATCCCGGTGTAAATAGTTCAGGCACCACACCCTGGGATACTTTATTCACATTTTCAAATACTTATTACGATAATGGAACCTTTTTCCCAATGTTAACCGTTACTGATAACGATGGGGCTACTGATACCTTGAACTTTACCGTGATCGTTAATAATATTGCACCAGTTGTTGATGCCGGTTCTAATATGGTAGTTGATGAAGGCACATTGCAAAATTTCAGCGGCACCTTTTCTGACCCAGGCGCATACGATACTCATACCGCAACCTGGGATTGGGGCGATGGGCATTCAGGCCCTGGTTCCGTATCGCAGGAAAATATACCTCCGGATTCAACCGGTACGGTAACAGGTTCCCATGTGTTTATTGATGATGGCGTTTATTATCCCAAACTAGATGTAACAGATGACGATGGGGATACTGACCAAGATTCGCTTACTGTCACCGTAAATGATCTAGGACCTTCAGCGGAATTTACATGGTCGCCCCAACCTCAAGATGAAGGTTATCCGGTCCAATTCACCGACCTAACAGTTTCATATCCTGACAACATTTCAACATGGTCCTGGGGTTTCGGTGGGCTTGGATCTAGCGCACTTCAAAACCCGCAGTTCACGTTCATGAACAACGGTACTTACACGGTTACCCTTTTTGTAATAGATGATGACGGTTCTTCAGATACGATCTTACATAATATCACTGTCGTAGACCTGGCACCAGTTGCAGATTTCTCATGGTCGCCCGCCCCACAGGGCGAGGGGTCACCTGTACAGTTCACCGACCTAACTACTTCCTACCCCGATGCGATTGTAAGTCGAGGTTGGGCTTTTGGTGATGGGGGTTCAAGTAACCAAACGAATCCTACCCATACATATGCAGATAATGGAGCTTACCCCGTAAAATTGACAGTTTCGGATGACGACGGGTCAATTGATGCCGTTTCTTATTTGGTCACAATTTACAATGTCGCGCCTATAGTCAATGCAGGTAATGATCAAACCATTAATGAAGGCTCGACAGCATCATTCTCGGGTTCATTCACTGATCCGGGATGGCTTGATACACATACTTACGTTTGGGATTTTGGCGATGGAACTACCTCTTCAAGTTCTTTAACACCTTCACATACCTATGGAGATGACGGTAATTTCAAAGTTACCTTGACTGTAACAGACAATGACGGTGGGGTGGGGATCGGCTCAGTGCTCGTTACCGTGAACAATGTGGCGCCCTCAGTGTTTGCCGGTGGACCTTATATAGTCAATGAGAACACAACATTTAATTTGTCTGCCCTAGCTTCAGACCCTGGTAGCGATGACCTGACTTTTTCATGGAATTTTGAACTTGGACCTACCATAAACAATGTGTATTTTAATAACGGTGTCAGCCCTGACCCGACTCCAAGCCCCAACCTCAACCCGATGAACATCACGGATCTTATAAGCCATACCTACGGCGATAACGGGGTTTTCAATGTAACATTGACAGTTTACGACGATGATGGCGGGTTCACCGCCGTCACCATTAAGGTTACAGTGAACAATATAGTACCTACCATAGTCTATATCGATACATATTTAATGGCAAACTTTACACTAAGGGTCGCGGGTGAAAAATGGCATTCTGTTGGTATACATCTTTATGAAGACAACCATGAAATATGGACGGCAAATATTACACGGTATCCCGGCAACCCCGACAACCAATCCGCCACGATTACGAATGTCAATATAGCTCTGAATAAATCATACACTGCGCTTGTGGATTACATGCCAAACGATCCAACAGTGAATGGCAATGTATGGGGTGGAAGTCCTGTATGGATTGATATGGACTTCGAAGACGGAACTTTTACAAGATTGCATCATACATTTAATGTAAAACAGTCCGACTGGGATTGCGACCATTGGAACCATATAGATCCATGGGAGGTCGATCTCACTCCGTTTCTGGCTGAACAAAACATCACTTTCAAAGCCACCGCCACCGATCCAGGTAGTGATGATCTTATTTTCGATTGGGATTTTGGCGATGGCAATACCTCAGGCCCCAACATCCATTATAATGACGGGCTCAGCCCGGATGCACCTAAAAGTCCTGACGTTAACCCGGTGAAGGTTACAGATAAGACTGTTCATAAATATTCTACTTCAGGCACTTATACAGTAACCTTGACGGTCAAAGATGATGATGGGGGGACCATAAAACGTACGCTCGTACTAATAATAACGATCATTTAGAATAGGATATATTGACCGCAGAATTTTTAAGTTTCAAAACGGATTTTATTGAAAGTTATAATAAAAAAGACGGTTCAAGAAATTAAAGTTTGGGATTTTAGATTTGGGATTTGTTTGGCTCTTGGAACTTGCATCTTGGAATTTTAGTTAACTACTTTTTATCTTTCAGATATCGTTCCATCTCACTAAAAATACAGCCACAATATTTCTGGCGATAAAGTTCTAACTCTTGAGATATTTTTATCGACTCTTTCCAACCGGTTCGAAAATCCTCGTAATAAAACTCAACACCATATTTTTTACCCAGCTCGGTCCCGATGTCACGAATAAGTTCATGCGGTTGATATTTGGATTCTAATAATGTAGTTGTAAAAGCGTCGAAGTTACGGTCTGACTCCGCAGCAGTTTTCGCGGTTTCTTCCAATCTTAACCGAATGCAAAATTCATGCCGATCCTTATCCTGATCCATATAATCCAATGTGCCTCTGAGGAAATTCTCAAGATCGTAACTGGTGTTGTAGATAATATCGACTGGTTTTAAGGCGCTGTAGCGCTGCACACAATGCAACCTCTTCTGAAATTCCTGATAAGGGTGGATATTGGGATTATAGAAAAACCCGATAATTTCATGGCCGTCGTCACTGAGTTTTTTATGCGGATAACTAAAACAAGGCGCGCAGCAGATATGCATTAAGATTTTGGAAGGCACTAGCATCAACTCAGACGGTTATTAGATTAATTGGTTAATAAGAGTTTCCCGTTTTCAGTTTGGAGTCTGCAGTAAAAATAAATAACGCCAAAAGAAGTTGGGCTTCTGTCCAACCTCAAACTTCAACACCCACTTCCTAACCTAATTTCCACACGGGCTCAGAACTTCGTTCAGAGCCCTCGGGCCTCGCTTGATTAGATCATAATAGACCCAGAATCAAGCTCAACCCACGGACTTCCTAACCGTAACCGTGGAAATCTTGAAAAGATTTTAAAGGTGAGGTAATATGCGCAGCAGATTACCGTAACCTTCGAAATCCTGAAGGGCTTTTGAGGGGGAGGGTAATTTGTGTAGCAAATTACCGTAACCGTTGAAATCTCGTAGAGATTTTAAGGGTGAGGTAATCCAGCTCTCTTCACTATTATCCAGATAAGGATTATAGGGCTGGATTACCGTAACCTAACTTCTTAACCTCTTTTGGATTTTGCCATTGGGATTTTGGAGTTTGGAGTTTGTAGTATTTGGATCTATTGAGCTCTTGAATGAAAAAAAATAGGGTATGACCCAAACTTTTATTATTCCATAAGAGAATGATAGTACAAGGGGGGGATTTGATGTTATGTCCGAATTGTCATACTATTGTGCAAGACGAGCGCAAAGTTTGTTATCTCTGTGGTGCGTCGTTGATACAACCAGCCGAGCATATGTATGGCGGGTCTTTTGAGTATATAAATGAACAGATGGTAGAAGATCGAAAAACCAAACGCAGCTGGACTATCGGATTGGTGATACTTGCTATCGGAATTATTTTAATACCAGTTGTGATCTTCACCTTTTTTCTACCTATTGGATGGGTTACATGTCCAACCGCAATCATTTGCATTGGCGTGGGCGCAATTGTTATGTTGACAAATAGAAAAAAACGATAATTTTTTTATCGGGAACCCGGATTCCCGACATTCCCGATTGTTAAAATTAAATTGCCAAATTCGCAGAAGATACAAAAATTAATTATATTGTGTGATTATTTACATTGTTGTTATTGGATTCAGGTCAATGGTTCGGCGCTCGATTATCGATTCCCGGATCCCGACCACCGAATCCCGACTTTAGTAAGTGATAACCGTGGGTTCTGACAAAGATATGAAAGAGCACTACAAGCTCGATAAGAAACGGCTGAAGGCACAGGCAAAATTGGAGAAGGCCAGAGCAAAAGCCGCGCCAGTTGAAACGACAGACGATACCAACCGCTCCTCGCCGGGAGCACCCCAAGCACCCAGCCCACGTGCACCCTACGAAAATATGCCGTGGTACAAGAATCCGGAGTGGGTGCGCGCGATCGTAGCTATTGCCAGCATGCTAGTGGCGGTTATAGCAATAATTTTAACTTTCTATCGTTAGAAACCGCAAAATTAATAGATCTAGGGGAAAGTATAATCGACTTAGGGATGAAACATGAGAGGGATAAAAGCCATTTGTGCTCTAATAACGTTATTGTTATTGAATATCTCCATAATCCCAACAATATCCGCACCAGTGAACACAATGAAGTTTAGGGATGATGAGCTCAATGAGAACACCACCTCGTTAGTAAAATTGTTTGAACATAATAATAACAGTCGATATGGCTCCGATTGCTTGTTGCCCTACCCTCAGGATAAAGAACATGAAATGTACCTAGATAGCAGCGGTCACGAGCTAATTTTTAAATTGCCGAAATTTGACAACAATTACGATCTCGTGATCAAAGGCGGCAGTAAGCTCATCTTCCAACAGTATTGCAGCGGCTTTTCCTGGGGCATGATGTTTTCTTCTTCGATCGAGATCACATTCACATTAAGTTACGATAATGTAACGACGCTGGTCCGTGCCGGCGATACATTCTCACTGGGCGAATCATCAACCTGCTGTGAGATCGAGACCACGTTCCCAGACGAGGATTTCGTTATTAAACCCCAAACGCATAATCTATATCTGAAAATAAATTTTCTGGGCAGCCCACATCCATTTCTTTCTAGCTATAAAACCTATTTCAAATACTCGGGTGTATATATTACGATCAAAGAACCGTTAAGATTAGAATTTGATATAGAAAATAAAGCTAAAGAAAAGCAGCTTCATATTAATGCATTAGCAACAACACCTTTTGGTGGTGAAGGTATTAAAAGTTGCTATATCCACATTGAAGGTATAGTAGATAGTTATCGCCCTCATGATGATCTAACTTATACTAATGCCAATGGGTCAATATTTTGGATTTGGGATTATGGTAAAATCAACGCTAAGCCCGGAAAATATATCATCGAATTACACGCATCAACACCCCAATATCTTGAAAGTGATATAGAGTATGAATTTATTTTAAGGGATAGAGCTGAAGAAGAAGCTGAAGATCTACTATATTTAGCAATGTTTTATGCATTCATTGGGATTATTGCGTCCTTGATCGGTATAGTTTTTATTTTGTATTTTAGAAAACGTAATAAACTTCAATTCTAGTAAAGCATAATGAGCTAAAAACCATGTAAAATACCAAACCTTGCCAAAAACCCCTCAGAGCCAACGAGTTTGCCCCCAATACCAATTCCCAACATATACCTGACCCTTTCAATCATTAATATAATAATATCAAAATTAGAAATATAATAAAAAATAAATAAAAAGAATAGGAAAGTGCTATTCTCGGCCCTTTCCAATTTTAAAGATATATCCAGTAAGTCCAATTAATGCCAGAATGCCGATGCCTATTACCATATAATTGGTACTGGTAAAGAGCTCTTCTTTGGCTTGGTCTATCAGCGATTCTATTGTGATCGTGTGCTCCGAGAAATGCGGAATATACACGAGAAACTGTGCACCTCCCTCTCCAATCACACCGACATATTTTGCCTGCTCGCCCTTAGCGTTCATAATTTCGTTAATTGAGCCTTGTTGGATTTGCTTGCCATCGAAATATACTTTTGCACCCTCACCGTTCCTGAACCGAAGCACATTACCCTCGATATTAATCACAACGACCTTACCCTCATGGTACTCGGCTCGTACTCTTAATTGAACCTTGTTACCTTCAGCTTCATCAAGCTCCAGTTCTATGCCCGATTGGTAGTGGTTGTTCTCATGGACCATGTGGCGGTTGCGATAAGTAAATGTGGCTTCTAACGGAATTGTGCCATTTTCCGCACCGGATTGGATCTCATTTCGGTACTGGTGACGCCATTGATATTCGCTATTACTGCCTTGTTGTTTATACTGATGCTCATAGCCGTAACTTGAACTATTTCCGGTACCATCCTGTTGCTGATTCTGCTCTTGGATCTTATTACCTGTGCCGTTCTGTTGCTGGGTCTGGTTTTGAGTCTGGTTACAGGTACCATTCTGTTGTTGGGTCTGGTTGCAGGTACCGTTCTGTTGCTGGGTCTGAGTCTGGTTGCAAGTACCGTTCTGCTCGAGCTCACCATTAGGTCCCTCATCTTGATTTTCATTATTAACAGGGGCGTCATCATTGGATTGGCCGGTTATTACCGGCAATAGGTTTGTCGATAGAATGGCAAAGATAATTAGTACCAATGCCATCGAAAAGGTTCTTGGCCTGGGGTTTTTTCTATAGTTCACTGTGTGTTTCATATTCTATCACCAAGTTCAGATTATTATCACACGGCATATAAATTAAATTTGGTGCAATTTCTGAACTATTATAACAGGAAAGTTTAGGGTTTGCACTAAAAAGTATTTATATGATTATTTATTAAATCAGGACGGGTGATAATTTGGACGATACTCTATTATTATCAATAATATTACTAATGGGCACCTGCTTAATGCTGCTCATTATGAACCTCTTTACTTATAAGACTTCGAAAAATAAGAAAGTGCTGATCATCAGCGGAATTTTTGTTTTGTTGTTTTTGCAGGCACTTCTGGTATTTGTCGCTGAAGTATGGCAGGTGCTGGAGTTCATTCAAGAGTCAAGAGCGCTAATGTTGATCGATGTGCTGGTTGTACTGATAATTTACGTCGCAACAGTAAAATCGCCATGATTTTCTTAAGGAAGTGAAATCAACTATGGAAAAAGCTCTTGCAGAAAAACTTGCGACCCGCAAGCTATTAATTGAGATTATTAATGCCAAGCCCGGCATACATTTTCGCGAGCTACTAAAAGAATCGGAGCTTGCAATGGGTGAACTCGAATATCACCTGAACGTTCTTGAAAAGTTGGAAATAATATCAAAATCCAAATCAACCTATTATTCACGGTATTATCCTGCATATGAACTTGGTAGCGACGATAAACAAATTATGGGTTCACTTCGCCAGGAAATGCTAAGAGATATTCTATTGTTCATAATATCGCGCAATAAAACTAACCATGGTGATATAGCAAAAAAATTTCGGTTACTCAAATCAACAGCATCATTCTATTTAGATAAACTGTTAGACGTAGGTCTAATAGAAAAGCAAAAACGAGGTCGCAAAGTATTTTACCGTGTAAAAGCCCCCGAGCACATTTTGAGATTAATTCTGTTATATAAAAAAGGTTTTGGTGAAGAGATCATAACTCGAGTTGAAGGGCTATGGGGTAACCTGTGACGTATTTGCTTTTTATAAAAGAAATATATCGTCTATAGATTAATACCAAAATTAGAAATATAATAACAAATATATAAAACTGCCAAATTTTAATCTAAATCTAATTCTATTAAAAGGTGGGGTAAATGAAGAAATACGGCAATAAAATAAATAAAAAAATGCGAATTGTGGCAATAATATTTTTATTTTTCATTTCCACTTTGAGTCTGGTTGGCAATAATATTTCTGCTGAGGTAGATAATGACCTCGAGGTGGCGTCTAATATTCAACCTCTAAAAGTAGCCGGTTATCACACCTATGCTGAAACCAATGAAACACTCTACAGCATCGAAGAGAATTATACCAATATCGCGAAAGTCTACAATCTGGGCGAAATGTTCCCCAATTTAGATAGCACCAATAAGACCACATGGGATGGCCGGAACATATTAGCCATCAAAATTTCCGACAATCCCGAGCTGAACGAAACCGACGAACCTAATGTATTATATATGGGCACCCATCACGCGCGTGAAGTAATAGCTAATGAAATTCTATTGTACTTTTTAAATTCTATTGTTGAAAATTATACTGTCAACCAGACCATTACCGATCTTATCAACACCCGCGAGCTCTGGATCGTACCGATCGTCAACCCGGATGGCGTAGAATATTTTCATGAATTTAGTTTTGGGTGGCGCAAGAACCGTCGTGATAACGGCGACGGCAGCTTCGGCGTCGACCTCAACCGTAATTATGGTTGGATGTGGGGATTGAATGATGTCGGCTCGAACCCGAACACCAACCACCCGAATTACCGCGGTCCAGGCCCGTTTTCAGAGCCGGAAACCCAGATGATACGCGATCTCGCCCATAAATATGATTTCAAGCTTATGCTTACATTTCATAGCTCCGGTGAGTTAATATTATATCCCTGGGGCTATACAACGGACGACACACCTGATGAATATCTGTTCGAGGCAATTGGCCATGAAATGGCGAAATATAATGGCTATACAGTCCAGCAGGGCATCGATCTTTATCCCACCAACGGGGAAACTACTGACTGGTTCTATGAAAACTTTACAACTCTTGGATTTACAATCGAAGCTTGCATTAGTGGGGAGCAAGTCCCCCCCCAGAATAAAATAATACCGATTTGTCAAGAGAACTATGAGCCTTGTATAGTGGTCGCCCAGATCGCCGATGACCCGTATAACATTTTCAAATCCGGTATCCAAGGCAAAATTACCGATACCCAGGATGTTCCGCTGGTGGGCGTGAAGGTCACCACCACGTTCATGGGTGATGAGAAGTTCAGTTTCACGGACAGTAACGGCGATTATAAGATCACACTGCCCTCAGGCCTGTTTACAGTCAAAGCCTCCAAAGTTGGCTATGCACCTGCGACCCGCACTAATGTGCCAGTAAGTTTAGACCAGTACACAGTAAGGAACATCAAACTGACCGATATTGTGCCGCCTGTAATAACAACTGTTGCATCATCTGTAGGGACCGACACTGATAACGCATATGAGGTCGGCCAGATCGTGCGTATCAATGTGACCGAACAGAATAACGAGACCGGGTTGATGGGTACGATCGAGATCGACTCCACCACGCTCGGCTATCACCCCGGCAAGATCGATCTGACCTATAATTCAACCACCCAATCATATGTGTACTATTGGAATACTACTGGGCTATTGCCCACCGATGATTACGTCATCGAATCCAATTTAACGGATTTCGACCTGAACTTCGACGGTAACGGCTCGAACGATATCGGCCCGGATCTCACTATCCAACTAACTGATGCAACCCCCCCAACGATCTTGAATGTGGATTCCGAGGTGGGGGCTGATAATGACGAGATCTACGAGACCAATTCACTAGTGCAGATCAAAGTTTTCGAAAAGTTTGGCGAGCATAATCTAACCGGCACTATAATTATCAACTCAACAAAACTAGGATATTCGTCCGGCTCGCAGGCGCTAAACTATGATATTGGTAATCACTATTATTGGGATTGGGATACTGTCGGGCTCGAGCCCGCGGATGATTTCTGGGTGGAAACCACCCTCAAAGACCCGTCGGATAATATTGATCTGGACGGGCTGCCGCAAACGCCGGATCTGGTGATCATTATCCAAGATACCATTGCACCTGAAATATCAAGTGTCAACTCCACGGCGACCGACCCCTTCGGCGATAAGGATACCGACGGCCGCTACGAGATCAGGTCGATTGTGAATTTCACGATCAAGGAAAAGTACGGCGAGAAAGGGCTGAGAGGTACGATCAATATCTCATCACTTTCGACGGGCTATGCCTCAGGGGTGCTGCCCTTAAACTTCGATAGTGAGAACAATTCCTATTATTATGTTTGGGATACTGGCGGGTTACAGCCGGCAATCGATTATCTTGTGGATACTACGCTTATTGATAATTCGTCGAACTCAGACCCCGACGGTTCCAACAACTCGGGGCCGGATATTATCATCGAATTACAAGATACAATAGCTCCGGTAATAACTTCGGTAGATACATATGTGCTCAAAGGTCCCTGGGGTGCACCTGGCGATGGCGCAGACAACGACGAACGCTATGAGCTCGGGGCGCTTGTGAGAGTTATGGTGCGCGAAGAGCTGGACGACCCGCATTTGATGGGGACGGTTCGCATTTATTCGATCTCTCAGTCTTATGATACAAACCATAAACAATTAAAATTTGATGACATTTCCAAGATCTATTACTGGGATTGGAATACCACCGGCCTTCAGATTGCTGAGGATTACAGAGTAGATGCCACCTTACAAGATGAATGGGGGAATAAGGATAGTGACGGCTCAACCCCCTCTGGTCCGGATCTGATAATGACTTTGGAAGATACGACGGCGCCCACAATTACCAGTGTAAGCTCGCTCGACCCCCAAACTGGTGAGGACAACGGTACTTATGAACTTGGTAGTACAGTTAGGATCATTGTTGCGGAACTTCATAATGAGCTCGGGCTTTACGGGACCGTTCGGATAGCTTCGAATTCAACGGGCTATGACTCTGGCATACAATTATCGATCCCAGACCTCAAAAACAGAACTTATTACTGGGATTGGGATACTTCTGAAAATGTTAGAACCGCCGACGATTTCGCAGTTGAAACCACCCTACAGGATTATTATAATAACTCGGATCTTGATGGATTGCCTGTCACCCCCGACCTGACGATAAAGTTGATAGACACAACAGCACCCCCCTCGGTAACTAATGTCAACGTTGTGGAAGATACTGAGAGCCCTGGTGAGGTTCATATTGATTGGGACGGCATGGGAGATGGCGCGACTGTACATATATATCGCGATACCAGCCCATTCGATGAAGATAATATAACCGCAATGATGCCGATCTACACCTCCGGCCCAAACGCGACGAGTAGTTATACCGATACCGTCAGCCCCGACGGGACGACTTATTATTATGCCGTCATTATCGAAGATTCAAATGGCAATGTTAACTGGGCCGTTACAGCTGGAAATACAGATACTGTCAAGATCTCCAAGCCGAAATCCTCAGGTGAAACCGAGGAGAGCTTTTTCGAAGGTGAAGGATTGTGGTGGCTGATAATTATTATTGTGATTATAATCTTAGTTATAATAATCTCGGTTTTTGTTTTAACTAGAAAACGCCGGGTGGAACCACGCTATGAAGAACAAAAATGGGCGGATGAACCTGAAAAGAGGCCACCACCTCCACCGCCTGCTAGCTCCCGTGGCCGCAAAGGTAAGGCGCCACCTCGAAAACGCGCCAAGAAGCGCGAGCTCGAGCTTGATTGGGATGAACCGCCCCCAACTAAAAAGGAAAAGGTTAAAAAAGTAGAAAAAGAACCGCCAATAGATATTAAACCCGGCGGCCGCCCTAAGGATTACGAGACCAACGACCTGGATAAGGTGCGCGCGGCGCTTTGGGACGATATTCAGGATGAATATGGTGAGCAACCCGAATATATGCCGCATGGTGCTGCGGATTATGATTATGAAGAAGCAGCGGAATATACCCAATATGAAGATGAAGCGCCCATCACCGACAGTGTACGTCCATCCAAAGAGGCCGAAGTGGACAGTTCTGGCAGCACAGGCACAGATGAGGCTGAAGAAGACGATGAAGAAGAGATTTATGATATGGACGCTGAAGACGATGAGGAAGAAG